>PLPK01000029.1 GCA_003159795.1 Acidimicrobiaceae bacterium | reverse complement strand
TTTAGGCGGCGCCTCAGACCTGCGGGTTGCCCCCGGAGCGTCTAGCGCCGCACCGGACGCCGCGGAACCGGCGGGGCTCCGCGACTCTCCGACGCCGGTGGCGCCAGTGGTCGGGTCGGACATGAGAAAGGTCCCTTCTAGGACGCGCACTCAGGAAGTGCGCGGGAACCACCGCGCGGGCGCCAGCGAACGAGTCGCCGCGCCGTGCAGCGGTGGGGCCAAGTCGATCTGACGTGCCGCGTCCGTCGGTGGATGCCGAAGCTCCCACCAGGGGGGCGGCAACTGCTCGCGCGGTACAGGACCCCCCAGCCCTCGGCGCGCAACGGGTGATGGACACGCCCACGACCGGCGCGCGCCGGGGTCCCCGACGCGTTCTGCCTGGTCGCGGCGTGATCATCCTGGCTTTAGCTTATCCCCGGGGCCGGGGGTCCTCAGCCAGCCTCCGTTGCAATCAGATGAACTTGCCGGCCGCGTCAGCGCCCCGGGGCGAGCCGGTCGACCCCGTGGCCGTAGAGGTAGTTCCAGATCTGCCGGGCGACCGGCGCCGCCGCCGAGGCGCCGAAGCCCGCCTGGTTGATCTCGACGCAGACGACGTAGCGCGGCGCCGATCCCCGCGGGCCCCCGAAGGAGACGAACCACGAGGTCGGCTGCACGACGTCGCTCACGGTGACGGTCGCCGTCCCGGTCTTGCCGGCGATGTTCCACTTGGCGAAGTTGAAGCCGACAAAGGCGGCGTATGCCGTGCCGAGCGGGTTCTGCACCGCGCCCTCGAGCCCCTCGAGGATCGTCTGGCGGGTCTCCGCCGACATCGTGACGTGGTCGAGGACGCGGGGGACGAAGCGCCTGACGACCCTGCCCGAAGGCGCCACGACGGCCGCGGCGAGCTTGGGCGCGTAGCGGGTGCCGCCGTTGGCGAACGTCCCGTACGCCGTGGCGAGCTGGACCGGCGTGACGACGGTCTCGCCCTGGCCGAAGGCCATCTCGACGTTGTCGCCGAGGTACCACGACGCGGCGGCGTAGACCTTCGGCGCCTGCTCGCGCAGGAGCTTGCGGGTCTGCAGGCTGTCGACCCAGCCGTTCTGCACCTCGTTTGCCGGCAGGTCGATCCTGCTCGGGACCCCCAGGCCGTAGAGGTGGGCCTCGTTCTGGATGGGCGTCAGGCCGTAGGTGGCGCGGGCCTCCCAGAACCGCCCGCCGAGCGTGTAGAAGAAGAAGTCGCTCGAGCGGGTGAGCGCCGTCACGACGTTGATCGGGCCGAGCGGCACGTTGTCGGCGTCGTGCAGGGGGGCGCCCCCGGGGAGCGGGTACAACCCGGTGTCGTCGATGATCGACGACGGCGTGATGAGCCCGGTGTTGAGGGCCGCCGTCGCCGTCACGAGCTTGAAGGTCGAGCCCGGCGGCTGGAATCCCTGGATGGCCCAGTTGGTAAGTGGGTACCCCGCGTTCGAGTTGAGGGAGGCGTAGCGGGCGGTCGTCATCCCCGTGATCCACCAGTTGTTGTCGTAGCTCGGGTAGGAGGCCATCGCGAGCACCTGGCCGTTGCGGGGGTCGAGCACGACGGCCGCGCCGAGTGGCGCCGGCTTGCCGGTCGCGCGCACGGCGGCGATCTCGTTCGCGAGCGACTGGCTGACGTCCTTTTCCAGGCCCTGGTCGACGTTCAGCACGAGCGAGTCACCGGGCTTGGCCGGCTTGACCGACACCGTCCGTACGACCTGGCCGGAGGGGGTGACCGCCTCGGTCACGACACCGGGCTTGCCCTGCAGGTACAGCTCGTACTCCTGCTCGAGCCCGGCCTGTCCGACAATCTCATTCTCGGCGTAGCCGTAGCGCTTCAACTTCGCGAGCTCGGCGGCGGTGATCTGGCGCACGTAGCCGAGCGTCTGGGTCGCGAGGTCCCCGGAGGGGTAGTCGCGCACCGACTCGTGCTGCGCCTTGACCCCGGGGAACTGCGAGTGGTGCTGGTCGACGTAGAGGACCGCCGACGGCGCGACGTTGAAGGCGACCGGGACCGGCTGGTACGGGCTGAACTGGTTGCTCGCCAGGTCGGCGTCGATCTCCCTCACCGTCAGCCCCGGGATCAGTGCGACGAGCCGTCGCTTCACCGCCGGGTCGGCGATCCGGGCTCCGGCGGGGCCCGGCGTCGTCGCCACCGTCACGACCCACTCGAAGGAGTCCTTGGCGAGCGCCTGACCGCCCCGGGCGAGGATCTCCCCGCGGGGCGAGGGGGTGACGACCGCCCTCGTCGTCGTCTGCAGGGCGGTGGTGTTCAGCCTCTTGCCCTGGAGGACCTGCAGCGACCACAGCCGGACGAGGAGCGTCGCGAACAGCACGACGACGACCACGGCGGCGATCGACAGCCGGAGCCCGACGCGCGCCCCCTCGCGGGCCTTACTGGTCCCGGCGCGACCTGGCTTGTTGAGCGGCTTGCGCCGCGACCTCGCGGCGCGTGGCGGGAGCGGGCCGAAGGTGCTGGCGGGGCGGGCGGGCACCCCGTCCCAGCGCGCCGCCCGACGCCGGGCGCCGGGGCGACGCGCGGACTCCCACCGTTTCACGACAAGGCGCTCCCGCCGCGGGGCACCGCGAGGCCGAGGCGGGCCCGCGACCCGGCGAACACCCACCGCATGCCCCGCAGTACCGGCCAGGAAAGGACGAGCGCGCCGAGCGTGACAGCGAGGACGGCGTACACCGTGACGAGCCCGAGCATGCCCGACCGTCCGGTGATCGTGCCGAGGAGCGCGTAGCCGAGCGTCCCGAGCGCCGCCGCCGCGACGCACGCCGCGGCCTGGGTACTCTCGACCTCGCGGGAGGCGAGGTTCGCCCGCAGCATGCCCGTCCCGAACCCGACGAGCACGAAGGTGAGCGGCGACAGCCCGTACGGGAGGTTCACGACGAGGTCGGCGGCGAGCCCGGCGACGAACCCGGCGACGGCGCCCCGCTGGGGACCGGCGGCCATCCCGGCGCCCGCCGCGATGAGGATCATCACGTCGGGATGTGCCCCGAAAAGGGTGACGTCGTTGAGCACGGCGACCTGGAAGACGAGCCCGACGAGGACGAAGGGCACGAGGCGTGCCCAGTTCGTCCCCGTCACGTCTCTGCCCTCATCGTCTCATCGGGCTCAACCCGGCTCGAGCCACTCGAGGACGTCGACGAACTGCAGGTTGTCGAGGTTGACTATCGGGGTCACGGTCACCGCCGCCGACAGGCCCTGGGACGAGACCCGGACGCTCCGCACGAACCCGACGGGGAGACCGGCCGGGATCGCCCCGCCGCCCAGCCCGCTCGTGTAGACGAGCTCACCGCGGTGCACGGCCGTCGTGCCGGCGACGTAGTTGAGTGTGAGCGGCCGGCCCCACCCGGTGCCAAGGGCCCGGTACAGGCCGGACCCGCCGATCGTGACGGGGATCGACGAGGTCGCGTCCGTGAGGAGTAGCACGGTCGCGGTGGACGACGACGCCGAGACGACCGTGCCGACGAACCCGGCGTTCGCCACGACGGGCATGCCCGGCCCGACACCGGACGACGTGCCCTCGCCGAGCTCGACGGTCGCCTGGAAGTCCGACGTCGCGTTCCCGATCACCTCGCCCGGGATGAGCGGGATGCCCGCGACGTAGGGCAGGTGGGCGAGCGCGAGGACCCGCTGCGCCTCAGCCGAGGCGTAGGAGTCGGCGGCAAGCTTCAGCCGGATCCGGCCGAGCTCCTCGCGCAGCTGCTGGTTCTGGGTCTCGAGCGACCCGTAATGGATCGTGCCGGAGAACACGTCGCCGACCGGGTGCAGCGCCACGGCAATACCGCGCTGGATCGGGCTGATGACGTCGCGCACGGCGTTGCGGACGTGGGTGATGGCGTGGCTCGCCTGCCCGTGGTAGTCGAGCGTGAGGACGGTGATCGAGGCGAGCACGAGCATGACCAGCGTCAGCCGCTGGCTCGTATGCCGGTTGGCGGCCACCTGCCGAGCCCCGGGCCGCTAGTGACCGGAGGACACGAGCAGCGAGCGGAGGGCGTCGATGTTCTCGAGGCACATCCCGCCGCCGATCGCAACGCAGTTCAGCGGGTCCTGGGCGACGACGATCGGCATGTTCGTCTCTGCCGCCAGCCGCACGTCGAGGCCGTGCAGCAGCGCCCCGCCACCCGTGAGGACGAGCCCCTGGCCCGAGACGTCGGCGACGAGTTCGGGAGGGGTCTTGTCGAGCGTCGCCTTGATCGCGTCGACGATCGCCGCCACGGGCTCCTCGATCGCCCGCCGGATGTCCTGGGTCGAGGTGATGACCATCTTCGGCAGTCCGGTGACGAGGTCCCGGCCGCGGATCTCGGCATGCAGCTCCTCCTCGAGCTCGCAGGCCGAGCCGATCGTGATCTTGATCTCCTCGGCCGTGCGCTCGCCGAGCGCCAGGCTGTACTCCTTCTTGGCGAAGGCGATGATCGCCTGGTCGAGCTCGTCACCGGCGATCCGGATCGACTGACTCGTGACGATGCCACCGAGCGAGATCACGGCGACCTCGGTCGTGCCACCGCCGATGTCGACGACCATGTTCCCCGTCGGCTCGTGGACCGGAAGACCGGCCCCGATCGCCGCCGCCATCGGCTCTTCGAGGATGTAGGCGTGGCGCGCCCCGGCGTACTCGGCGGCCTCCTGGACGGCGCGCTTCTCCACGCCGGTGATGCCCGAGGGCACGCAGATCACGATCTGGGGCTTGGAGAACCGCCGGGGGTGCACCCTGCGGATGAAATAGCGCAGCATCATCTCGCAGACCTCGAAATCCGCGATGACGCCGTCCTTCAGCGGCCGGATCGCCTGGATGTTGCTCGGCGTCCGGCCGATCATCCGCTTCGCCTCGTGGCCGACGGCGAGCGGCTGGCCGTCGAGGACGTTGATCGCGACGACGGACGGCTCGTTCAAGACGATGCCCTTGCCGCGCACATAGACGAGGGTGTTTGCGGTTCCGAGATCGACCGCCATGTCGCGACCCGCGACGCTCCAGCTCCTGGCATTCATGACCGGCCTGCTCCCCGCTCCACCACTGTCCGCCCAGGTTACGGCAGTACCCCCGACCGAACAAGGCGCCGCCGGTCGATCGGCGTGCGCTCCGCCCCGGTCGCCTAGGCGAGTTCCGGGAAGAAGAGCGCGATCTCCCGCGCCGCCGACTCCGGGCCGTCCGAGCCGTGGACGAGGTTGTCCGGCGTGGAAAAGCCCAGGTCACCCCGGATCGTGCCGGGCGGGGCCTTGGCGGGGTCCGTCGGGCCCATCAGGCCGCGCACGACGGCCCAGGTGGCCGGCGGCCCCTCGACGACCATCGCGAGGGACGGCGAGCGCGTGATGAAAGCTACGAGGCTCTCGAAGAAGGGTTTCCCGAGGTGCTCCTCGTAGTGACTCTTGGCGAGCTCGGCGTCGACGGTCACCATCCGGGCGGCGACGATTCTCAGCCCCTTGCGCTCGATCCGGGAGACGATCTCGCCGACGAGGCCGCGCTCGACGGCGTCGGGCTTGCAGATGACGAGCGTGCGGTCCATGCGGCTCCCGACCCTACCTGGTGAGATATCCCCGCGCCGCGCCGACGAGGTAGAGCGACCCGGTGACGAGCACGAGGTCGTCCTCGTCGACGAGGGCGCGTGCGGCGCGCAGGGCCTCGGGGACCGAGTCGGCGACGCTCGAGTCGAGCCCGAGCGACGCCGCCGCGGCGGCGACCTCGGCCGTGGGGAGCCCCCGCAGCGAGGGCGGCGCGCAGGCGATGACGTGGGCGATGCGGTCGGGGCCGATGGCGGCGAGGACCTCGGCGGGCGACCGGCCGTTCAGGCAGCCGAAGACGAGGACGACCCGGCGCACCGTGGCGAAGTCCTCCACCAGGGCCCGGCCCAGCGCGGCGGCCCCGGCGGGGTTGTGCGCCCCGTCGAGCACGACGAGTGGCCGGCGCCCGAGAACCTCCAACCGCCCGGGGACCCGCACCGAGCCGAGTGCCTCGGCGACGACCGCCTCGTCGAGGGCGGAGCCGAAGAACGCCTCGGCGGCGGCGACCGCCACCGCCACGTTGTCACCCTGGTGGGCGCCGTAGAGCGGCACGAACAGCTCCTCGTAGTTCGCCCCGGGTGTCCGCACCGAGACGACCCGGCCGCCGTGCGCGGCGAAGTTGCCGACGCAATCGAACTCGAACCCCCGGCGCCAGAACGCCGCGGCGTCCACCGCGCGGGCCTCGGCCTCGATCACGCTGACGATCTCGTCGTCCTCCTCGCCGACGACCGCCACGCAGCCCGGTTTCAGGACGCCGGACTTCTCCCTGGCAATCTCGACACGCGTGCCCCCGAGGATCGCGACGTGGTCGAGCTCGACATTCGTCACCACCGCCACCTGGCCGTCGGCGACGTTCGTCGCGTCGTAACGCCCGCCGAGACCCACCTCGACGACCCCGGCATCGACCGCGACGTCGGCGAAGTAGCGGTACGCCGCCGCCGTCATGAGCTCGAACCAGGTCGGCGCCAGCATTTCGGGGTGCTCGGCCCGGATGAAATCCTCGAGGGCCGCGAGCGGGCTCAGCACGCCGAGCAGGTCCTCTTCCGAGATCGGCTCGCCGTTCCAGGCGATCCGCTCGTTCAGCGCGACGAGGTGCGGGCTCGTGTAGGTGCCGACCGACAGGCCCTGGGCTGCGACCAGCGCCGTGCACAACCTCGTCGTCGAGGTCTTGCCGTTCGTGCCGGTGATGTGGATGACCGGGAACGAACGCTCGGGGTCGCCCATCGCCGCCGTGAGCGCGGCGATCCGCTCGAGGGTCGGCTGGGCAGCCCTCCCGGCCCTCCCGCGCTCGATCGCCTCGAGGTTGATGTGCCGGTCGAGCCAGGCGAGCACCTCGCCCAGTGAATCGCTACCGGATCCGGCTGGGTCGTCCTCGGGCGAGCGATGGTCGGGCGAGTCGTCAGGACGCCGCACGGCGCGGCCGGTCCGACTTCTCGTCGACACTCCGGGGGACGAGGGTCGGCGCAACGCGCTCGAGGACGGTGTCCTTGTCGACGACGCAGCGGCCGATGTCGCTACGCGATGGCAGGTCGTACATCACCTCGAGGAGCACCTCCTCAAGGATCGCGCGCAGGCCCCGCGCACCCGTGCCCCGCAGGAGCGCCTGTTCGGCGATCGCCTCGAGCGCGTCGTCGGTGATCTCGAGCTCGACGCCGTCGAGGTCGAACACCCGGCGGTACTGCTTCAAGAGGGCGTTTTTCGGCTCGACGAGGATCCGCTCGAGGGCCGCCTTATCGAGGTTCGACACGGCGCCGATCACGGGGAGGCGCCCGACGAACTCGGGGATGAGGCCGAACTTCAGGAGATCTTCCGGCAGCACCTCGAGCAGCAACCGGGACTCGTCGTCGCGGCGGGGGCGGCGGATCTCGGCGCGGAAGCCGATCCCCGAGCGGCCGATGCGCGACTCGATGATCCGGTCGAGGCCGGCGAAGGCGCCGCCGCAGATGAAGAGCACGTTCGTCGTGTCGATCTGGATGAACTCCTGGTGCGGATGCTTGCGCCCGCCCTGCGGGGGCACGGACGCCGTCGTGCCCTCGAGGATCTTCAGGAGCGCCTGCTGGACCCCCTCGCCCGAGACGTCCCTGGTGATCGAGGGGTTCTCGCTCTTGCGCGCGATCTTGTCGATTTCGTCGATGTAGATGATGCCGGTCTCGGCCTTCTTCACGTCGTAGTCGGCAGCCTGGATCAGCTTCAAAAGGATGTTCTCGACGTCCTCACCCACGTACCCCGCCTCGGTGAGGGCGGTCGCGTCGGCGATGGCGAAGGGCACGTTGAGCATGCGGGCGAGCGTCTGGGCGAGCAGCGTCTTGCCGCAACCGGTCGGACCGAGGAGCAGGATGTTCGACTTGGCGAGCTCGACGTCGGCATCGGTTGGCGCGCCGGCCTGGACGCGCTTGTAGTGGTTGTAGACGGCGACGGAGAGGATCTTCTTCGCCTGGTCCTGGCCGATGACGTAGTCGTTCAGGAAGTCGAAGATCTCACGGGGCTTCGGCAGGTCTTCGAAGCGGACCTCCGAGGTCTCGGAGAGCTCCTCCTCGATGATGTCGTTGCACAGCTCGATGCACTCGTCGCAGATGTAGACGCCAGGCCCCGCGATCAGCTTCTTCACCTGCTTCTGCGACTTGCCGCAGAAGCTGCACTTCACGAGCTCGCCGCCGTCGCCGAACTTGGCCACGTCCCCTCCTAGCTCAGGCTGCGCCGGCCGCCGACAGCACGTCGATGGCCTCCCGGCTCGTGATCACCTCGTCGATGACACCGTAGTCCCGCGCCTCGGCCGCACTCATGATGAAGTCACGGTCGGTGTCGTGCTGGATCTTCTCGATCGACTGCCCGGTGTCGCCGGCCAGCATCTCGTTCAGCATGTCGCGCATCCGCAGGATTTCCTTGGCCTGCAGCTCGATGTCGGTCGCCTGGCCGGCCGCGCCACCATAGGGCTGGTGAAGCATGATCCTGGCGTGCGGCAGCGCGAAACGTTTGCCCCTCGTGCCCGAGGCGAGCAGGACCGCCGCCGCGCTGGCCGCCTGTCCGAAGCAGAACGTCGACTTGTCGGGACGGACGTACTTCATCGTGTCGTAGACCGCGAAGAGCGCGGTGATGTCCCCGCCCGGGGAGTTGATGTAGATGTTGATGTCCTTGTCCTGGTCCTCGGACTCGAGGAACAGCATCTGGGCCGAGACGAGGTTCGCGACGGTGTCGTCGATCGGTGTGCCGATGAAGATGATGCGGTCGCGCAGCAACCGCGAGTACAGGTCGTAGGCGCGTTCGCCCTTGCTCGACGATTCGACGACCGTCGGGACGAGGTAGTCGTACCCGCTCACTGCTCTGCCTCCTCAACGGGCGGTGGTGCCTGGTCTGATCCGTCATGCACGGCGCCAGCGTCGACTTCGTCGACCGCAAGGACCGCCCGATCCAGCGGGTGCCCCTCGTCATCGACGACGGCGACGTGCTCGATGAGCCAGCTCAGGGCCTTTGCCCTTCTGAGCTGCGATCGTAGCCCAGCAAGACCACCGCTCCGGTCGATGGTCGACCGCACCTGCGCGGGGGTTTGGCCCGCCTGTCCGGCCAGGTGGACGATCTCCTCGTCGAGCTCCGACTCGTCGACCTCGATCGCCTCGGCGGCGACGAGCGCCCGCAGGGCGAGATCGGCGCGCACCTCCCTCTCTGCCTGCTCGGCGAACTCGGCGAGCACCGCTTCCTCGTTGGCCCCGGTGACCTCGAGGTAGGTCGAGAACAAGACCTTCCTCGCCGCAAGGCTGTTGACGAAGTCCTCGAGGATCGTCTGTGTCTCCCGGGCGACGAGCGCCGGCGGCATCTCGTCGGTCACGAGCTCGCTGAGCGCGTCGAGGGCCCGGTTGCGGAACAGTGCGTTCGCCTGGCTGCGCTTCGCGACCGAGAGCCGGGTGGCCAGGTCAGCGCGCAGCTCGGCGAGGGACTCGAACTCCGAGGCGTCCGAGGCGAACTCGTCGTCGGGGACGGGCAGGACCTTCTCCCGTACCTGCTTCACCAGCAGACGCAGGTGGGCGGGCCCCCCGGGCGCGTCCTCGGAGTCCATCTCGAAGATGTCCCCGACCTTCGCTCCCGCCAGGCGTTCATCGACCCCCTGCACGATCCCGCCGGTCCCCACCTGGTAGACGAGGTCGTCGGCGACGAGACCCTCGGCGGGTTTGCCGGCCCGGGTGCCGTGCACGTCGAGCGTCACGAGGTCGCCGTCGGCCGCCGGGCGGCCGACCTCGGTGAGCGAGGCGAACTGCTCTCGCAGCCGGTCGACCTGCGCGTCGATGTCGACCTCGGTGACCGCCGGGTTCGGCACCGTGACGACGAGACCGTCGTAGCCGGGGATCGACACCTCCGGGCGCACCTCGACCACGGCTTCGAACGCGACAGGCCCGGACTCGTCACCCGAGGTGATGTCGATCTTCGGGGCCGCGATGACGTCAAGCGCGGTCTCCTTCACCGCCTCGCCGTACAGGCGCGGCAGGACGTCACGCAGCGCCTCCTCCCGGATCGTCTTCGCCCCGAGCCGGGCCTCGAGCAACCGGCGGGGGACCCGGCCGGGCCGGAACCCGGGGATACGCGCCTCGCGGGCGAGCCGTTTGAGCGTCTCCGCCTCAGCCCTCGCCACCTCCTCGTCGTCGATCTCGACGGTGAGCTTGAACTTGTTCTTCTCCAGGGGTTCGACGGAGGTGCGCATATGAACGCGGCAGTCTACCGGCCCAATGGCCCGGGATTTTCCAGTGCGGAACGCCCGAATGGCCGCTTCGTGGGACGCGAGCGGCCGGCCCTGGCGCGCCGAGACCGGACGGACCCGTCGGGCGCAGGTGGCGGCCGGATCATTCGCGCCACCGTTTCCTCCCGTACGATCGGTCCGGCGGGGAGTAGCGCAGCTTGGTTAGCGCGCCTGCTTTGGGAGCAGGAGGTCGCGGGTTCGAATCCCGCCTCCCCGACCGAATAATCCCAGGTCAGCGACCTGGAGCGTGTGATCAGCAGAGGTCTAAACGCCGAATGCCAGCGGATTGTCAGCGCACGGACCGAGCAGAGCTCTGGGCGCACTCCTCGCTTCCCTGTAAGTGGTTTCGGCCTGAGCAACTATGTCGTTAGCGCTCAGCAGTCACGAGGAGCCTCAGGCCAATGAGGTGGCTATCCCCGCCTGGTTGCGGCTTCACGAACTTTCAGCTCTAAGGCTCCGTCTCCTGGCACACTGCGGGCTCCAAAGGCAGACTCACCGTGCCGCATCAATGCGAGGGCAGCCCCCCACTGGCCGCGTAGCGCCGCTTCAAGAAGGCGAGGCACTCCGGCGCGGGCATCGGGTGCGCGAACAGGAAGCCTTGAGCGTCGCGGCAACCGATACTTTCGAGCCATTCGAGCTGGGCCTTAGTCTCCACGCCCTCGGCGATGACGAGGACATTGAGGGCTCGACCCATCTCGACGATCGCCGTGACGAGCTGCCTTGCCGACTCGTCGTTCTCGAGGCCGCTGACGAAGCTGCGGTCGATCTTCAGGACGTCGATCTTGAATCGCTGGATACGCCCCAGAGAGGAGTAACCGGTTCCGAAATCGTCGATCGAGATCCGAACCCCGCGTTCGTGGAGCGGGTCGAGCACGGCGCGGACGGTTTCGGGGCTCTTCATGAAGACGGTCTCGGTGAGCTCGAGCGTGAGTGCCGACGGATCGAGTCCCGAGGAGTCGAGGGCGTGGTTGACCGTCTCAAGGAACGTGCCCGACCTGATCTGGAGCGGCGAGACGTTGACCGCGATCTCCCACGGGGCGCCGTGCAACCTCTTCCGGTTCCAGGCGCTCGCCTGGCGGCAGGCTTCCTCCATCACCCACTCGCCGATCGGCACGATGAGCCCGGTCCGCTCCGCGGTCGGGATGAACTCGTCGGGCGGCACGATGCCGCGGACAGGATCGTTCCAGCGGATTAACGCTTCCGTGCCGGCAAACCGGCCGAGGAGGAGATCGACGATTGGCTGGTAATAGAGCACGAACTCATCGTTGTGCAGCGCGGCGCGCAGTCCGGTCTCTGCCGCGACCCGGGTCCGCGCCCGGACGCGCAATTCGTCGTCGAAGACGACCGAGCAGTGACCGCCGTCCTCCTTCGCCTTCGTGAGCGCGAGTCCGGCGTCGCCGATCAGCCGATCCGCGGTCTCGTCTCGACTGCTGATCGCCACCCCAATGCTCACGGTCATGGTTACCTGCTCTTTATCGACGAGGAAGGGCCGACCGACCACCGTCGTGATCTCCTGTGCGAGGTCAACCATTTCGAGTGGATCGGCGAGCGAACCGCGCACGACGGCGAACGTGTCGCCTTCCAACCGACCGACGGTGTCGGTGCTCCGCGTGGCGTCAGCGAGACGTTGGGCCAGCTCGACAAGGAGCTGGTCACCGATGGCGCGACCCAACGTCTCGTTCACCGCCTCGAAGCGGTCGATGTCGATGATCGCCACGCCGGTGAGACGGTGACGGGAATGCTCCCACTCGACTTCTCGCCCCACCCGGGCGACGACAAGGGTTCGCGAGGGGAGCGAGGTGAGGGGGTCGTGGAGTTCCTCGAACTCCAGCTGCTCCTCGACGCGCCACAGCTCTGATTGATCAAGGAACTGCCCGAGGATGGCGACGACCGAGCCGGAGTCGTCGCGAATCGTCCTGGCGAAGAGGCGACCAGGAACGACGCGGCCGACGGCGTGGATGAAATGCCAATCGAGTGAGGCGCTCTCCCGGGCTCCCAAGGCCATTTTGGAGAAGAGATGACGGAAATCCGCGACTTCGTCCGGATGCAGCGACTCGGCGATCATCGTGCCGATGAGTTCGTGGGGCGAACCCCCGAGGACCTCGGCGAAGGCGTCGTTCAGTTGCTGTAGTCGTCCCTCGAGATCGAAGATCCCGGTAGGAATGGGGCTCTGCTCGAAAAGCAGGCCTACGAGGCGCGTTGCGCTCGCCCGTTCTTCCTCTGCTTTCTTCTGCTCCGTGAGATCGACGAGCTGTGTGACGACGCCGACGAGCAACCCGGAGTCGTCGCGGACCGACGAGGAGTACATCTCGCAGGGGATGAAATGGCCGTCGGCGGGGCGCAGGCGGGTCTCGAGTCTGTCGCTGTCTCGGGTTCCAGCAAGGAATTCCGAGAATCCCTTCGTCGCGGCGGCGACATCGTCAGGGTGGAGGTAGCTTGCGAGCGACGATCCGACCAGCTCCTCGCGCGAGCGGCCGAAAAGGCGAACGGCCGCGTCGTTAACCGATTGCAGGCGAGCTCGCAGGTCGATGGCTCCAACTGGGATGGGGGTCTGGTCGAAATTGAGCTGGCGTAGGCGTGCCTCTGCCTCACGTCGTTCCTCGGCCAGTCTCTGCCCCGTAAGATCAATGAACTGCCCGAGGACAGCGACGAGTGATCCCGAGTCGTCCCGCATCGCCGAGGTGTACATCTGGCAGGGCACGAAGTAACCGTCGCGGTGGCGAAGACGCACCTCGAGTTCATCTCTGTCGCGGGTCCCGGCCAATAACTCGGAGAAGCCTTTCGCCAGTCCGGCGACGTCGTCAGGGTGGAGGTAGCTTGCAAACTCTGAACCGACCAGCTCCTCCCGCGAATAGCCGGAAAGGCGAACCATCACGTCGTTGACCGCCTGGAGGCGAACCTGCAGGTTGATGGTCCCTGCCGAGATGGCACTGTGATCGAAAAGCACGTGAGCTAAGCGCGTTGCACTGTTTCGTTGCTCTTCGGCTCGCCTCTCTTGTGTGAGTTCAACGAGTTGCGAAAGGACAGCGACGAGCGCCCCCGACTCGTTGCGTATCGCCGCAAGAAAGACGCGCGCCGGAACAATGTGTCCATCCGCGTGCAGGTACCGCTTCTCGTACTCATAGACTTGGAGGGTGCCGGCGAACATCTCCGCGTGAGATTCGTCGGCGATTGGGACGTCGGCGGGGTGGGTGATCTCGTCGAACGAGTTCAAGCCGGTGAGTTGTTCGCGCGTGTAGCCGAGCATCCGCTCATAGGCACTGTTCACCCACACCGGGTGACGCTCGGTGGAGACAATCGCCATCGGGATCGGACTTTGTTCGAACGCGTTCTGCCAGCGAGGACCCAGGACGCCGGTGATCGATGGCTGGAACAGGCGCTGCACCACGGGTTTGCGCAACTGAGTCGTCGGGTCGCCATCGGCGCCTGCGCGCGCGACATGTTGCCGCGTCCGTGAGGCTCCACCTTCGTGACCCGGTCTTGCCACCGGGGTAGGTGCCTCGGCGACTGCGGTGAGTCCGACGATCTGTTCACCTGGGCCGTGGATCGGGGTCAGCGTGAAAGACGCCTCGACTGATTGTCCGGTCTTGGCCAGCCGGAAGCAGTTCGAGTTCCGGACTGCGACACCGCTGAGAAGACGCACGATCTCCCGGCGGAACTTGGAAACCCGCTCGGGAGGCACAAGGAGCGAGACGTCGCTACCGACCGTCTCGTAATCGGCGTACCCGAACAGGCGCTCAGCGGCGCCATTCCAGGTCGCGAAGCTGACGTGCGTGGAGCGTCGTCTCGACGACCCGTTTGGTCTACTGATGACCGCCGAGAAACTTGCTGCTTCATCGCTCGGTGAGGCTCTGTGGGACGTTCGACGGACGACGAGTGATGCGCCGAGCAGCACTCCGAGATCGTCGCGGACCGGGGAAAGCGTCATCGAGGTCTTCACCCGATGGCCGTCTTTCGGCCGCACGAACGACTCGAGCCGTTCCGCCGGTCTGCCGTGGTTGAGGCGATCGAAGCCGGCGCGCAACCTGGACGCGCCCTGTGGGCTGAGAAGAAGGCTGATCTTCTTGCCGAGGATCTCCCTTTGCGAGTAGCCGAAAATCGCTCTAGCGGCGGCGTTCCACGTGCCTATGGCCTCGTCGGGAGTGAGGAGGATGAACGGCTCACCAGACAACCTGGCGATCGCCTTGAGCTGTTCGAGCTGGGTGTCGACCATGCAACCCCCTCTCTCTCCCCCTCTCTCGGACATCTACTGCTCATCTCGACAGCAATGAACGGTGCCGCCAAGATCAAAACACCCCATTGACGATGGTTGATTCTAGCTATTCCCGAAGCTCTCTAGCGTATTTCATTGTTTGCCAGTGCCCGTGATCTCCGCGTGGAGATGCTCGGCGAACATCCCTCGGCGATCGCCGAGATGAGAACCGCTTCTCGGTGAAGCAGGGGTGATCAGCTCGGTGCCCACCTCGTAGACATCCAACGGCGCGGCCAGGGGCCTCGCCATTCTTGCGGCTCGCGAAAGCTACGAGAACGAAGGAGACCCCTATGAGACGTACCTCGTGCCACCGATCGTGCGCGACACGGATAGTCAGGTCGTGATGGGCGCCAATGCGCTTGTGGATGCCAACTTGGCCGGCGGACCGATCGAGCACCCGGAAATCGAGGACTTCACCCCCGAACAGCTCGCGGAACTTCAGCAGCGATTGGACCGCGTTAGCGAGATCCCCGGCGTTCCATTCCGCTGAACGCCCTCTTGCCTCCGTCGCCAGCGGAATGTCAGCGGACCTCCACTGGCCGTCCCCCCGCGACGCCACCCGAGCCCCAAGGCGGTCGGTGCAATCCACACGCTGACCTGCCTAAACCCAACGTGGTCCCACGACGCGACACGAGCTATGCCGACTTTGGGAGCAGGAGGTCGCGGATTCGAAGCCCGCCTCCCCGACTGGCTGGCTCAGACGACGAGCCCGAGGGCGAGCGCCGCCGCACCGATCGCGCCGGAGCGGTCGCCTAGCTCGGCGGAGCGCACCGACACAGCCCGTTCGCCCTTGCCACGGCGGGTCTGCTCGAAGTACTTCTTCGTGAGCGGCATGAAGAGGTCGCCGTCACGGATGATGCCACCGCCGAGGATCAAAGCCAGCGGATCGAGCACCTCGACGAGGTTCGCGAGCCCGAGCGCGAGGTAGCGCGAGATCACGTCGACGATTCCCCACGCCTCGAGATCCCCGGCGCGGGCGGCCTCGAAGATGTGCTCGCTGCGGATCGCCTCGGCGTTGCCCCCGGCAATCTCGACGATGCGGGTGGCCTTCCCGGCGAGGGCGGCTTCCCGCGCGAGGCGGGCGTGTCCGCCTCCGGAGACGTACTGCTCCCAGCAACCGTGCCGGCCGCAGGGGCAGAGTGGGCCGTCGACGTTGACGACCATGTGGCCGATCTCGCCGGCGAAACCCCTGCCGCCGCGCAGCAGCTGGCCCCCGGCGATGACGCCGCCGCCGACTCCGGTGCCGAGCGTGATGACGATCGCGTCACTCAGCCCCTGTGCCGCCCCGAAGGCGTTCTCGCCGGCGGCGGAGCACATCCCGTCGTTGTCGACGACGAGACGAAAGCGCTCGCGGCGCTCGAAGACGTGGCCGAGCCGGCGCGAGAGCTCGCCGGTCATCGGCGTACCGGACACGGCCGGCAGGTTCGGCGCCTCCTCGAGGACCCCGTGGCTGTCGAGCAGGCCGGGCACACCGACACCGATCCCGACGAGCTCCTCGGCGCGGGACCCGAGGGACTCGACGAGCATCGCAGTCGCGCCCTCCAGGGAATCGAGGAGGCGCTTGCGCGAGTTCGACGATTTCACCCGGATCTCGTTGATGACCGTTCCATCGCCGCTGACGGCGATGGCAAGGATCTTCGTACCGCCGACGTCAAGACCGAGAGCCACAGACATGTTTTGACGACTTTAACAGCGCCCAAGGGCGTACATACGTAACTCCAGATAACACACGCCACAACGGTCGCCGACGCGACAGGTACAACTACACTGCGCGAACGTGCGGGCGTAGCTCAATGGTAGAGCTCCAGCCTTCCAAGCTGGTCATGCGGGTTCGATTCCCGTCGCCCGCTCCAGCCGGACATCCCTTTCGGGACGGACCTGTCCGCAGGTCGTCGGTGACGACCGCGCACGGCGCGTTCCGAGCGCCGGCCCGGTGACGGCTGCGGCCCGGGCGCGCGACCGAGACCGGCGGGCGTGCGCACAACCGGCTCGATCGACTTGAACGAAAGGAAAAATCGCCGCAGCAGATCCCCGCCGGGCAGTCGGCCCGCCACAGCCACCGCCGGCACGACCCCCGAGCGCGTGCGCGGGGACCATGGCGCACCGGCAGCTGCCACTCCGCGTTCGGGCAGCCCTCTCACCAGATCAAATCTCAGACGGACCACTTGCCTCCGCCCGGCGGAGGGGCGCGAGTCGTTCAGCGCACGCCGTGCTGGCGCACCTTTTCGAAGCAGCGCGCCCGGCGGGTCGCGACGGTCTCCTCGGTGAGCGACAGGTCCTGGGCGATCTCGCCCTCCGACAGGCCCTCGAGCACGCCCCGCACAATCGCCAACTCCGCCGCGTCGAAGCCGTACTCCGACCCGCTACCAAGCGAGGCGAGGCAGTGACCCATCAACGAGCTGTCGAGGAACTGGCTCCCCGCCGAGACCGTCCGGATGCAGGAGACGAGGTCGCCCCCGCGGATCTGCTTGAGGAAGTAGCCCGCCGCCCCGGCGAGGAGCGCCGCGATGAGCGCCTCGTCATCGGAGTAGGCGGTGAGCATGACGCAGGCCGTCCCGGGGTAGTGCGACCGGATCGTCCGGCACAGGTCGACGCCGTCGCCGTCGGGGAGGCGGACGTCGAGCACGACTACATCGGGGCGGACGTGCTCGACAAGGAGCTGCGCGTCGCCCACTGTTGCGGCCTCACCGACAAACTCAAAGTCCTCCTCGTTCTCGAGGAGCCCGCGAATGCTCTGCCGGACCGCGGTGTTGTCATCGACGACGACGATCCGGATTCCCATCTGGTAACTGTGCGCTCGGATTGCGCCGTGTGGTCAGAGTCAAAGGTCCCGCCGGCGCGGCCCGGCACGACGTGTCGTGACCGCCCGGTCCGCGTGGCACGCTGGAGCCATGCCGTACCGGCGGGTGACCGATTCGCGGCGCCTGCAACAGCTGCTCGAGGCGGTGCTCCTCCTCGGGGCCGACCTCGAACTCGACGCCGCGCTCCGCCACATCGTCGAGCAGGCCCGTCAGCTCGTCGACGCCCGCTACGGGGCGCTCGCCGTGATCGAGCCCGGCACGGGACGCCTCTCCCAGTTCGTGAACGTCGGGTTCACTCCCGAGCAGGTCGACCGGATCGACCACCTGCCGCGCGGCGAGGGCGTCCTCGGCATGATCTTCGACACCGGACATCCCCTACGCCTGGCCGATCTCACTGGGCACCCGGCCTCGGTCGGGTTCCCAGACCACCACCCGGAGATGCGGTCGTTCATCGGGGTGCCGATCCTCGTGCACGGCGAAGTCTTCGGCAACCTCTACCTCACCGAGAAGCTCGACGCCGACGAGTTCTCCGAAGAGGACGGCGACATCCTGCAGGCGCTCGCGCTGGCGGCGGGCACGGTGATCGACAACGCCCGGCTGCACGCCAAGGTCGGTGAGCTCGGAGTCGCCGCCGAGCGCGCCCGCATCGCGCACGACCTGCACGACACGGTGATCCAGCGACTGTTCGCGACCGGCCTGTCGCTGCAAAGTACCGTCCGGATGGTTCACACGCCGGAGGCTCTGCGGGTGGTCCACACGGCCGTCGACGACCTCGACGACACGATCCGCCAGATCCGCACCTCGATCTTCGCCCTCGAGCCATTGCCGGTCGGCCGCCGGAGCCCGCGGACGCGGGTCCTCGAGCTGTGCGCCGAGTCCGTCCGCAGCCTCGGCTTCGAACCGTCCGTCTCGGTCTCGGGCCCGATCGACACCGAGGTGAGCGAGCACGTCGCCGGCCACATGCTCGCCGTGCTGCGGGAAGCCCTGACGAACGTCGCCCGCCACGCCCACGCCAGCCGGGTCCACGTCAGCCTCGTCGTCGCCGAGCACCGACTCCGCCTGACGGTCACCGACGACGGCATCGGCCTGCCGGCGGAGTCGGGGCCGGCGAGCCGGGGGCTGACGAACATGGCCGAGCGCGCCAAGCTTCTCGGTGGCACGTTCTCGATCGTTCCCGGCGACGGGGCGGGAACCGAGATGAGCTTCGAGGTCCCGCTCGTCACCGAGTAGTCCGCGACGGAGCCCCGCATCCGCCTCCGGCCGTCGAGGCGGCCGCGACGTCGGCTAACGGCCGGCGGCGTCCTCCGCACCGCCCGCCTCGGCGAGCCGGCGTTCACGCCTTAGCTCCCGCAGCCGAAGGACGATGAATGCCGCGACGGCAACGACGACGAGCGAGACGATCACGTAGCCGGCAATCGAGAAGTCGTGCGCGACGCGCTTCCACTCGTAGCCGACGCCATAGCCGACCGCGGCGAAGCTCCCCGTGTAGACGAGCGTGCCGATGAAGTTGAAGACCTCGAAGCGCGCCGTCGTCATGTCCGCCGTCCCGGCGACGATCGACGTGAAGGCGCGTATGACCGGCATCGCGCGGCCGACCGCCACGGCGAACTCTCCCCTGCCCGAAAGCCAGCGTTCGGCCCGGTCAAGGTCCCGCGTGGTGAGCAGCACGTACCGTCCGAGTCGGTCGACGAGCGGCCGACCCCCGACCCGTCCAATCGCGTAGGCAGTGGACGACCCCGCGAGCTCCGCCGCGACGCCCACGACGAGGACGATGGCGAGATTGAGCCGGCCCGACGCGGCCAGCACGCCGGCGAACCCGAACGTGACCTCGGACGGGATCGGCACGCAGCAGGCCTCGGCGAAGGCGAAAAGGACCAGCGCGGCGTAGCCCGACTCGGTGAGGAGGTGTTGCACGACCCCTATTTGTAGTCGGTTGCGGTCCCGCTCCCGCGATCGGGCGAGAGCGGCCGACGACCGGCGGTAGGGTGCCCGCGTGTCACCCATCGCGATCGCGAGCACCGACGGTGTCACGCTCGCCGCCTACGACCTCGGTGGCAGCGGGCGCCCCGCCCTGCTCGTCCACGGCGCCGGCCTGAACGCCCTCTGCCTGCGACCACTGGCGCGGAGCCTCGCCGAGGACTTCGCTTGTCGCGCGCTGGATCTGCGTGCGCACGGGGCGTCGTCTGCCCCGGCCATGTTCTATTGGGACGGCTTCGTCGACGACGTGCACGACGCCGCGGCCAGGCTCAGCCTGCACCACCCGGTGGCGATCGGCCACTCGCTCGGCGCGATGGCGATCCTCGGCGCAGAGGCGGCGAACCCGGGCACCTTCAGCCATATCTTCTGCTACGAGCCGATCGTCTTCTCGCCAGCGCTTCCCGAGCCACCCCGCGAGGCAATCGCGTCGTCGGCGCGACACCGCCGGGCCGTGTTCGCCTCCCGCGCTGAGGCGGCAGAGCACTTCCGGGAGCGACCGCCCTTCGCGACCTGGGACCCCGGGGCGCTCGCCGGCTATCTCGAGGGTGGCCTCGTCGACCTGGCGGACGGCTCCGTCGGACTCGCCTGCGCACCGGAGGACGAGGCACGCATCTACGAGGCCGCGCGGCACTGCGACGTTTACGGGCGCCTCGGGGCCGTCGCGTGCCCGGTGACGATCGCCCGGGGATCGGCGTCCCAGGTCCTCTCGGAAGAAGGGGCAGGCGGCATCGCGGCGCGGCTTGCGGACGGCTCCCTCGCCGAGTTCGCCGGCCTCGACCACTTCGGCCCCTACACGGACCCATCGCTCGTGGCCGCAGCGGTCCTCTCGGCGGTCGATACAGCCGGGGCGTAGCCTTGGGTCCGCGATGCCCCTCTCGTTGCCGAGCACCCTTTCGCCCTCGAAGCTCTCCCGTTTCGTGCAGTGCCCGCTCTCCTTCCGCTTTGCGTACATCGACCGGCTCCCTGAGCCCTCCTCGATCCCACAGGTGCGCGGCACCCTCGTGCACAAGGCGCTCGAGCTGCTGTTCGACTCGGCGCAGGGGACGGACCGCACCCGCGAGACAGCGCAGGAGTCGCTCCGGCTCGCCTGGGAGACGATCACGGTGTCAGACGAGTACACCGGGCTGGCACTCGACGAGGCGGCGGCGGCGCACCTTCTTGACGACGCGGCCGTCCTCGTCGGGCGGTACTTCTCGCTCGAGGACCCGGCGACGGTGCACGTCGTCGGGCTCGAGCTCGACATGCACGCGACCCTCGATGGGGTCGAGCTGCGCGGGATCATCGACCGCCTCGACGACCTCGGCGACGGGAAGCTCGCCGTCGTCGACTACAAAACCGGCCGCGCGCCGCTGCCCGACAGGTCGCGTTCCAGCCTCACCGGCGTCTACTTCTACGCCATGCTCTGCGAGGAGGTGCTCGGCAAGCGTCCCGTCGAGGTTCGCCTCATGTACCTGAAAGACGAGGTGGTGCTCGTCGAGTCCCCGACGGAACAGGGGATGCGCGGCGCGCGTCAGCGCGCGCTGGCCGTCTGGTCGGCGATCAGCCGGGCCTGCGCGACCGAGGACTTCCGCCCGAGCCCGTCGGCACTTTGCAAGACGTGCGCTTTCCGGCCACAGTGCCCCGCGTTCGCGGGCGCGGCGCCGACGCCAGACAAGGCGACCGCGTAGCCGCCCGACTAACCTCGGGCCGCGATGGCACCCGAGCTCGTCGCCGACTTTGACGCGCGCGTCGATGCGGCCTTCGACCGAATCCGCGGCAATCCCGTCGCCGACCGCGTCTTCTACACCGCCTCCGCGCTCGGCGAGTTCGGGCTCATCTGGGTCGTCTTCGCCCTTCTGCGCGCGCTGCGCGGTGGCCGGCACAACGAGCGCGCCGCGCTGCGGGCGATCGTCGCGACCGGCGTCGAGTCGTTTCTCGTCAACGTGGTGATGAAGTCGTTCGTGCGCCGGCGCCGCCCGGTGAACGAGCACGAACACCCCCTGCCGCTGCGCCAGCCGCTCTCCTCGAGCTTCCCCTCGGGCCATGCCACGGCGGCCTTCTGCGGGGCGACGCTCCTGTCGGACGGCGACGACCCGTGGCGGCCCGTGTACTACGCCGCGGCGCTCGTCGTCGCGACGAGCCGGGTCTACGTCCGCATCCACCACGCCTCGGACGTCGTCGGCGGGATGGCGGTCGGGCGGGTGCTCGGCCTGATCGGCAAACGCCTGGCCCCGCTCGGCCGGAGCTAGCGCGATGTCGCGCTGCCGGGCCGGACGACCGCGCCGAGTATGCGGGCCGGTGCCCGCGGTGAGCCGCCGTGAAGTGGACGGGCCATGAGTGTCGCCATCGTGATGGGGAGCAGCTCCGACGAGACCGTGATGCACGGGGCCGCCGAGGTGCTCGACGAGCTGGGAATCCCGTGGGAGATGCGCGTGATCTCGGCGCACCGTACGCCGGACGACGCCCTCGCGTACGCGCGCGACTGCCGGGCCCTCGGCGTGCAGGTCATCATCGCCGGGGCCGGTGGCGCGGCACACCTCGCCGGCATGCTCGCCGCGGCGACGCCGCTGCCGGTGATCGGGGTACCGATCGCGCTCCCCGCCCTCTCGGGTCTCGACTCGCTGCTCTCCATCGTGCAGATGCCCCGCGGCGTGCCGGTCGCTACCGTCGGAATCGATGGGGCTCGCAATGCGGGCCTGCTCGCCGCCCGCATGCTCGGCATCGCCGACGCAACCGTCGCCCGCGCGGTCGTCGACTACCAGGCGCGCCTGGCGGACGAGGTGCGCTCGCAGGATGCCTCGGTGCAGCGCCGGAGCGGCGACTAGAAACCGGGCGAGAGCCGGTCGCATGGCCGCACTCGTCGAGTGGGTCGGCCTGCCACCAGAGGCCCGCGTGCTGATCGTCTCCTGCCACGATCTCAGCTTCTCCCAGGCCGCGAACGTCGCCGTCTACGACTCGCTGCGACGGGTGTCGCCACCTCCGCTTGGCTGATGGTTCCGGCTCCGTGGGCGCGCGACCCGGCGCGCGACACGCCGGAGCTGCGCGCCACGGTGATCGACTGGCCGTCGCGGGTCACCGACGGGGTGATCGTCGGTTCCGATGGCCCGCTCGGCAGCCTTTGGGGTTCGGCTCCGATCTCGACGGTCGGTTACCGGACGCTTCGCCAGCTGATTGCCTGAAGGAGCGGCGCTGCGGCGTGGGGCCGCGGTGTCAGTAGTACTTCGGCACGTATGCGCCGCGTCCGAGCGACGCGCTCTCGGTGTAGTCGAGGGATTCGTCGACCTCGCCGCGCACCTCGCGCACCCACACGAGGCGTTCCTTCAGCATCCGCTCGACGCCGCTGCGCAGCGTCATCGAGGAGATCGCGCAGGAGCCACACGCCCCCTGCAGCTCGACGTCGACTATGCCCGCGGCGTAGTCCACGTCGGTGACCACGAGGTCGCCGCCGTCCTGCTGCACCGCCTCGCGCATCAGATCCATCAGCTCGGTGAGGGCCGCGCGGCGGCGTCCCAGCTCCTCGGGCGAGAGATCGGCCGCGGCGCCACTGGCGGGCGCGTCGGACGGCTCGGGGACCGGCGCGGCCTCGCCGCGGGGCGACCCTTCCACCGGATCCTCGCCGCCTTCCGTTTCCGTCACGTCCCCTGTTCCCAACTCCGCACCTCCCTGACAGGATCGGACCGCCGCGACTTAGGATGCCACGATGCAGCTCGTCATCCTCGCTGCCGGACATGGCACCCGCTACGGGGGCCTCAAACAGCTCGCCCCGGTCGGGCCGCACGACGAAGCCATCATGGACTATACGGCGGCGGCGGCAGAATCCTGCGGGTTCGACGGCATCGTGCTCGTCGTTCGCGACGAGATCCGCGAGCAGATGGAACACCACGTCGCGGCCCGCTGGCCGGCCTCGCTGCCCGTCGCCGTCGTCTGTCAGCCCCCCGTCCCAGGGACGGCACAGGCCGTCGCCTCGGCCGGCCCGGCGCTCCACGGCCCGTTCGGCGTCGTGAACGCCGACGACGTCTACGGCGCGGCCGCCCTCCAGGCGGTCCACGACCATTTCACGCGCCCCACAGCCGACGGCACCCTGGACGACGCCCACGTGCTCGTCGCCTACCAGCTCGTGCGCACCGTGCTCACCGACGCGGGGGTGAAACGCGGAATCCTCGAGTCGGGCGAGGACGGGCTGCTCGTCCGGATCGTCGAGCACACGGTGTCGCTCCTGGAGGACGGCCAGTTCGTCGCAGTGCCGCTCGTCACCCACGAATCCGACGCCGAACCGGAGCCGCGGATCGTGCCGGGTTCCGTGCGCGTCTCGATGAACCTGTGGGGCTTCCACCACCGGATCCTCGGGCACCTCGAGGCGGCGCTGGCGTCGTTCGACCCCGGACCCGAGCACCGGGAGCTCCTGCTCCCCCAGGTGATCGGTGAGCTGGTCGCCTCGGGCGCCGACTTCGTGCGCCTCGTCGGCACCGAGGTGCGTTGCATCGGCATCACGCACCACGAGGACATCGCGATCGTCCGGTCGGAGCTCGCCACGATTACCGGCGACTTCGCCCCGCCCCGGGAGATCCGCGGGGCCTGAACGGCGACGTGCCGCGGGTCCCCCCGGGCACGCTTCGGGGCGCCGGCGCGGACGGATTCGGCCGCCGACGGCACGGTTCCCGTCTCGGGTGGGCGGATCCGAAGGCCCGCGCGTGCCGTGTCCGTGGCAACGGCGTCCCCACCACTCGTTTTTCGCCAAAGAGAGGGACTGCGTAGTGTTGCCGTATGCCACTCGTCTATGTCAATGGCGCGCTCGTCGCCGAGGAGAACGCGACCGTCTCGGTCTTCGACCACGGACTCGTCGTCGGTGACGGGGTCTTCGAGACGATCCTCCTCCACGACGGACGCCCCTTCGCCCTCTCCCGCCACCTCGCGCGGCTCGAACGCTCGGTCCGTGGGATGGGCATCGCCCCCGTCCCCTCCGAGGACGTGGCCCGGGCGGTCGCCGCGGTCGTCGACACGGCGGAGTTCGCCGTCGGCCGGATCCGGATCACGATCACCAGTGGCGCGGGACCACTCGGTTCGGGTCGGGGAACGGACCCGCCGACACTCGTCGTCGCCGCCGACCCGTTCGAGTCCTTCGACGAACCCGCCTCCGTGGCGGTCGTGCCCTGGCCCCGCAACGAACACTCCGCGCTTGTCGGCCTGAAGACGACCTCGTACGCCGAGAACGCCGTGGCCCTCGAGCGGGCGCACGGTTCGGGCGCCGACGAGGCGATCTTCGGCAACACGGCGGGCATGCTCTGTGAAGGGACTGGGTCGAACGTCTTCGTCGTCGTCGACGGCAAGCTCCTCACACCGCCGCCTTCGTCGGGTCCGCTCCAGGGCGTGACACGCGCCCTCGTGCTGGAGAAGCACGGCGGAGTCGAGCGCGACGTCCCGCTCGCCACCTTCGCCTCCGGCCGGTTCGACGAGGCCTTTCTCACCTCGACCCTGCGCGGGGTCCAGCCGATCGGGACGATCGACGGCAAGAAGGTCGCCACGGCGGACGGGCCCGAGACCCGCCAGGCGGCGGCCGTCTACGCGTCGCTCCTCGCCGACGAGATCGACCCGTAGGGGCCGGTCGCCGGCCGACCCGGTCGACCGCTCCTGGCGCGCCGGCGCGCCCACGGCCCCCGGGTGGGCGTGACTACAGTCGCCATGGTTAGTGGTCCCGGCCAGCAAGCGAGGTCCCACGTGCGCACCATGCCCCGCAGGTTGCCGACGGCGCTTCTCGCCGCGGCCGTGCTCGCGGCGGTCGTAACCCTCACCGCGGTGTACGCGCCGGCGAGCTCACACTCCTCGTACCCGCTAGGGAAGGCCACCCGCTGCCGCCACTCGTACTACAAGGAGCTGCGGCTGCACTGGGTGCACGGCCGGAAGGTCAAGTACGTCGACTGCGTCTGGGCAGCGCGCCCCCCCGCCACGACGATGGTCTCCACGACCACGACGATGGCACCCGGGCCGGGGTTCGTCGCCGGGCACGTCACGGCGATCGGTGACTCGGTGATGCTCGACGCCGCCCCCGATCTCGCGGCCGACATCCCCGGGATCAACATCGAGGCCGCGGTGAGCCGCCAGTGGGACACGGGGATCGCCCTCCTCGAGCAGCTGAAGGCCGAGGACAGGCTCGGTGCCGTCGTCGTCATCGACCTCGGCACGAACGGCCCCATCACGGTCGCGCAGTTCCAGGGGATGATGGCCGCCCTCGCCCGGGCCTCCCTCGTCGTGTTCGTGACGGTGCACCTCCCGCCCTCCTACACCTGGTCCCAGTCGGTGAACGCGGTGCTGAAAGAGGAGGTGCCGCACTATGCCAACGCCCGGCTCGCCGATTTCAACGCTCTCGCCAACGCCAACCCGGGCTGGTTCGGACCCGACGGCGTCCACATGGTGATCGGCGGGACCGGCGCGCAAGCGATGGCGCGGCTCATCACGCGGACGATCAAGGGCTGACAGCGCCGGGATCCTGCAGGGCGGCCGCGGACATCCGCCCCGACGCCTCCCGCGGGAGGCGATAATGCCTCGTGGCACATCGCAAATCCCAGCGACCGGCGCCCAAGCGCGCCATCTTCGCCCATGACCCGCTCACCGGCCGGACCGCTGAGGTCCGCGCGATCCAGCCCCACGCCGCCCAAAAGCCCTACCGCTGCCCCGGGTGCCGCCAGGAGATCGCCCCGGGGGTCGGCCACGTCGTCGTCGTGCCGCTCGCCGACGCCTCGGAGCGGCGCCACTGGCACACGGCCTGCTGGGAGAACCGCGCGACCCGCCCACCCGGCTGGTGAGCCGCGAAAGGTCCTGATCCCGGGGCCGAACCGTGCGATCCGGGCGGTACACTATCGTCGCGTGGCGTGCACAGATAACGGAGAACTTTCGTGACCGGGGCAATCGGCCTTAATTCGTTCGGCTTTGGCGGCGGTGTCGGCGGTCTCATGCTGACGCTCGTCTTCGCCGTGCTCTTCGCCTCCTTCGGCTACCGCATCTCCGTGCGGCACCAGATGGTCCGTGGCGTCACCCCCTGGCGGATTCCCTCGGTCGTCTGGGCGATCCTCTGCGGGATCTTCACGTTCTTCGGGATCATCCTCGAGCTCGTCGCCGAGTACACGACGCGCCCCCAGACCCGCCCGAGCCCAATGCCCGGCGGGGCGCAGCAGGCCGCCACCCAGTTTGCCTACCGCGGCTCGGCGCCCTCCGGCACCGACGTGGGCACCCTCCCGCCGATCGAGATCGCGCCGGGTGCGGGTGTCTTGGCACCGTCGTTCGCGCCCCCACCCGACGACGGGTCGGGTCGCCCGGCGCTGTTCGGCTGGTATCCCGACGTCACCGGCCGGCACCAGCTGCGCTACTGGGACGGCCGGGGCTGGACCGAGCACGTCGCCGACCAGGGCACACGGGCGACCGACCCCCTGTAACCGGTCGCCCCGTCCCGGGCGGCGGGCGGCTAGAGCTCCTTCTCGGGCAGCGCCTCGACGTTCACGTCCCGGAAGGTGACGACCTTCACTGACGAGACGAACCGGGCGGGCCGGTACATGTCCCAGACCCAGGCGTCCCCGAGCTCGACCTCGAAATGCGTCGCCCCCGCCGACTCGTGCGGGACGACCGTCACCTCGTTGGCGAGATAGAAGCGGCGCTCGGTCTCCACGACGTAGCGGAACATCGGCAGCACCGCGCGGTACTCCTGGTACAGCGCGAGCTCGATCTCCGCCTCGAACTGGTCAAGGTCCTCTTCGGCGCTCAACGTCGGCTCCTCATCCGCCAACCTCCGATCACCGGTTCAGCGCGTGGCGCGACGCTCCTTGATCTTCGCGGCCTTCCCGACCCGGTCGCGCAGGTAGTACAGCTTCGCGCGCCGGACATCGCCCTCGGACACCACCTCGATCTTGGCGAGGATGGGCGAGTGCACCGGGAACGTCCGTTCCACGCCGACGCCGAAGCTCACCTTGCGGACACTGAAGGTCTCGCGGGCCCCGGACCCCTGGCGGCGCAGCACCGCGCCCTGGAAGACCTGGATCCGCTCGCGGTTGCCCTCGACCACGCGGACGTGCACCTTCACCGTGTCGCCGGGGCGGAATGGGGGGATGTCGTCACGCAGCGTCGCGCGGTCAACGAGATCGGTGGGGTTCATGGTCCGTCGTGCTCCTTCGCGGGGGCGCGGTGCCGCGCGCGAGCGGAGGTCGCGGGCGGCGCTGCAGCGTCTAGAGGATAGCCGTGCTGGGCCAGCAGCCGCACCTCGTCCTCGGTCAGCCCGCCGCGGGCGTCGATCAGGTCCGCGCGGCGCTCGATCGTGCGCCACAGCGCCGCGGCGCGCCGCCAGGCCGCGACGGCGGCGTGGTCGCCGCCGCGCAGTACCTCCGGGACCTCCCAGCCGCGGAAATCCGCGGGACGCGTGTACTGCGGGTACTCGAGGAGCCCCGTCGTGAAGCTCTCGTCCTTGGGCGACTCGGCGTTGCCGACCACGCCCGGGACGAGCCGCGCGACGGCTTCGACGACGGCGAGCGCGGCGAGCTCGCCGCCCGCGAGCACGAAGTCGCCGAGCGAGATCTCGCCGTCGACGAGGTGGTCGGCGATGCGCTGGTCAACACCCTCGTAACGGCCACACAGCAGCGAGAAGCGACCGATCCCCGCCAGCCCCTCGACGAGCGCCTGGTCGAGACGACGCCCCGCCGGGCTGAGCAGGTAGAGCGGTCGGACCGGGGCGATCATCTCCACAGCGGCGAAGACGGGCCCCGGGGCGAGTACCATCCCGGCACCGCCGCCGAAGGGTGCGTCGTCGACCGTGCGGTGGGGATCGCTCGTCGCGATGCGCAGGTCGTGCACGACGACCTCGATGACGCCGGCGCGGACCGCCCGCCCGAAGACCGCCTCGGCGCAGTAGGCCGCGACGATTTCCGGGAAGATCGTCAGCACCTCGACACGCAGGGCGGCCGGCGCGCGCATCCCGGTGGGCGGCACGGGGACATCGGGCGGCATCAGAAGATCCCCTCGGGGACGTCGACGACGATCCTGCCGGGCGAGGCCTCGACGACGAAGCGGACCGGAACGAGATGGAGACCGTCGACGACGAGCAGGTCGCTCGCCGGGTTCGCCTCGACAGCGGTCACCTTGCCGTGCCCGACGCCGTCGGCGTCGACCACGTCGGCACCGATCAAGTCGTGGACGAAGAGCGCCTCCGGGTCCTCCAGCGGCTCGGCAGCGAGCCGGGCACCGCGCAGGCGCTCCGCCGCGTCGAGGTCCGTGACGCCTTCGAAGCAAACGAGGTGGCACGCCCGGTGCGGACGGACGGAAGCGACGGTGAGCTGCGCGGGCACGCCCCCGCTCCCCGTGGGGACGATCGACAGGCGCGAGCCGGGCTGCAGGCGCTCGGGCCGGTTCGACACGAACACCACGAGGACCTCACCGGCGAGCCCGTGGGGCTTGACGACCCTGCCGATCTCGAGGAGCGCCACGTGCGCGCGGCTCAGTCGACGATGTCGACGGTAGCGTCCGATCCCTCACGCGCCGCCGCGGCACGGACGAGCACGCGCAAGGCCTGCGCGACGCGGCCGCGCTTGCCGATGATCCGCCCCATGTCGCCAGGCGCGACGTGGAGGTCGAATCGGGTGCCGTTGCGTCCGGCGTCGGATCCCACGACGACGGCCTCCGGCTCGTCGACGATCGAGCGCGCGACGTGCTCGAGCACCGAGCGCGCGACGCCACCCGAGACGCGGTTCCCTGAATCGTCGTCTGCCCCGCCACGGGGCACGTGGGCCTCAGCCTCCTCGGTCTCGTCGTCCTCATCCTCGGCCGCGTCGGTCTCGATCTCGTCGGCGTCGGCCTCGTCGGCGTCGGCGTCGGCGTCGGTCTCGATCTCGATCTCGTCGGTCTCGACCTCGTCGGCGTCGTCGACCTGGTCGAACGAGCCGAAGTCCGGTCCTTCAAACAACGGGGTGTCCGGAGTCATGGCGCCCTCAGTCCCCCCCGCCGCCGGCGGCGGCTTGATCGGTTGTTTCTCCGGTGGCCTCCGACATCTCGTCGGCCGGCAGGACCGGTTCCTCGACGGGAGCGGGCGACGGGACGTCCACCTTCGTGGCGTTCTTCGCGGCAGCCTTGTTCACAGTCGCCTTCTTGGCGGGCTTGCCCTTGGCGGCCGCCCGTTTCTTCGCGGCCTCGCTCTTCTTGCGGGCCGGCTTCGCCGCCTTGGCTGGCCGGGAGGCTTCGAACTCGCCCCACGCGCCGGAGATGACGAGGATCTTGCGCACGGTCTCGCTCGGCTTCGCGCCCTTGACAAGCCACTCGACGGCCCTGGCGTTGTCGACCTCGATGGAAGACGGCTCGGCCCGCGGCGCGTACGTCCCGATGACCTCGATGAACCGGCCGTCCCGGGGCGAGCGGCTGTCCGCCACGACGATCCGGTACGTCGGCTGCTTCTTCTTTCCCATCCGCTTCAGGCGGAGCTTCACGGCCACGTCGTTCTCACTTTCCTTGGTATCGATCGAGTCCTGCGACTGGGCTGAGCCCGCGTCCGCTAGCGGCTGCGGGCCGGCGTCACCCGGCCGCCTTTGCGCTTGTCCCGCCTTCCGCCGGGCCGCGTCGGCGCCATCATCCCCGACGAGCGCATCATCTTCTGCATCTCCTTGAACCGGTTCAGGAGGTCGTTCACCTGGGCCGGCGTCGTGCCGCTGCCGGCCGCGATCCGGGTCCGGCGCGAGCCGTTGATGATCGCCGGGTCGTTACGCTCGGCGGGGGTCATCGAGCGGATCACCGCCTCAATCCGTGTGACGTTCCCCTCGTCGATCTCAGCGTTGCGCATCTCCTTGGGCAGCCCCGGCAGCATGCCCACGATGCCCGAGAGCGGACCCAGACGCTTCATCTGCTGCAGCTGGTCCTGGAAGTCCTCGAGCGTGAACCGGCCGCGCCGAATACGGTCCATCGCGCGCCCGGCGACGTCCTGGTCGAGGCTGTGCTCGGCGCGCTCGATGAGCGACAGCACGTCTCCCATGCCGAGGATCCGGCCCGCCATCCGCCCGGGGCGGAAGATCTCGAAGTCAGCCGGACGCTCGCCCGTCGAGACGAAGGCGACCGGCCGGCCGACGACCTTGGCGACCGAGAGCGCGGCCCCACCGCGGGCGTCGCCGTCGAGCTTGGTGAGGATCACGCCGTCGAGCGTGAGCGCCTCGTGGAAGGCGACCGCCGTCGCGACGGCGTCCTGGCCGGTCATCGCGTCGACGACAAGGAACGTGTAGCGCGGCGAGGTCGCCCGGGCGACGGCGGCCACCTCGTCCATCAGGACGGCGTCGACCGAGACACGGCCCGCCGTGTCGATGATGACGACGTCACGGCCGACGCGGACCGCCTCGGCGACACCGCGGCGGGCGACGTCGACCGGATCGGTCGGCTCGCTGAAGACGGCGGCACCGACCTGCCGGCCGAGCACGCGGAGCTGCTCGACGGCCGCGGGGCGCTGAAGGTCGGCGGCGACGAGCAGCGGGTGGCGCCCCTGCTCGACGAACCAGCGCGCGAGCTTGGCTGCCGCGGACGTCTTGCCCGAGCCCTGCAGCCCGGCGAGCAGCACGACCGTCGGCGGCCGGGCCGCGTAGGTGATGCGGAGCTCCTCACCCCCGAGAATCGCAGTGAGCTCCTCGTTAACGATCTTGATGACCTGCTGGGCCGGCGTCAGGCTGCGCTCGAGCTCGGCGCCGGCGGCGCGGGTGCGGATGGTCTCGACGAGTTCGCGCACGACCTCGAGGTTGACGTCGCCCTCGAGGAGGGCGACGCGGATCTCGCGCAGCGCCTCGGTGAGGTCGGCCTCGGAGAGCCGCCCTCGCCCGCGCAGGCGCGTGAAGATCTCGCCGAAGCGATCGGTAAGCGTCTCGAACATGAAAACCTCAGGCTAGTCGCCTGGGAGCGCAGGTCCCTTGGGGTAACGGCACCGCGGCACGCCGGCGCGCCGCACGTCGAGGGGCGCTCAGTCGCCGACGAGCGCCGCGGCGAACTCGCCAGGGTCGAACGCGACGAGGTCGTCGACCCCCTCGCCGATCCCGACGAGCTTGATCGGCAGGCCGAGCTCCTCGCCGATCGCGAGCACGATCCCGCCCTTGGCCGTCCCGTCGAGCTTGGTGAGCACGATCCCGGTGACCCCGACGGCGGCGGTGAACTCGCGGGCCTGGACGAGCCCGTTCTGGCCTGTCGTCGCGTCGATGACCAGCAACACCTCGCTCACGGCCCCTGGCGGCCGGTCGGCGACACGCTTCACCTTGCGAAGCTCGTCCATCAGGTTCGCCTTGGTGTGCAGCCTGCCTGCGCTGTCGGCGAGGACGAGATCGGCGCCGGCAGCCCGGGCGTGCTCGACGGCGTCGAAAATCACCGAGGAGGGGTCGGCGCCGTCGGCGCCGCGCACGAGCGTCGCGCCGCAGCGCTCGGCCCAGCTGGCGAGCTGGTCTCCGGCCGCCGCCCGGAAGGTGTCCCCCGCCGCCACAACGACGTGCCGACCCATCGCGGTCTGTTGCGCCGCGACCTTGCCGATCGTCGTCGTCTTGCCGACGCCGTTCACGCCGACGAAGAGCCAGACGCCCGGGGGCTGCAGCCCGACTCTCAGCTGCCGGTCCCCGGCCCCGAAGCCGGCGACGATCTCGGCCCGCAGCGCGGCGGCGAGCGACCCGGGGGCCGGGCCGACGCCTCCCGCCCGCACCCGCTCGCGCAGCGCGGCGAGAATCCGGCCCGTCGATTTCAGGCCGACGTCGGCCCGCACGAGGAGCTCCTCGAGCTCCTCGAAGTCCGCCTCGTCGATCCGGCCCGGGCGGAAGTGCGCGAGCGACGCCACGAGGCCGTGACCGGCGCGCCCCGCGCCCGCGCCGTCGGCGCCTACGGGCGGGTCCCCGGGGCCCTGCCGGTGCCGGCGGACCCTCACGTCGTCGGGGTCCGCGCCCTCACGATGGGTCCCCGGCCGCCGTGGCCGGCGCGCGGGATTCGCCGCGACCCGCCAGGCCGGAGTGCGCGCCGATCTTCTCGCTCACGACCTTGGAGGCGCTGCCAGGCTGGAGGGAGATCCCGTAAAGGGCGTCGGCGACCTCCATCGTCCGCTTCTGGTGGCTGACGATGAGGAGCTGCGCGTCGGGGCGGAACTCGTCGACGAGCGTGAGGAAACGCCCGAGGTTGACATCGTCGAGGGCCGCCTCGACCTCGTCGAGCACGTAGAACGGTGACGGCCGGCTGCGGAACACGGCGAACAGGAAACCGAGCGCGACGAGCGCGCGCTCACCGCCGGAGAGCAGTGACAACCGCCGAACGTTGCGACCGGCGGGGCGCGCCTCGATCTCGACGCCGGTCGACAGCAAGTCCTCGGGCTCGGTGAGGACCAGACGGCCCGAGCCGCCGGGGAACAGGGTCGCGACCAACGCCGAGAAGTGCCGCTCGACGTCGGCGAAGGCCGCCGTGAACGTCTCGACGATCTGGGCGTCGACGGCGGCGATCACGCGGTTCAGCTCCCGGCGGGCCGCGCGGACATCGGCGAGCTGGCCGTCCAGGAAAGCGCGCCGGTCGACGAGGGCGGTGAGCTCCTCGGCGGCGAGCGGGTTCACCGGGCCGAGCGCCGCGAGCTCCCGCTCGAGTTGGCGCACGCGAGTCCCGGCGTCGACACCGGCCGGCAGCGGCGGCGCCTCGGCGGCGAGCGCCTCGGCAGCGGCGGCGTCGAACTCGCGCCGCACCCGCTCCTCCGCCGTCTGCTCGCGGACGCGGGCCTCGGCGCGCTCGATCTCCAGCCGCTGGCTCCGCTCACGGTCCGCTGCGAGGGCGCGCTCAAGCTTCTCGCGCTGGAGGCGGGTCTCACCGAGACGTGCCACGCGCTGCCCGCTGGCCGCGACCCGGCGTTCCGTTTCGGCCGCAGCGGCGGCGATGCCCCGGCCGAGCCGGTCCTCGAGCGCCGAGAGCAGCTCGGCCAGGCGCCCGAGTGCCTCGTCCTCGGCGCTGCTCGGCTCGTCGGCGGCAGCCAGCTCGTCGAGCTGGCCGGCGACTTCCTCGCGCCGGGCCGCGAGCAGCGAGACGCGCTCCTCGAGGGCGACCATCCTCATCTCGAGCTCGCGGCGGCGCTCCCCCAACGCCTGCTCGACCTCGGCGATCTCGCGACGGGCCGTCGCCTCCGCCAGCGCCGACTCGGCCTCCTGGGCGGCTTCGGCCGCGGCGAGCCGGTTCTCGGACTCGGCGAGGACCCCCTCGGCCTCCTCGACGACGGCTGCCGCGGCGGCCTGCTCGTCCTTCGCGGCGGTGTCCTCGGCGGCGAGGAGCTCGAGTTGGCGCGCGAGGTCGACCCGGGTCGCCTCGTCGCTCGCCTGCGCGCCGGACAGTCGGTCGACCTGCTGACGGGTCTCCCGGGCCGCTGAGCGCGCCACGGCAAGGGAGTGCCTCGCCTCCTCGAAGACGGTCAAGGCGCGCTCGAAGGCGATGCCGGCGTCGGTGTCCGCCGTCCGGGCCGTCTCGAGGGCGGCCCGCGTCGCCCCGGCGCGCCCGGCACCGATGCGCCAGCCGAGCGGCGAGAAGCGGTCGCCCTCGGGGGTGACGAAGGTCCGCCCCGGTTCGCGCAGCGCGCGCTCGATCACGGCCTCCGGGCCGGCACGCACGACCTCGACGTCGCCAATCAGTCGGTCGAGGAGCTGGGACACGGCGGGGTCGGCGGACCGCACCGCGTCCCGCAGTGCCTCCGCCTTCCGGGGAAGCGTGCGGGGCACACCCGGCTCCTCGCCGGCGGGTGCCAGGGGCACGATGTTGCCGCCGGAGCCGGAGGCCCGCAGCCGCTCGACGGCGGCGCGGGCCGACGCGCCACCCTGGACGAGGACGGCGTCGAGCACCGCCTCAACCGCGGCCTCGAAAGCGAGCACGAGATCGTCGTTGACCTCGACGACGTCGAGCAGCGTGCCCATCACGCCCGAGACGGTGTAGAGCCGTTCGACCCCGGCCCGGGCGCGGGCCTCGTCGAGGGCGAGCTCGAGCGCCTCGACCCGGGCGCGGCCCGCCTGGCGGCGCGCCGTGCACACCCGCAGCGTCTCCTCGGCCTCGGCGGCGACGCGCTCGCCGGCCGATTCGGTCCGGTCGGCCACCCGGGACGCCCCGGCCGCCTTCTCGAGCTGAGCGTCGAGCCTTTTCAGCTCGGTCTCCGTCACCGCGAGCCGGNNCCGCGAGCCGGCCGTCGAGCTCCTCACGCCGCCTGCCACAGACGGCCACGCGCTCGCCGGCGCGCACCTCGGCCTCGCGGCTCGCCAGCAGCGCGTCCGCCGCGGCGTCACGCTCGCCGCGGGCCGCCTCGGCCTCGGCGTCCGCTTCCGGCTCGTCCCGCCCGAAGCGCTCCTCGTGCGCCGCCCGCAGCCCGGCGAGATCGGCCTCGGCGGCCCCGAGCGCTGTGAGATCCGGCGCGAGCGACCCCTTCTCGGAC
>PLPK01000057.1 GCA_003159795.1 Acidimicrobiaceae bacterium | reverse complement strand
CACCCGAACTCGCGCTTCACCGTGCGGATCACGGAGCACCCGGCGAGAGCCCCGGAATGGGACGATCCCGAGGGGGTGCCGATCTCCGCGATCCTGCTCGGCAGCCGCCGCTCCTCGGTGGTGCCGCTCGTCTACGAGGCCCGCGACTGGAACCACGGTGTCTTCCTCGGTGCGACGATGGCATCCGAGATGACCGCCGCGGCGGCTGGTGTAGGGGGAAGGCTCCGGCGCGACCCGTTCGCGATGCTGCCGTTCTGCGGTTACAACATGGCCGACTACTGGGGTCACTGGCTGTCGTTCGCCGGGCGGCTCGACGCCGACAAGCTCCCCCGCATCTTCTATGTGAACTGGTTCCGCCGCGGGCCGGACGGCCAGCTCCTCTGGCCGGGGTTCGGGGAGAACTCCCGCGTCCTCGAGTGGGTCTTTGCGCGCTGCGCCGGGCGGGGCCGGGCCGTCGAGTCGCCGATCGGCCTCCTTCCCGCGCCTGGGTCGATCTCGACCGAGAACCTCGGTCTGAGCGCCGCGGCGTTGGACGAGCTCGTCTCGGTCGACACCGCCGCCTGGGCCGAGGAGGCAGCGGCGATCAGGGAGTATTTCGGGATCTTCGGCGACCGGTTGCCGGCGCCCCTTGCCGCCGAGCTCGACGCCCTCGAGGCACGTCTGGCCGTCGGCTGAATTCTCCCGGCGGAGCGGGCGCGCCGGTCAGGACGCGGCGAGCCGCGAACGGTCCGGCCCGTCGTCGATGCCGACGGGAGACCCGTCGATGAGGGTGAGCTCGCGCCCGATAAGCGCCGGTAGGCGCGCCGGGCCGAGGATCGATCCCGTGAGGTTCAACGGGTCCGCCGCCGACAGCCGGACGGTCACGCCCTCGGGTGGGCGGTTGGCGACCCGGTAGAGGGTGTCGAGCGCCTCCGGCAGGGCGAACTGCTCGCCGGAGAACCCGGCGACGAACCGTCCGCCGCGCGCGGTCCCCCGGGCCTCGAGACGGCGCAGGGCCCAGAGGACGTCGCGCCAGGCGATGGCGAGCGGTTCCCGCGCGACGAGGTCCCGGAAGACCACCCCCCACCGGTCGAGCAGCTGGGTGGCGACGGTGTCGGCGAGCTCGTCAGGATCAAAGGCATCCGGCCGCGGGGCTTCGACGAGTGACCAGCGTCCGCCGGCGAGCGCCGGTTCCAGGTGCCGCCATCCCGGCGTGGGGAGGTGGCGCGGGGGGAAGCGCGCGTTGGCGGGGCGGAAGGCGGCCGTGGCGCGGTAACGGCCGGCGAGCAGGGCGCGCACCGCCCCGAAGCCGTCTGAGGTGACAAGCCCGCGTGCGACACCGTCCCAGAGCGCCTCGGCGATCTCGAGCGGCATCCGTGCAGTGCGTTCCACCAGGTCGGCGAAGAAGAGCGCGCCCCGTTCGGTGAGTGCCTCGAGCACCTCGCCGGCGGCGCCCGGGCCGGGCGGGAGCGGCGACCCGTCCCCCCGGACGGCGGCGAGCAACCACGGAAGGTCCTCGCGGCGCGCGAGGGCGACCGGAGTCGCCCGCGAGGGCGTCGCGCCGGACCGGCGCGGGCCACCAGTCGGTGGGGCCGGGAGTGCCAACCGCCCCCAGGCGACCTCGCCGCGGGCGCACAGCTCGTCCAGCACGTGCGGCCGGTAGTCGGCGACCCGGGCGCGCAGGATCGCGCCCTCCCAGGCGCCGACCGGGGCCTCGATCCCCTGGAGCTGGCCGATCACCGCCGCGGTGCCCGCCGTGCCCGCAAGCCGGCTCCCGGGCGCGACGTGCTGCCACTCAAGGAGGAACCGCACGAGGTGCTGAGGGCTCACGGCGTCGAACCGCCGGCGTTGCCTGTCCCGGGTGCGTGCGTGCGTCCGGGCGACGAGCCGGCGCGACCACCACCGGTCGCCGGCGAGCTGGAAGGCCCATCCCGCCGCCTCGACGCGGGCGAGGGCGCTCTGCACCGCCGTCTCGTCGGTGAGCCCGACGGCGGCGGCCAACTGAGCTGGCGTCGCCGGTCCGACGAGCTCGAGGTGCCCCCGCACCGCGAGATCCACCGCCTCGTCGAACGACGGGACCGGGCGCCCCGCGAGGGCGGTGGGGACGGGCCAGTCCGGCGTGAAGGAGATCCCCCCGAGAAGCGCCTCGACCTCGCGACGGCGTTCGGTCGCACACCACCGTTCGGGTGCCTCGCGGGATCCGGGCGGGCTGGCCGAGAACGACATCGCCCGCCCGGCCGCGGCCAGCGATGCGAAGAACGCCCGCCAGCCCTCGTCGGCGGTGAGGAGGATCGTGACCTTCAGCAGGTCGTGGAGCTCGTCAGGGCCGCGGACGTCGGCGGCGACCTCGGCCCGCACTTCGTCGATCGTCGCCTCGTCGATCGTCGAGAGGTCGCGTGCCTCGAGCGGGATCCCGCGGCGCAGCGGGATGGCGCGGGTGCGCCGGTTCTCGAGCGGCGCGTCGTCGAGGAACGTGTACGGCCTACCGTTCAGGATCTCGTGGGCGAGCACGGACGGTTCGGTCGATTCCACGCAGCGGGCCCCGACCACCCCCGTCCGCAGGTTCTCTAACAGCTCGACGAGCCCGCCGAGGTCGATCGCCTCGACGAAGCAGTCGTCGAGCGTCTGGCGGACGAGCGGGTGGTCGGGAATCTCGATCGGCCCCGCGACGTTCTCCTGGCAGGCGGCGAACATCGGGAAGACCGTCGCCAGCAGGTCGTCGGTCTCCATCCGCTGGATCGCTGGCGGCAGGTGTCGCGACCCGCGGAAGCGCGGTGAGACGAGCGAGCGATTGAGGTTCCAGCGCCACCGCGAGGTGAAGATCGGAGTCGGCAGGACGGCCTGGACGAGGACCTCCCGCACGGACTCCGGTGAGAGGAAGCCGAGCACCTTCTCGAGTGCGAACGAGTGTTGGGGCCCGAGGGAAAGAGCGACGGCGTCGTCGCTCGCCGCCGCCTGCAGCTCGAAGTCGAACGTCCGACACAAGCGCTTGCGCAGCGCGAGCCCGAGTCCCCGGTTGATCCGCGCCCCGTAGGGCGAGTGCACGACGAGCTGGGCACCTCCGGTGTCGTCGAGAAAGCGCTCGACGACGAGGGAGTCCCGGGTCGGCAGACCGCCGAGCTCGGCCCGCCCGGCGGCGAGGTAGGCGACGACTTCGGCGGCGGCCCGGCGGTCGACCCTGGCGAATCCCGTGACCGCCTCGACGGCGGCCACCGGGCCAGCCTGCTCGAGCGCCTCGTCCACGAGCCGGCGAAGCTGGGAAACCGCCCGCGAGAGCTCGTCGGTGCGGGCCGGTGCCTCGCCGATCCAGAACGGCACCGACGGCGCCGCGCCGCCGGCGTCGGTGACCCGCACCGTGCCCCGCTCGACTCGGCGGATGCGCCATGAGTTCGAGCCGAGCAGGAAGACGTCGCCGACCATCGCCTCGACGGCGAAGTCCTCGAAGACCGAGCCGACGACGTTGCCGTCGGGTTCGACGACGACCCGGAACTCGGCGAGCTCGGGGATCGCCCCGCCGGAGATGAGGGCCGTGATCGACGCCCCCCGGCGGGCCCGCAGGACGCCGTTCACCCTGTCGCGGTGGACGTAGGCGCCCCGCGGCCCACGTCCGGTCGGCACGCCCTCGGCGACGAGGGTGACGACCGCCTCGAGGTCGTCGTCGTCGATCCCCTCGTACGGCGCGGCGTGGCGGACGAGCCGGGCGAGGTCGCGCTCCGTGATGCCGGCTTCGCCGGACGCCGCACACTCGGCCACGATCTGTTGGGCGAGGATGTCGAGCGGCGCCACCGGGGGGACGGTCGTGTCGAGGGAGCCCTGCGCAACGGCGCCGAAGAGCGCGACGCACTCGACGAGCTCGTCCCGGGTCATCGGGTAGATGCGGCCCTTCGGCACCCCGTCGAGGCGGTGCTCCGCCCGTCCCACCCGCTGGAGGAAGGCGTTGACGCCGCGCGGCGAGCCGATCTGACAGACGAGGTCGACCGGTCCGACGTCGATGCCCAGCTCGAGCGAGCCCGTCGCCACGACGGCGCGCAGCTCCCCCGCTCGCAGGCGGGACTCGATGGCGAGCCGGCGCTCCATTGCCACGCTCCCGTGGTGGGCGGCGACGGAGTCGTCGCCGAGCTCCTCACGCAGAAGGTGCGCGATCCGTTCGGCCATCTTGCGGGTGTTGACGAAGACGAGGGTCGTGCGGTGGCGGCGGATCGTCTCGGCGAGCGAGTGCACGATCTCGTCGAGCTGTTCGGTCGTCATCACGGCGCCGAGCTCGTCCGCGGGGAGCACGACGCCGAGGTCGAGGTCTCGGCGGTGGCCGACGTCGACGATCGCGCAACGCGGGGAGCCGTCGGCCAGTGAGCGGTCCTCGCCGGCACCGACGAGCAGGCGGGCGATGCGGTCGATGGGTCGCTGGGTGGCCGAACAGCCGATGCGGGTGGGCCGCGGCCGCCCGTTGCCGGTGACGAGCCGGTCAAGCCGTTCGAGGCTGAGGGCGAGATGCGAGCCCCGCTTGTCGCGGGCGAGGGCGTGGATCTCGTCGACGATGACCGTGCCGACGGTGCCGAGCATCTCCCGGCCCCGCCGCGAGGTGATGAGCAGGTAGAGCGACTCCGGGGTCGTGACGACGATGTCGGGTGGCCTGCGCACCATCGCGGCGCGGGCCGCGGCCGGGGTGTCTCCGTTGCGCACGGCAACGCGGAGTGGGCGCACGCGGTGGCCGATTTCCTCGCCGATCCCGACGATGGCCTTGAGCGGTGCCTCGAGGTTCCCGGCGACGTCGACGGTGAGGGCCCGGAGCGGCGAGACGTAGAGGACCGACGTGGCCTGGTTGGATGCGGCCTCCGTCTCGCGCAGGCAGCGGTCGATCGCGACGAGGAAGGCGGCGAGCGTCTTGCCGGAGCCCGTCGGCGCGGCGATGAGGGTGTCCTCGCCGCGGGCGATCGCCGGCCAGCCCCGCTCCTGGGCGGAGGTGGGGCCGGCGGGGAAGGTACGGCGGAACCATTCCGCGACGGCTGGGTGGAATATGCCGTGTGGCGTACCGGTGCTCACGTCACCGGATTCTACGGGCGGGCGGGTGTGAAACGAACGTATGTTTGCCACGCCCGGTGCTCGCCGGGGCGTCAGCCCGGTTGCTCGCGGCGCAGCTGGGCGGGCGAGACCCACCACCGGCTCGCGAACCGCCAGGTGGGACGGGAGGCGGTCGGCCAGCCCGACGAGGTCTCCGGCGCGACGACCTCCTCCCGGGGCCAGAGGGCCTCGACGGCGACCTCGATCGCCCGGACCACGTCCGGCGGCGCCGCCAGCGGCGGGTGGGGGTCGTCGGGGGACTGCAGCGGGCTCATAGCGGGATGTTGCCGTGCTTGCGCTTGGGCAGGTCCTCCCGCTTGCTCGCCAGCATCTCCAGGCTGCGGGCGAGCACGCGGCGGGTCTCGGCGGGGTCGACGACGTCGTCGACGTAGCCGCGCTCGGCGGCGACGTACGGGGTCGTGAAGCGCTCGGTGTAGCTGGCGACGAGCTCGGCGCGCCGCTGGGCGGGGTCGGCCGCCTCCTGCAGCTCCCGGCGGTGGACGATCTCGACGGCCCCCTCCGGGCCCATCACGGCGAGCTCGGCGAAGGGCCAGGCGTAGCTCAGGTCGGTGCCGATCGACTTGGAGTCCATGACGAGGTAGGCGCCGCCGTAGGCCTTGCGGATGATGAGCTGCACGCGCGGCAC
>PLPK01000023.1 GCA_003159795.1 Acidimicrobiaceae bacterium | reverse complement strand
ACCGGAGTCAAGGTCACCAACAAGGAGCTGGCTGCGGTTCCACTCCAGCCTCACGACTTTCACGGCGAGTGGAACTACACCATCAACGCTCAATCAATCCCGGCGTGAGCCCTCACAATCCTGATCCCGCCGCTCGTGAGAGCCAAACGACGTGTGGATTGTGGCAGTTACGCCCTCGTTCCTTGGCCCAGCACTGGGAATCCAGCCCGGTGTCGCGATCTGCGGGGAGAAACCGCATCTCACGCAATCAATCCCAGCAGATCAGGTCCGAGTGAGACCAAAGCCGCCCACGCCGTTCCTCCTGAGGGAGGCCGATCCCGATCCTGGCTTCGGTCACGAAGCTGGGAACTCGGTGACCGAGTCGTCAACCTGGTTCGCCACCCAGAGCGGGCAGGGCAGAAGGAAGACGGGTCGTTGCACTGGTGTCTATAGGGTGCCGGCCGACGTCGTTGTTGAACGTGGAAGAGTCGCTGTAGTCGGAGTTCCTTTGTCCTTCCTCACCACGAGCGGCAACGACGTCAATGCAGCAGAGTGCCTCTTAATCGTTTGTGAATGCTGCAACGGCCGCTTCAGCCACAATCACGTCCTCCTCCACGCTTCCGCCGCTCGAACCAACGGCACCGACTAGCTTCCCGTTCATGCGCAGTGGGACGCCACCTCCGAAAATGACAATCCTGCCTTTGTGAGTGGTCTGGAGGCCGTAAAGTGGCTGACCAGGCTGACATTGCTCAGCGAGAGCAGCCGTAGAACTGTTGGTCGCGAGCGACGTATATGCCTTGCTTAGTGAGACTTCGATAGCTGCGAGCGACGCATTGTCCATTCGGTGCTGAGCCTTCAAATTGCCTCCGTCGTCCACAACTGCAATCACCGATGGCACGTTTATCTCTGCGGCTCGCTTCTCTCCAGCCGCTAGCACAGCCATCGCTTGTTCCAAGGTGATAGCCATTCCTAGCCCTTCTGTTGGTCTTGTAAGTGTCCTACAGCGTCTCGCCTTTTGCAGAGTAGTCGAACGCCTTTCCGGAAGGATCAACGGGGGGACTGCTCTGAGTTTGACCGACATCCAAACCTGCCCCATGGATTGTTTTCAGTTCCCTGTTGAGTTCGGGCCTTGAGTCCGCGCGCTCCTCGGCGCCCTCCCTCCTCCGCCTCGCCGGCCGCCGGTCGGCGAGAGCCGAGACGAAGGGAAGCGAGAGGCCGCGTAGCGCGTACAGACAACGACGGCACCGGTGAAGGGGAAACAAGGAGAGGTCTCGTATTGGCTCACCTTCCGGAGGACGACTTCCGCTCTCGGCGTGACTTCATACCGGACGGGACAACCTCGCGTGAGCTGAACGCACTCATCTGATCCGCGTCACCCTTCGCCCAACCCCCCACTCCGCCCGTGTGGGACGGTGCGGCGGGTTGGTCCTGCAAGTCTTCCTGCTCGCACTTCTGCTTTTGCACCCTGGAAAGGGCATTGCGCATGAAGTGCACCCGGCAGCGCTGCCAGGAGGCACCCACGAAGACCTTCCCGATGGCCTCTTTCAACCCGAGGTGCTGGTCCGAGACGACGAGGCGGACTCCTTTGAGGCCGCGTTGGCGAAGGCTGCGCAGAAACGCCGTCCAGAAGACCCCGTCCTCTGAGTCCCCGACATCGCGGCCGAGCACCTCGCGGTTGCCGATCGAGGTGACACCTGTGACGACGACGACAGCTCGCGAGACGACGCGGCCGCGGACGCGGCCTTTGACGTAGGTGGCGTCGCAGAACAGATAGGGGAAGGCGACGTGGTCGAGCCGGCGGGCGCGGAAGGCCTCCATCTCCTTGTCGAGCTCACTACAGATCCGAGAGACCTCGGAGCGGGAGATCCCGGAGCCGACTCCAAGGGCCCGCACGAGGTCGTCGACCTTCCTCGTCGAGACCCCGTGCACGTAGGCCTCCATCACGACCGCGAACAGTGCCCTGTCGATCCGGCGCCTTCTCTCGAGGATCTGAGGGAAGAACGAGCCCGAGCGGAGCTTGGGGATGGAGAGCTCCAGGTCGCCCGCCTTGGTCGACAACACCCGCGGGCGATGCCCGTTGCGGTAGTTCTGGCGGTCCTCTGTGCGCTCGTGAGGCTCGGCGCCGATGATGCCGGTCACCTCGGCTTCTATCAGGGCTTGCAGGACCATCTCGACACTTTGACGGACGAGATCGACGTCGTCTCCTCCGCGGAGCGCGTCGAGTAGTTCGTAGGGGTCAAAATCATGTTGGGCCACCGGTGTGATCTCCTTGTCGTGTCTTGCTGGACACGTCGAGATTCACTCCGGTGGCCCACCAAGTGGTGGACCCTCTGCGCGATTTACACCAACTCGTGGGACGTCCCCGGAGGCGCGCCATCGCCAACGGCTCCGATGGCTGTCGTTGGGGGCCGCCGTGGTCGTACTGGCAGCTGTGGGTTTCGTGTTGTCCGCCCACTTCGTGTCTTCCGCGAAGAGGTCGGCAACCTCAACATCCTCAGGTAGGGGCTCGGGTGCCGGCTGCGTCGCGTCACAACTGACCATGGGACTCCTGGGCGAGGGAGTCTCTGCTGTGGCGGGCGAGTTAGAGATCGTGGTCCAGTTGACGAATCGAGGGCTTCACGCCTGTGCGCTGTCGGGTTATCCGGTGGTGACCTTCCTGAACGCATCCCGGGTGCTCGGCTTCAGTTACCAACACACGCCACCCGGCCCCTTCAACATCACGACTGCGCCGCCCCACCGTGTGAGCCTCCGGCCGGGTGCCAGCGCCTACGTCGAGATGGCCAAAGAAGCATGCATGTCAAGCGGGACCAGGGCCACCGTTCTTCAGCTTCGGATGCCGGGAACGAAGGGCACATTGACTCTGAGTCTGCTCGCGGCGGAGCCAGGCCAGTGGTGGGGCTACTGCGAGGCAATCGGAAACCAGAGAGTCGGGGACCAGATAGACACCACCCCGGCAGAACCGTCGGTGCGCAAGCTGTTCTCCTCAGTGAACTTGTGAATGCTGATCGAAAACAGGAGCCCCGGAAGTCGTCTTCAGACCTGTCAGATATCTGGCTCTACGCGACCAACTGGGGCGAGCGGGCCCATTAGGGTTTGTGTGGCCCCCCTCCCAGCGCTGACCTGCACGTTGTCCGCGTTCCGGCCACGGAAGGGTGCTCTGACTACCTGGCCCGGAGTCTCTTGGTGGGCGCTGACGGACTCGAACCGCCGACCTGCTCGTTGTAAGCGAGATCGGCCGGAGCGCAGTGCCGCTTAGGGTAAACCCTGAGGCGTTGTGTGCGGAAGTCGCACAATTGTCTGCTCTGCAGCCGCTTATGCTGACGCCCGCGCCGCCGAGGCGGGCCTTCCGGTCGTGCGCTTCCACGCGCTGCGCCACGGCCACGCCACTATCGGGGGCGAGGAGGGCGTACCGCTGAAGGTCATGAGCGAGAGGCTTGGGCACTCGTCGATCCGGATCACGGCGGATACCTACTCGCAGGTGACCGCGGCAACCGACCGCGCCGCGGCCGCGCAGATCGCTGCGGCCATCGACGGCCAGCTCCCATGACTCTCGTCGAGGTCATCTTCGCCGCGATCAGCGCTGTGGCCGCGTGCATCGCAGCGCGCGCTGCACTTTCGGCGTTGGCCCCGGCCAGGGGCGCCGTGCGGGCCGGACGCGACGCTGTTCGTGAGGCAGAGAGGTCTCGACGCGATGCTGCTCGGGAGTGGAAGCGCGAGCGGCTCGACCGGATCGGATTGCTCGTCGAGGACCTCTTTTGGCAGACGCACCAGGGACTGCCCGCCCCGCCCATTTCGAGAGAGACACGCGCCGGGCTGAATCACCTCGCACAAACGCTTGGAGCGATGGGCGCCGAATTGCCGGCGACCGACACGTTGGCCGACGCCGGTGCTGTGACCT
>PLPK01000051.1 GCA_003159795.1 Acidimicrobiaceae bacterium | reverse complement strand
GGACATCGACCCGCACCTCTAGGGGCGGATCCCGCCGGGCGGGCTGATCACCGGGCCGCGCGCGCCCACCTAGCATGTCCCCGTGGCCGACGAGCAACCCAGGCACCTCGACGCCTCGTCGCTGCCGTTGGGGAGGGGCGACACTGGCGAGGCCGTCGCCGATCTCCAGAGGCGCCTCGGCGAGCTCGGCTTCACCGGCGGCGACCCCTCCGGCGTCTTCGGCGACGCCACCGTCCAGGCTGTCCGCGCCTTCCAGGCCGACCGGGGTCTCACCGTCGACGGCCGCTGCGGCGCCCAGACGTGGTCGGCGGTCGTCGAGGCGGGCTTCGCTCTCGGCTCGCGCCTTCTGTACAGAAAGACGCCCATGCTGCGCGGCGACGACGTCGCCGAGCTCCAGCGCCAGCTGAGCCGCCTCGGCTTTGACACGGAGCGCGTCGACGGGATCTTCGGCGACCAGACCACCACCGCCCTCATGGACTTCCAGCGCAACGCCGGGCTTCTCGCCGACGGCATCCTGGGGCGGCGCACGCTCGACGAGCTCGAGCGGTTCTCGATCCGGGCCGGCGCCTCGGGACTTGTCACACCCCTGCGGGAGCGGCTCGCCGTGGCACGCGGCTCCTCGGACCTGCGCGGCCGGCGGATCGCCGTCGCCGAGCCGGGGGGGTTCGCGACGGGGGCCAGCGCGGTGTGCCGGGCGCTGCGCGACGCCGGCGCCGCCGTGGCCCTGTCATTCTCGCACCCCGATCCCTCGCGCCAGGCCGCGGAGGCCAACGCGACCGGGGTCGACTGCCTCATCGGCCTCGTGCTCGTGCCCGAGGTCAGCTCGTGCACGACGGCCTACTACCGGGGCTTCCGCTATGAGTCGGCGGCGAGCCGGCGCCTCGCCGAGCTCGTGCAGGGCGATCTTCCCGCCGCGCTCGGCCTCGCTGACGGCGGCATCGCCGGGATGGCACTGCCGATCCTGCGAGAGACGCGCATGCCCGCCGTCGAGATCCAGCTCGGCACGCCAGAACTCGTCATCCCCAGGACGGTGGAGCTCGCCCGGGTGGTCGTCGACGCCCTGACCCGCTGGGTTGGTGCTGCTTGGGAGTGATCGCGCGCCATCCACAACCTGTGCATGAGCTTGTGGATCAACTTCCACCGACGCGTTAGCGCAGTGCGGTCACGCGCCCGTCATCCGCTTGTCGCCCTGCGGTTGTCGCCGTGTGTTTTCCCTGTTAGAGAGGTATATTGGCAGAGGTGTGCCAATATAATTCCGAAACCCCGACGGCCGCCAGACGGGTCGAACCTTCAGGCGCGGCTTGAGGGTTCCCCGATCATCAACCGGTAGATTCGCTCGAGGTCCTCGAGAGTCGCGAACTCGACCGTCACCCGCCCGCGGTTGGCCCGCATCTCGACCCGTACCCGGGTGTTCAGGTACTCGGCGAGGAGCTCCTCGAGCTCGAGTACCCCGGGCGGGCGAAGCCCCGGTGGTTTCGGCCCTGGCGACGGCGGGCGTCCCGGGGCGGGCGGCTCCGGGGTAGGGGCCTCCATGATGTCGTGGACGACCTGCTCGAGGGTACGGACCGACAAGCCCTCGGCGACGGCGCGACCTGCCATCGACTCCTGCAACTCACGGTCCGGTGTCATGAGCAGCGCCCGGGCGTGTCCCGCCGAGAGCTGGCCGTCACGGATGAACCGCTGCACCGCGGGGGGGAGCTGCAACAGACGGAGCGCGTTCGAGACGGCAGCACGGCTCTTGCCGACCCGCCGGGCCACGGTCTCGTGCGTGAGATGGAAGTCCTCGATCAGCTGCTGATAGGCAGCGGCCTCATCGAGCGGGTTCAGGTCCTCCCGGTGCAAGTTCTCGACGAGGGCCTGTTCCAGGCTCGCAGCGTCGTCGGCGTGCTGGACGAGCGCCGGGATCGAGAGCAGCCCGGCGCGGCGGGCCGCCCGGCAGCGGCGCTCGCCGGCGATCAGCTCGTACTCACCCTCCCCGACCTCACGCACCAGGACGGGCTGGAGAACGCCGACGGCCCGGATGGAGTCGACGAGCGCGGCGAGCGCCTCCTCGTCGAAGTGGGTGCGCGGCTGGAACTGGTTCGGCTTGATCCTGGCGAGGGCGACGTCCCGCAACCCGGACGCCGAGACGTGGGTCGTTTCGGTCGGGATGAGCGCCCCGAGACCCCGGCCGAGCCCGCTACGCCGGGCCACCGCTCAACTCCACTGCGAGCGCCCGGTACGCCACCGCCCCGGTCGAGTGCGGGTCGTGCACCGTCACCGGCTCACCGAACGAGGGGGCTTCGGAGACGCGGACCGAGCGAGGTATCACCGTCTGGCAGACCTTGTCGCCGAAGTGCTTCCGCACCTCACCCGCGACCTGGTCGGCGAGTTTCGTACGGCCGTCGTACATCGTGAGGACGATCGTAGACAACTCGAGCGCCGGATTCAGGTTCGCACGGACGAGGTCGACGCTCCGGAGTAGCTGGCCCAGTCCCTCCAGGGCGTAGTACTCGCACTGGATGGGCACGAGGACCTCGGACGCCGCGGCGAGGCCGTTGACGGTGAGCAACCCGAGCGACGGCGGACAATCGATAAAGACGAAGGCGAAGTCGTCCACCACCGGCTCGACCGCCCGCTTGAGGCGCAGCTCGCGGCTCATCGACGCGACGAGCTCGATCTCGGCGCCGGCAAGGTCAATCGTCGCCGGGACGAGGAAGAGATTCTTCAGGTTCGTCGGCTCGATGCAGTCCTCCATCGGGAACTCGTGGAGCAGGACGTCGTAGATCGAGTTGTCGAAGTTGCGCGCCTCCACCCCGAGCCCGGTCGTCGCGTTCCCCTGGGGGTCGAGGTCGATGATGAGCACCCGCCAGCCGAGTTCTGCCAGTCCGGCACCGAGGTTCACCGTCGTCGTCGTCTTGCCGACGCCGCCCTTTTGGTTGGCGACCGCGAACAACCGCGACCCACTCCGTTGGTGGCTCATGGACCCGGCGGCCGATGTGGTCTCACCAGTCAGTTCGTCTGGGATGCCGAGCTCCTCTCGTCTCGGACCAGGCCCCGGGGCCGCTCCGAAACTCGGATCTTGCGTACTCGCCGATCTTCCACGTCGACAGGCCCGCCCTTTCCGCCGGCTGCACCTCCCGGCACCGCCGAAGTCGGATTGCGGGCCTCTATCCTCTCTGTCCGCCACCCCCTGGTCAAGGGCGGCACACCAGGAAAGTGCGATCCCACCCCGGATCGCCCGACCCGGGGTGGGAAGGTTCCACGGGAAACAAGTTCCGCTGTGGTACGTTTCTGGCATGACGAGCGACGAGGAGTGGGCCTGGGCCGCGGGCGTCTTCGAGGCGGCGGGCGCGATCGTCACAATCAACGGCGGCAAGGATCTCCGTCTCGCCCTCCACCTGGTCGACGAGGATGTCGTGCGGCGCTACGCCGAGATCGTCCAGTCCCGCCCGCTCGGCCCGTACTCCTCGTCCCGGGGGGCCGGGGAGCCGGAGAGGCGACCGACGTACCGTTGCAACCTGAACTGCCGCTTCGCCCTCGCCGCGCTGGCCCGGATGTGGCCGTGGCTCGGCGACCGCCAGCGGAACCGCTGTCACGAGCTCGGATTTGAACCGCCGCGTCCCCTTGCGCTCCGACCTGCCCCGGGCGCCACCGCCCGGCCGACGGCTTAGAACAGCGGACGATGCTCGGGAACTCCGACGCGCCGCGGGAACCGGTCCGGGCACCGCTCGACCCGTCTCAGGATAACGAACGAACGAGGCGACACCGCCAACCCGTCCAACCTGAGCCCCAGCTCAGCGAGCGGGCCGGCTGGCCAGCGTTCCGGCGCACCACCGGGGGAGCCTGAGACGACCAGGACGCCGTCCGGTGCGAGGAAGCCGGCGCCGCACTCGGCCGTCGCGGCCGGGGGCCCGAAGCTCCGGGCCACGACGGCCTGGAAGGAGGACCGCAGCTCCGGATCGTGCGCCACGACCTCGGCCCTTCCGGTCACGACGGTGACCCGGTCACTCCAGCCGAGTTCCTTGACCGCCGCCTCGAGAAGCTGGGCCCGCCCGACGCGCCCGTCGAGCAACCAGAAGCGCGCCTCGGGCAGACGCGCCGCGAGGACGAGACCAGGCAGGCCGCCACCGCTGCCCAGGTCGAGCATCCTCCCCGCCCCTTCCAATTCCGGGCAGGCCTCGAGGAATCCGAGCGCGTGGGTGACGTGGTCGCCGAGCGCAGCAGGACCTATTGCGCCACGTGACTGGGCCACAGCCAGCGCCGCGAGGAGGTCCCCGCTGGACGACCACCCAGCATCCGGGTCCTCGCTGTTCACTTCCCCGTGACCCTTCCCCCGAGACCCACGGGTCCGGCCGCTTCCCCCTCCCCGGTCAGTCCTCGACCGGGCCGTCCTCCGGCTTCGGCCCGGCAGCGGGACGGATAACGACGTAGCGCTTCGGTTCGATCCCCTCCGAACCCGTCTCCAGGCCCTCGATCGTCGCCACAGTATCGTGGACGATCTTTCGGTCCGATGCTGACATCGGCTCGAGCGCCTCGGCGACCCCGGTCTCCAGCACCTCTGCCGCCCGGCGCCGCGTGAACGTCTCGAGTGCCGCGGCGCGGCGCGCGCGGAATCCGGCGACGTCGACGACGACCCGCAAGGCCCGCTCGTCCCCGCGCCGCTGGACGACGGTCCGGGCGAGCTCCTGCAGCGCGTCCAGGGTCGTCCCGCGCGGGCCGATCAACAGGCCGAGGTCCTCCCCCGCCACGTCCACGTAAAGGCGGTCATCCTCGACACGCGTCGACGTCGTCGCGTCGTAGCCGAACCGCTCGACCACCCCGCGTACGAACGCCCCAACCAAATCGACCTGCTCCTCGACCGTCATCGCTTCCTCCTCAGCCACACCCTCCGGCCGTGCGGCTGTCCCGCTCCGTCCGTTTCCTCGACTCCGACCACCGGGTCGGCGGCGCGGTCGCTTCTGTCCGGCATTGGCCCCCTCCTGCTCCCCCACGCCCGACCGCTCTCGTCCTTCTCCGGCGCCGGACTGGCTGCCTGCAGGCTTCGCCCGCGCCCCACGTTCCGCTCCAGCACCAGACCTCGGTCCCCGCGAGCCGCCCCTCTGCGACTTCCGTCCCGTACCCTCGGATCCCCCGTGCGCCCCACGGTTCGAACGAGACCGGTCCCGTTGCGATCGTTTCGGCCGGGGGCTCGACGGCCGCACCCGGGCGCGGATGCGCGCCTCGCTGCGCCCCAGCCCGAACAGCCCGGACCTCGGCTCCTCCACGACGACGAACTCGGCGTCCTGCTCGTCCACGCCGAGCTCGTCGAGCGCAGCATCGAGCGCCTCTGCCACGCTCTTCCCGGTCGTTTCGATCCATTCCATCTACGTACGCGGCTTTCGCGGCCGCTTGCCTCGGGCCCGGGCCTGCGATCGCCCGGGCGAGCCCCCGGGGCCGCGTCCACCATGCGGAACCGGTCGCACCGCTGTCTGCGGTCGTGCGGCCGCCAGCGGCACTTCCCCCTCGTTGTTCCCGCGCACCGCCGGCGGTTGCCCCTGCGGGGCGCCGCCACCCGCCTGCAATGCCCCCGGGTTGAGCAGCCGCTCAAAGAACCCCTTCGGGCGCTGCTCGCGGCCCTGCGTCGGTATGACGGTCGGCGTGGCCTTGGTCCGTGCGTTCAACCTCGAGAGGGACTCCCGGATGTGCGGGTCCCGCCGGTACATGTACTCCTGCTGCCCGATGCGGAAGATGCTCGAGACGATGAAATAAACGTTCACACCGGCGGGGATCGCGATGTAGATCACCGCGAAGATGACGGGCATGACCTTCTGCATCTGCTGCATCTGCGGGTTCGCGGCTGCCGCGGCGGCGTTACGCCCGCTCATCTGCTTGATCTGGACGTACTGCAGCACGATCGCGACGAGGATCAACCCGATGAGCGGTGCCTTCTCAGCCCAGGTCAGCCCCCCCGTACGGACTGAGTCGGCCATGTTGATCCCGAACGCCATCAGCTTGCCGTGGGCGTGGATGACGGCGGTGTACAGGCTGGAGGAGTGGTTGATGTAGAGGGGCTGGATACAGGACTTCCCGCTCGTCCCGGGCAGGATCGGCCTGCACCCGGAGGCCAGCGCCGCCTTCGCTGAGGCGAACGTCTTCAGGTGGATGAGGCCCCGGATCGTGCCATAGAGGATCCAGAAGATCGGGAGCTGCAGCAGCATCGGCAAGCAGCCACCGGTTGGGCTGACGTTGTTCTCCCGGTACAGCGCCATCATCTCTTCGTTCAGGTGCTGACGGGCCTCCTGCTTCTCGGCGACTGGTGTCCCCGGGGGGGTCTTGTAGCGAGTCTGTATCTTTTTGAGTTCTGGTGCAAGAAGTTGCATCTTCATCATCGACCGCGTCGCCTTCCGCGTGATCGGGAAGACGGCGATCATGACGACGAGCGTGAGCAGGGCGATCGCCACCGCGTAGTTCGGGATCAGGCTGTAGAAGCGTTCGATCAGCCAGGCGAAGACGATGAAGAACGGGTGGGCGATCTCTCCGATCGACGAGGCGAACAGCATCGGTGCCCTCTAACCAGGGACCGGGTCGAAGCCCCGCCCACCGGCGGGCCGGCAACGACCGATTCGCCGCACCGCGAGCCAGGTGCCGCGCAGCGCGCCGTGGTTCGTGATCGCCTCGATGGCGTACTCGGAGCAGGAGGGCACAAAGCGGCACGGCGATGGGCGGTTGAACCGCGCCGCCTGGTAGCCGCGGATCGCGTCGACGAGCGCCGCCCCCATGGCGGAAGCGGCCCGTTTCATAGGGGTTTCCCGCTCGCCCGTCGCATCGTCTCGCTCACTCGTCCTCTCAGTTCATCGAAGCGGATCGCGGTAACCCCACTGCCGAGACCGATCAGGTATGTCCCGCAGGCGAGTTCCGGCGAGATCTCGGCCGCGATCGCGCGCAATCGACGCCGCCAGCGGTTACGAACGACGGCTCCACCAACGTGCCGGCCGATCGCGTATGCGACAAGTACCTCGTTGCGGCCACCGTCCGGCGGGACGAAGTGTACCGTCACCGGACCGCTACGAGATTGCCGTCGACTGGCGACGAGCGCGGCGAAGGTCATCCTGCCACGCACCCGCCCCGGGCGCCCGCTCAAGCGGACAGGCGCACCCGCCCGCGACGGCGACGGGCCTGCAAAACCGCGCGGCCGGCGCGCGTCGACATACGCTGGCGGAAACCGTGCCGCTTGGCTCTCTTGGCGTTGTTTGGCTGAAACGTCCGCTTCATCGAACCCCTTCTTCAGGAGCGCACATGCTAGCGCGGCGTGAACACCGAGTTCCCGTGGTGCGGGCCCGCACCAGGAGCGGTCCCGGGGAGCGCGCTATACGATGCTCGACGAGGGGCCCAGCTGTTGCCCGTCCGTCGCGTAATCCACAGATGTGGACCCTCCTGTGGAGAACTTGCTGGGGGGAGGCCCATCACGTTGCTCGACGCGCAGGAACTTTGGGACGGTTGTGTCGACGCCATCCAATCCCAGGTGTCGGACGCCGTGTGGCGGACGTGGTTCTCTGGCGTCCATCCCGTTGGTCTCCTCAACGGCACCTTTGTCCTCAGTGTCCCCAACGCTCTCGTCCGCGAGCGCCTAGAGACCCGCTTCGCCGGAGTGGTCCAGGCCGCGGTGATCGATCTTTGCGGTTCGGAGTTCCCGATCCGCTTCGACGTGGCCCCCGACGCGGCGTCCAACAGCGAGGAGTCCCGGATCGTCACGGCCGCCACCGACCTTGTCGTCGGTGTCGACGGAACGGGCGCGGGCGCCGAGGAACCCTCCCCCGAACCGCTCAGCCAGTCTCGCCGCTACAGCTTCGACGGCTTCGTGATCGGTCCGTCGAATCGTTTTGCTCACGCCGCGGCGCTGTCCGTCGCGGAATCGCCTGGGAGCGCCTACAACCCGCTCTTCATCATCGGGGGGGCGGGGCTAGGCAAGACCCACCTCCTCCAGGCGATCCGTAGCTACGTCACGGAGAACTTCCCTCGCTACGAAGTGCGATACGTGCCGACCGAGACGATGCTCAATGAATTCGTCGAGTCTCTGCGGGCCGTCTCGATGCCGGCATTCAAGCGTCGCTACCGCGAGTGCGACGTGCTGCTCGTCGACGACATCCAGGTGATCGAGGGCAAGGAACAACTGCAGGAGGAGTTCTTCCACACCTTTAACGCGCTGCACGACGCCGGCAAACAACTCGTGCTGACCTCCGACCGCCCGCCTGGGTCTATCAGGACCCTCGAAAGCCGTCTGCGCAGTCGCTTCATGTCAGGTCTCATCACCGAGATCAACCCCCCGGAACTCGAGACCCGCATCGCTATCCTGCGCACCAAGGCCCTCCACGAGCGGCTCGTGGTCGACGACGACGTCCTCGAGTTCCTCGCGAGCATCGTCACGGACAACATCCGGGAACTGGAGGGTGCCCTCATTCGCGTGACTGCCTACGCCAGCCTCACCCGCGAACGCCTCACCCGCGACACAGCGGAGCGAGTACTCGCCGACTTGGTCGCGGACCATCAACCCCGACGGATCACGGCCCATCAGATCCTTGAGACGACAGCGGATCACTTCGGTTTCACGATCGAGGAACTCTGCAGCCCCAGCCGGCGTCGTCCTCTCGTGATCGCCCGGCAGATCGCGATGTATCTCTTCCGCACCCTGACCGATTTTTCCTACCCCGCGATCGCCCGGGAGTTTGGTGGTCGCGATCACACCACTGTGATTCACGCCTATGCCAAGATCTCCGGGCTGATGAAAGAACGCCGTCAAATCTACGAACAGGTCACGGAGCTGACCGTACGAATCCGTAACGGCCATGGGCTCGGTGGCTGAGCAAAATCTGTGTGTGACCGGTTGAACGTCATGGGGATAACTCTTCCTGGGCTGTGGAAAACTAATCACTTCCCCACAACGCCAACCACCGTCTCGCCGCCTCCTGTGGCTATCAGTGGATAACCGTCACGAGCTATCTCAGAACCACGCTGGAGCTTCGATCTAACTTCCACAATGCACAGGCCCTACTACTACTGATCTAATACTCAGAGAATCAATCAGGAAGGGAGCACCCGACCGGTGAAGTTTCGTACCGAACGTGACGGTCTCCTCGAAGCCCTTGTTACCGCTGGTCGGGTGAGTGCGGCCCGGGTTGGAGCGGGATTGGGGGCGCAGAACGTGCGTCTGACCCTAAGGGGCGATCAACTGGAGGTGGTCGGTTCCGATCCGGATCTTGTTATCGAGGTCGCTTGTGTGGTGAACGGCGAGCAAGACGGTGCGGTCTTGATGCCATCGCGGTTGGCGACTGACATCATCCGGTCGTTCGATCCCGGGATAGTCAGCGTGGAGGCGAACGACCAGGAAGCCCGTGTGATATCAGGACGTGCAGAGTTCGTCGTGCGAACTCCGATAGGCGCGGAGATCACCAGACTTGCTGTTGCCGAATCCAAGAAGATCACCCTCCCGGCAGCGCTTTTCGCCGAAGGACTGCAACAGGTCGTGCGCGCGGCGCTGAACGACGACACTCGTGCACCACAGTTGACGGGCGTGCTGATGATCGCGGTTGACAACGGTATCCGGCTCGTCGCGACGGACTCCTACCGTCTGGCGTTCCGGGACCTGAAGGGTGTGAACGCACTGGAACCCGGTTCAGAGGTGTTGGTTCCCGCTCGTGCCTTAGCGGAGATCCAGCGGCTGATCGGCGCAGAAGGTGAGAAGGAGCACGATGCCAAGCTGGTGTTCTGCCACACAGAGCTCGATGCTGTGTTCGAAGTGCACGATGTCTGTTTGACGACGCGTCTCTTGAAGGGCCCGTTCCCGGACTATCAGCGCTTACTGCCACCGTCCTACCCGAACATGTTCCGTGTCGGGCGCGAGGAACTTGCCGCCGCGATCCGCCGGGTGCGGCTGATGATGCGCGACGCGAAGGAAGCCGCGACGCCCGTGCGGGTGTCGTTCGAGGCCGATGGCGCGGGGCTAACCGTGCTGACGGCCGAGAGCGGACGGGCCGACGAGCGGGTGGATGGCCAGTTCTCGGGGGAGGAGCTCGTCGTGGCGTTCAACCCGAACTACCTGCTCGACGGGGTGGAGGCAATCCGTGCGGAGATAGTCATCCTCGAGGTCATCGACTCCTCAAAGCCCGCGACGATCCGGGGCGAGGGTGAGGACGACTATCGGTATCTTCTGATGCCGGTGCGCGTCTCCTGAGCCGCGTCACCTGGCTCGAGCTCAGAGACTTCCGCAACCTGGCCGAGCTGTTCTTCCAGCCGGATCCCGACGGATTGACCGTGGTCACGGGTGAGAACGGGGCCGGCAAGACGAGCGTGCTCGAGGCGATCGGTTACGCGTCGACGCTCTCGTCGTTCCGGGGCAGCCCCCGCGAGTCACTCGTTCGCAGCGGGGCGCAACAATCGATCATCCGTCTCGAGGTTGTGGAGGACGAGCGGCGCGCCCTCGTGGAGATCGAGATCAGCCCGGAACGTCGCGACCGTGTCCAACGAAACCGCCATCGCGTGCTGCGCTCCCAGGAACTGCTGGAGACCCTACGGGTGTCGGTCTTCACCCCGGATGACCTCGCGCTCGTCAAGGGCGGTCCGCATCAACGACGCGACTTTCTCGACGCCGCACTGGTGGCGGCTCGCCCGGATCGCCTTCCCCTGCGGGAGACGGTCGAACGGATCTTGCGCCAGCGCTCGACGTTGCTGCGCCAGTCCGGCGGCGCCCCGTCCCCCGATGTCCTCGCCACCCTCGACGTCTGGGATGAGAAGCTCGCCCAGTCTGGAGGGGAGCTGATCCGGGCCCGCGAAGCATTTCTTATCGAGCTCGAGCCGCTCGCCGCGACGGCGTTCCGCAGACTGGCACGAAGCGACGACGACCTGAAGCTCGTCTATCAGCGGTCCTTCAGCGGGGAGCTCGCCGATGCACTCGGCCGGACCCGGAGGGAGGACGTACGTCGGGGGACAACGACGATCGGGCCCCAGCGGGACGAGGTCCTGATCACCGCCGGGGGTCTTGACGCGCGAACACGTCTATCCCAGGGTCGCCAGCGCTGTGTCACCTTGTCGCTGCGCCTCGCGGCACACGCTGCGGTGACCGCGACAGCGGGGTCGCGCCCGGTGCTGCTGCTGGACGACGCCTTCTCGGAGCTGGACGAAGAGACGACACGCTCGTTGCTGGCCGTGCTCCCCGCAGGTCAGGCGGTGCTCACGACGGCGGGGGCGATCCCAGCGGGGGTCCATCCCGCGGCCGTCGTACGCCTGGCGGCCGGTGGAATCGTCGCATGAACGGCCCGGGAAAGCCCCCGGAGAGACCGGCTGGAGCCGGGCGGCCGCTGAGACGGCGTCGGCCACGCGCCGCGGGGCAGCCCGGCACTGACCTCGACGCGCCCCGGAGCATCGGCGGCTCACTCGACGAGTATCTCGCCAGCCAGGGGCTTCTTGGGATGCGGACCCTCGGTGAGATCGTCGCCTGCTGGGCGGGTGTGGTCGGGGAGGACGTTGCCGCGCACGCCCAGCCGCGGTCGTTGGACGGCACGGAGCTCGTCGTCGGCGTCGACCATCCCGGCTGGGCGACGCAGCTCGGGTTCTTGTCGGCAGCGATCTGCGATCGGCTCGCTGACCAGCTCGGATACCGCGCCGTCGAGACGGTGAGGACCCACGTCGACGCCCGATTTCGCCTAAACTGAGACGAAGAAATCGCTGGGTTGCGCCCACTTATGCGCGTCAGCCCGACCGACCGGCACTGCCGTTGTTGAGGAGCCGCGCCCGTGGTGCGAACGGAACAAGCAGAGGGACGAGCGACCGCAAGCGAGTCCTACGAGGCCGCCGACATCACGGTCTTGCGCGGGCTGGAGCCGGTCCGGCTGCGCCCGGGCATGTTTATCGGCTCGACGTCGTCGAGCGGGCTGCACCACCTCGTGTGGGAGGTCGTTGACAACTCGGTCGATGAGGCGATGCAGGGCCACTGCACGAGGATCGACGTCATCGTCCGGGCGAACGGTAGCTGCCGGGTCGTCGACAACGGCAGGGGCATCCCCGTCGACCCGCACCCGGACGAGCCGACGAAGACCGCGGCCGAGATCGTGCTCACCGTCCTCCACGCGGGGGGCAAGTTCGGGGGCTCGAGCTACAAGGTCTCAGGTGGACTCCACGGCGTCGGGGTTTCCGTCGTGAACGCCCTCTCGTCCCGGCTCGAGCTGCAGATCGACCGCGGCGGCAACCGCTACGAGATGACGTTCGTCGACGGCGGCAAACCCACCGGCCCGCTGCTGATGACCGGCCCTTCACCCCACAACCGGACCGGGACGACGGTGACGTTCTGGCCGGATGCGTCGGTCTTCGACGAGGTCGAGTTCCGCGCACAGACGATCCTGGAGCGCCTGCAGATGATGGCGTTCCTCCAGCGAGGGCTCGAGATCCGCTTCAAGGACGAACGCGCCGGCCACGAGCAGGCGGTCACCTACCGCTACACCGGAGGGATCGAGGACTTCGTCCGGCACCTCAACGCGTCGAAGGAGTCGATGTTCCGCAAGGTCGCCTACTTCACCCAGGTAGAAGAGGACCAGGAGATCGAGGTCGCCCTGCAGTGGAATACGACCTACTACGAGAGCATCTGGTCGTTCGCCAACGGGATCGCCACGATCGAGGGGGGCATGCACGAGGAGGGCTTCAAGAAGGCCCTTACGAACGTCGTGAACCGGAGCGCGCGCATGCGCGGGTCGCTGAAAGACTCGGACCCGAACATCCAGGGTGAGGACATCCGGGAGGGCCTCACTGCGATCATCTCGGTGCGGCTCCGCAGCCCGCAGTTCGAGGGCCAGACGAAGGCGAAGCTCGGCAACGTGACGATCCGCTCGCTCGTCGAGCGGGCGACCAACGAGAAGCTCGCCGAGTGGCTCGACGAGAACCCACGCGAGGCGAACCAGATCCTGCAGAAGGCACTGCTGGCTCAACGGGCCCGAGTCGCGGCCCGCCAGGCGCGCGACCTCACGCGGCGCAAGTCCGCGCTCGACGGTGCCGGATTGCCAGGGAAGCTCGTTGATTGTGCTTCACGGGTTCCGGCGGAGTCCGAGATCTTCATCGTCGAGGGGAATTCGGCGGCAGGCTCGGCGAAGAACGCGCGCGATCCGCACACCCAGGCGATCCTGCCGATCCGCGGCAAGATCCTCAATGTCGAGAAGGCGCGGGCAGACCGGATGCTGAAGAACGCGGAGATCCAGGCGCTCATCATGGCTATCGGCGCGGGGATCGCGGACGACTTCGACATCACGAAGATCCGCTACCACAAGGTGATCATCCTCGCCGATGCCGACGTCGACGGATCGCATATCCGGACGTTGCTGCTGACGTTCTTCCTGCGCCAGATGCGGCCGCTCATCGAGGCCGGCCATGTCTACGTCGCGCAGCCGCCGCTGTACTCGACGCTTGTGGCCAATGCCAAGGTCTACCTGAAAGACGAGGCGGCCCGGGAACAGTTCCTGCGGGAGCACCCGAATCACGCGAAGGACTTTCAGCGTCTTAAGGGACTCGGCGAGATGGACTTCGTCGAACTGCGCGACACGACGATCAACGTGGCGATGCGGTCACTCCTGCAGATCACAATGGAGGAGGCGAGCATCGCCGACCAGGTGTGCTCGGTTCTCATGGGCGACGACGTGGAGGTGCGGCGCCGCTTCATCCAGACGAACGCGAAGGACGTCCGCTTCCTCGACATCTGAGCGGCCGAGCGCGGTGGACGGAGCAGTGACGACGGAAAGCAGGGGCGGGATTGGCACCGCGTAAGACAAGTCGAGCAGCTCGACCGAAGAGCGAAGTGCCCGGAGGCGGCGCGATCGAGCCGATCGAGATCCAGGAGGAGATGGAGCGCTCGTTCCTTGAGTACTCCATGTCGGTGATCGTCTCGCGGGCGCTTCCCGACGTGCGCGACGGGCTGAAACCCGTGCACCGCCGGATCCTCTACGGCATGTGGGACACGGGCCTGCGACCGGACCGGCCCCACGTGAAATGCGCCAAGGTTGTCGGCGACGTCATGGGTCGCTTCCACCCCCATGGCGACAGCGCCATCTACGATGCGCTGGCCCGCATGGTCCAGGACTTCAGCCTGCGCCACCCGCTCATCGACGGGCACGGCGACTTCGGCGCCCCGGGCCCGGACGGGTTCCCCGCGGCGATGCGCTACACCGAGGCCCGGCTCGCGCCCCTCGCGATGTCGCTCCTCGAGGGGATCGACGAGGACACCGTCGACCTCATCCCGAACTACGACGGGACGGACGAACAGCCGGTCGTACTACCCTCCCGCTTCCCGAATCTGCTCGTGAACGGCTCCCAGGGGATCGCCGTGGGGATGGCGACGAACATCCCGCCGCACAACCTCGGCGAGGTGATCGACGCGACGTGCCACCTGTTGGTGCACCCCGCGGCCACGTCGGACGAGCTCATGGAATTCGTCAAGGGCCCCGACTTCCCGACGGGGGGCCTGATACTTGGACGCGCCGGGATCCTCGATGCCTACCGGACCGGCCGGGGTTCGGTGAAGACTCGGGCCGTTGCCGAGATCTCCGAACTGCGCAATGGCGTGAACCAGATCATCGTCACCGAGATCCCCTACCAGACCGCCGTAGAGACCATCGAGAAGCAGATCGCCGAGGGGATCGAGGCTGGGCAGATCTCGGGCATCTCGGCAGTCGACAACCTTTCCGCCGCCGCCAGACCGCGTCTCGTCGTGACGTTGAAGCGGGATGCCAACGCCAACGTCGTCCTCAACAACCTGTTCAAGTACACGCAGCTGCAGACGAGCTTCGGGGTGCACATGCTCGCCCTTGTCGACGGCGTGCCGCGGCTAGTGGACCTCGCCCAGGCGCTGAGGGCGTACGTCGCCCATCAGCTCGAGGTGGTGACGAGGCGGTCGCAGTTCCGCCTGAGAAAGGCGCGCGACCGCGCCCACATCGTGGAGGGGCTGCTGCGCGCGATCGACATGCTCGACGCCGTGATCGCGGCGATTCGCGCCTCGGAGGACCGGGCCGACGCGCGCGCGAACTTGATAGCGGAGCCGTTCTTGTTCTCCGAGGACCAGGCGAACCACATCCTCGACATGACCCTCGGGCGCCTCACCCGGCTGGGCCGGGCCGAGCTCGACGACGAGATGGCCCAACTCGCCGCCACGATCCGGGAGCTCGAGGCGATCCTCGGCGACGAGGGACGGCTGCGCGAGGTGATCGCGGGCGAGCTCTCGGACATCAAGGCACGCTTCGCGGAGGAGCGCAGGACGAGGATCATCCACGACCCGGGTGACCTCTCGGCCGAGGACCTCATCCACGACGACGAGATCGTCGTGACGCTCACGCGAGCCGGTTACGTGAAGTCCGTCGCGGCGGACGCCTTCCGCACGCAGTCCCGCGGAGGCCGAGGGGTTCAGGGGACGCGGCTCAAAGAGGAAGATCTCATCCGCGAGGTCGTCTACGCGACGGCGCTCTCGCACCTGCTGCTGTTCTCGAATCGTGGCAAGGTCTACCGGCTGCGCGCCCACGAGATCCCGCTGAAGGAACGTACGGCGCGGGGGACACCCGTCGTCAACCTGATCTCGCTCGAGCCCGGCGAGCGCATCCAGGCGATCGTGCCCACCCGCGAGTTCGACCCTGACCGCTACCTGCTCTTCGCGACGCGGATGGGCCAGGTGAAGAAGACCCCCTTCAGCGAGTACGACAAGTCCCGCCGGGAGGGCTTCATCGCCATCACGTTGCGGGCCAAAGACGAGCTCGTGCGGGTTCTGCCGACCGGCGGCGAGGACGACGTGTTCATGGTGACGCGCAATGGCATGGCGATTCGGTTCCACGAGTCCGACGTCCGCCCAATGGGGCGCGCCGCAGCGGGTGTGCGGGGCATGAGGCTACGTTCCGGCGACGAGGTCGTCGCCTGTGACGTCTCCCGGCCCGGCGTGGACCTTCTGATCGTGACGGACGCGGGATTCGGGAAGCGGACGAAGCTCGAGCACTTCAGCCCGCAGACGCGCGGCGGCCAGGGTGTGCGGGGGATCCGCATCACCGAGCGGCGCGGTTCCGTCGTGGCGACCCTGATGGCGACGCTCGAGGACGAGCTCCTCATCGTGTCGTCCGCCGGGATCGTGATCAGGACGGCGGTGCGCGAGATCGCGGCCCAGGGCCGGGACGCGACCGGGGTCCGCGTGATGAACCTCGAGCCGGGTCAGACGGTCGCCGCGGTCGCGCCGCTCACGAGTGCCGAGGAGGGCTGAGCGCGGCGGCCGATTCGACTAGGGTCGCGGACTCGTCGGGGCTATAGCTCAGCCGGTTAG
>PLPK01000002.1 GCA_003159795.1 Acidimicrobiaceae bacterium | reverse complement strand
CCGGAGGTAAGGGTCACGCCGGTGCCCTCGTCCCGCACTGAGGCGCCCGAGGCGTGGGCGTACAGGAGGCCGGTGGCAAGAGTCACACCGGTGCCTCCAGAGCCAGTTGTGCCGATCGTAACGATCTGGTCGGTCTCGAGCTTGCTGGCGGTGTCGATCATCAGGTACTGGCCGACCACATCCCCACTGGTGCTGGTCACCTTGATATTCGTGGCGCCAACGGAAGCAGCGGCGGCCAGCGTGGTGGCTGCCCCGGCTGCCGTGCCGACCGCCGATACCGTGTCGATCTCCTGGCTGCCGGTCCCGGCGTCAAGGATGTATGAGTGGCCGACAGTGTCACCCGAGACACTCGCGACGTAAATCTTGGTCGCTCCGACTGTCGTCGGCNNCAACCAGCGTGGTCGCTGATCCGGCCGCCGTACCGACCGAGGCCACCGTGCCGGTCTCCTGGTTGGCTCCCGTGTCAATGAGGATCGGGTCGCCGGCGGCATCACCGGAGACGCTGGCGACGTAGATCGTCGTTGCTCCGACCGCGGTTGACGCCGCGAGCGTGGTGGCCGTCCCAGCCGATGTCCCCACGGAAGCGACCGTCGCGGTCTCTTGGCCGGCGCCGGTGTCGATNNCACCACTGAGGATGGAACCGACGCTGGCAACGGAGATCTTCGTAGCGCCCGCCGCAGTCGGCGCAGCAAGGGTGGTGTTGGTCCCCGCGGTACCTACTGCGGCCACCGTGGCTGTCTCCTGGTTGGCGCCCGTGTCAATAACGACAGGGAAGCCGGCACCAAGGTTGGTGACACTGGCAGGGTGGATCGTCGTCGCTCCAGCCGAGCTTGCCGAGCTAAGCGTGGTGCCCATCAAGATGGGCGGGGTCGAGGTGCCGACATCTGCGGCGTCACCAGGGAAGTGCACCTGATAGCCGTCGTAGTGCTCGGACCAACCGAAGTTGTCATTCTGGGGGAACAGGCTCCAGTATTCATCCCCGGATATCAGCGGGTTGGACACGATTGCTGCTTCGTCAGAAATCGAGTTGGCGGTCCCCGATGCAGTGTCATTCCACTCGTACTCGCCGGTCACGAAGACCTTGCCTGCGTTTGTCACCGTTGTCGCATCGCTGGCAAGAGTGGTACTGCTCAACGGGTAGAAGTGCTGACTGTAGATATCCACGGTCGGAATGCTCAGGTCTGCCGCGACCCACGGGTTGCCGCCGTCCATCACGAGCTGGTTCGGCGCGATGGTCTTAATGAACTGCGAAACCGTGCTGGTCCAGTTCGTGAATTCCGAAGCGGGCGAAGGGTTGCTCGGGGACTGGTCGAGTTCGCTCCCGGTCTCCCAGATCATGATGGTGGGGTTGTTCTTGTTGGCTACGCCGGTATAGACGTTGACATGGTTCAGAAGAGTCGACACCCATTGCTCGTACGCCGCGATCGCCAGCGGGTTCGTGTAGAAGACCCCGGCACATGCGGCGGACGGCGTGCTGCTCGCACACGTCTTTCCCGTTCCCGAGAGTCCCAGCCAGTCGAGGTACGTGTGATAAGCGCCCAGGTAGTAGTTCCAGTTGTCGACCAGAGGGATCTGAAGCCTGATCCCATCCTTCTGCGCGGTTGCAATGAAGTAGTCGTCGACCTGGAGGGCGGTCTCGTTATACACCCCGAGTGCGGGTTGCATGCTGAGCGGATTGCCCAACGAAATGCCACAGGTCTGACAGCGCACCACAGTGTCACCCATGTCGGCCACTTCGGCCAACGCAGTGCTCACCCGGAACTTTGTCGGGTAGGTGATTGACGTACGGCCGTTCTCGTCCAGATCACCCCAGTAGATATTGGCTCCACCGAAGCGATACTGCTGACCGTTCAACATGAGTTCATCACCAGATCTGGTGACGAAGTTCCAGCTGCTGTTCGACGGGGCAGCACCTGCCGGAGCCGCCGAAATGGAGACGCTGCCGAGGACACCCAGCACCAAACCTCCGGCTGCCACCAGTTCGAGCAACCTGCTTGCCAGGCCCCAACGGCGCTCTCGCTTCACCATGGCTCTGATCCTCCTTGAGGCACGCCGTACGCGGCGTTTGGCTTGAGATGTCCCGCGAAAAACCCCCTCAAACAGACAAGGACCGCAACCGGCGCGCCCCCGACCCCGTCCCGTCGAACGGTCTAGCACCCGCGAATCTGCGACACAATAGACCAGAATTGCGCAGCAAGTGTGCAATCAGATCGGCAAAAAGAGCGCGTGAGCAGGGAATTCGTCATGTTGGTCAGGCCCGACTTTGACGGTACTTTCGCGCAACCCCAGTTCGATGAGGGTGCCCGGAGATTGTTTTCCCCTACATCGGCGCGTTCCGGGCTGATCACGACATCGTGGCCCTGCGCCGGGACTTCGTATCGACGCCGAAAGCACCGAGCAGCCGTTCCTGGAAGGCGTTGCGTCTCGTGACGACGGTCACGGTCTTCTCGCCTGCGGCGAGGGTCACCCGGCGGATGCGGCCGAGCTCGGCGGGGCGCGGCGCACCGTGATGCTCTGTTCGTCGAGATCGGGGTCGGCGATCCGGGCAACTCGCAGGTCGTTGCCCATCACCGCCTCGATGGTCGCCGCGATGACGCACAACGCGATGTGGCCGCGCACGCGTCTCTCGGTCCAGTGGAAGACCGGGCGCAACCCCAGGAAGTCCTTCCTCACCCGGAAGCGGGCTTCGACGGTTGCAGCATCTTGTAGTGTCGCACGACGTCGGCCGTCGACGCCTGGGAGGGAGCGAGCGAGGTGGCGAGCACGTAGCGTCCGGCCAGGAGCTTCTCCTCGTAGTCGAGGGCCTTGGTGTCGAAGCCCCAGGAGAACTGGCCCGCCGCGATGGCGGTGGTGAAACAGCGCCCGACCCCCGAGTCGCGCAGGATCCGGTCGGCAGCCGCCCCGATCTTCGCCGGGTCGACGAGCCTTCTCGCCCTGACACCAACGACCGTGGATGCTCTGTTTATGCTTGTAGTCGCAGCTCAGAGGCGTGTTCTTCAATCCGCGCGGCTTCTAAATCACCCGGACAAGGCCGCCCGTCTTGGCACTGAGCTCCGTGACCGAGTCGGTGCCGTCCACCACCCAGACGTGAGTGCCGTCCGAGGCGACGGCACGGAGACCGTTGAACTTGTAGCTCGGGCCGTTGATCACGTGAACTAGGCGACCCGTCTTGGCACTGAGCTCCGTGACCGAGCCGCCGACGGTGTTCGACACCCAGACGTGAGTTCCGTCCGAGGCGATGGTAGAGGGATACATGAACTTGTAGCTCGGGCCTTTGATCACCTGAACCAGGCGACCCGTCTTGGCACTGAGCTCCGTGACCCAGTCGCTAGCAGGGCTCGCCACCCAGACGTGAGTGCCGTCCGAGGCGATGGCAGAGAGACCGTTGAACTTGTAGCTCAGGCTATTGATCACCTGGACGAGGCGACCGGTCTTGGCGCTGAACTCCGTGACCGAGTCGCCGGCGGCGTTCGACACCCAGACGTGAGTTCCGTCCGAGGCGACGCGAGCGGGAACGTTAAATTTGTAGCTCGGGCTGTTGATCACCTGGACGAGGCGACCGGTCTTGGCGCTGAACTCCGTGACCGAGTCGCCGGCGCTGTTCGCCACCCAGACGTGAGTTCCGTCCGAGACGATCGCTAGGGGATACTTGAACTTGTAACTCGGGCCGTCGATCGCCCGGACAAGGCCGCCCGTCTTGGCACTGAGCTCCGTGACCGAGTCGCTGCCGCCGTCCACCACCCAGACGTGAG
>PLPK01000003.1 GCA_003159795.1 Acidimicrobiaceae bacterium | reverse complement strand
GCCGGATCGTGATGTCGAAGCGGTAGCGGACGAGAAGCAGGGTCGTAAGTGCCGACACCGCATCGGTTCGGATGACACCGCAGCGCGCCGCGGCACGTTCGATGCCGAGGTCGGGATCGAGGGCGCCATCGAGGATGTAAGTCGCGAGCGCTTCGACGAACGGGTGCGTTCGGGTGAGGTAGGTGGAACCAGCCCGAGCAGGGAGGTTGAAGGTCACGGTGGGCGCAAGCGGTAATCCTGCGCCAGCGAGGGCGTCCCGAAGGCCGGTGGGCGCCTCCGACAGGTCTATGCGTACGGCTGAAGGTCGGCTGTCGTCGACAACTGCACCGACGATGCGGCAAGCTGCTCTCACGAACCGGGCCACGTCGGTCGCCTCTCCGACAGCGCACCGCGCGGCACGAGCTTCCTCCGCCACTCCTTCGGTCTTTAAGGAGTACTGGGCATAACGGGTCCGCGACACCTTCTCTTGAGCCGCTGCGTCATCCCACTCGCGGAAGAGCGCATCGGTGGTGAGTCGAGCGTTACGAGAGCCGGAGAGGTCGAAGGTGAGCTGCTCTTCACCGAGAAGGTTCTCGAAGACGGTTTCTATGAACTCGTCGTTGGAGCCGGGGACCGGGATCGACACGCCGAGTTCATCGCGGATCTGGCGGTGCTTTCGCAGCAGCACGTTGAGGACAGCCTCGTCGATNNCGGTCGACCCGTCCGTCACGTTGTTCCAGTCTCGTTGGGTTCCACGGCAAGTCGTAGTGCACGACGGCATTGAACAGTGACTGGAGATTGATACCCTCCGAGAGGCAGTCCGTGGCCACGAGCACCCGGGCGGGCTCGTCTTCGAGTTCGCCGACCCGTCGCTCACGTTCTTCCGCGGCAAGGCGGCCCGTGACCGAGATCACCCTTGCCTTGCGACCGAACGCCGCGCGGAGGTGATCGGCGACATAGTCGGCCGTGTCGATGAACCTGCAGAACACGATCGGGTTGAACCTGTCGTCGAGGAGCTTGCCAACTAATCCCGTGGTGTGGGCGAGCTTGGCGTCACTTTCTGGACCTGCGAGCAGTTCGGCACGCGCCGCCATCTGCAAGAGGTGACGGCGACTTCTCCTGTCGACCGGAACGCCCTCGATCTCCCCCTCGTCGGCGCCGGGAGCAGTATCGAGCCGACCCTCGTCGTCAGTGTCGTCCTGGTCGAGCACAATCCGTCGCCCCGCAGAGTCCGCCTCTTCGACCGAGGCCGCACCCGCAGCGCTCGCCCGAGACCGCAGGGTCGCCGCAGCTGCGGCAGGGCTGGATGCCATCGAACGCAGAAGCCCGAGAGCTGCCCAGTAACGGATGCGCTGGTGCTGACGGCCTCCGGACTCATCGCGCACTGTCTCTTGTGCCCAGGCGATTGCCTCTCGCATGAGCGACTGATACTCGGCTTTCAGGCTGTAGCGACCCTGCTCCTCGGGAAGCTCGAATCGCTTCGGGAACGAGTCATCCTCGCCTGAGAAATCTCGTCGGATGTCAGCTCTACGGCGCTGCACGAGGTGTTGGGCAAGCTGGCGACGGGTCCGCTCGTCGATGCGGTCTTCCTCGGGAAGGCCGACGAAGGCGGGATTGAGCAGGCCAATGAGAGACCTGAAGGCTCCGCGGTTCCCCGAGTGCGGGGTGGCTGTGACGAGCAGGAGGTGGCGATCCGCCGCGTGGCGGCCACTTACGGCAAGCTCTTGAAGGAGCTGATGGCGCTGGTGTCTGCGTCCGCTCGCATTGGGATCCGCCGCGCTGGCGTGAGCCTCGTCGACAACTATCAGTTCGGGAGCGGTGCGGATGAACTCGTCTCGACGAGCATCGCTCTTTATGAAGTCGGTCGAGACGATCGTGTACGGGAGCACATCGAAGATGGACTCGTTCGCTCCGCAGTAACGCCGTTCGAGGCTGCGAGCCGTGCCGGACAGAACGAGCTCGGCATCAAGGTGGAACTTCTCCGACAGCTCCCGCTGCCACTGCTCGGCGAGGTGCGGGGGGCAAAGCACGGAGAAGCGCGAGACGGTTCCGTTGTCGAGCAGTTCTCGGACGATGAGTCCCGCCTCGATGGTCTTGCCGACGCCGACGTCGTCGGCGATGAGGAGACGGACCGGATCGAGTCGGAGGGCCATGAGCAGAGGCACTAACTGGTAGGGGCGTGGCTCGACGGCAATGGAGCCGAACGAGCGGAACGGTCCGGCTGAGGATCGGAACCCAAGTCGGAGCGCGTCCCGTAGCAGTCGTGCGGACTGATGGTCTCCGGCAGTTGTGGGATCAGGCCAATCGAACTGGGCCGGAACCACCGATTCGAGTGCAGTGAGGATCCCCGTCGTTTCGTCCTCGGTGCCACCTATCGGGCGCAGGAGGAGCAGCTCGTCATCGGAACCGGGGAGGACCACCCAGTCGCGTTGGCGTGCTCGGACCAACGTGCCGACCGCGTGCACCGTCACGTACCCGTTCCGAACGTCGAGGGGTGCTTCTCGATGATCTCGATCCATTCCTCGACGTCGTCGACGTCGAAGCGGAGGGTTGTCCAACCTGCCAACATCAGTGCATCGTCGAAGCGGCCGTCCCTGTCCCGGCGTTCCGGATACCGGTGATGCGGACCGTCGACGTAGACGGCGACCTTGGCGTCTTCGTAGAGGAAGTCCGGGCGGGAGCCGATCTGCGACATCAGCTTTTGGGCAGTGTCGGGCAGCCTGTAATTGTGGTCGTGCAACGCCGTCAGCCACCGGCGCTCGAGGTCCGACTGGGTGAGGTTCATGAGCATCTGGAGGTGGTCACCGCGCGAGGCCAGAGAGGGCGATGCCTCAACCGTTGCACCGGCCAGGGAAATCAGATAGTCGCGGAGAACCATCCGGTCGAGCACCGGGTGGTCCGGCTGGTTCGTGTACGACATCAGGCAGTCGTAGCAGGCCGCCTCACAGTCTTCGAGCGATCCGGGTGCGCGATGCAGATCCTCACCGGTGTCCGGGTCGAAGTGGCAGATCTCTAGCGCTTGGCGGGCTACCCGCGCGATCGCCGCAGGGTCCTCGGCTAGACGACGGAGAACGCCGGCCCCGCCCTCAGCGGCCTCGTAGAGCAGTAGTGATGTGCGCTTTCCGCGATCGGGCAGCGGCGCCACCGCCAGCTCCACGTCCTCGAGGTCGTATACCGCCTGCACTGCGTGCTTGAGGCCGGCCTCGAGCGACGCCATGAACCCGTCGCGCTCATCGGGGCTTGCCTCAATGGTCGCCGGGGCGAAGATCAAGGTGTTGCGGCGGTCCTCGACAAAGGGAATGACCCGCTTCACACGCGCCGACATCGGGTCGTCGGGGTCCTCGTCGCCGGGACGCGCTTGCCATCTGCCCTGGTCGAGGTCGAGGAGGTAGCCGGTCTCGGCCTTTACCTTCCTTGTCGCCCAACCGAGGTTGATGAGGGTGAGTGTGGCGGTGTGCCCGTAGTCAAGACTCGCCAGCGTTACCCCGCCGCGCGACAAGACGTCAGCGTGACGAACGGCCGGATGGCCACCGACCTCGGCCCAGGTGAAGCCTGTTCGGATTTCGTAACCCCGACGCTGACGTTCCTCCAGGTTGGAGTTGATGCGGTCATGGCGACGCGTCGTGACCGAGGTCATCCGGAACAGGTTGGAGAACTGCTGTCCGTTGTCCTCGAGCGCGCCGCCGCACTGGCGGCACACGTCGGGGCCGACACCAGCTGGGGCCAGATGGAGGTAGCCGCACTGGGTGCACTGCACGCCCGAAGAGGTCACCACAGGGTCTTCGGCATTGGGACCGGCGCCCTCGCCGACTGGGATCATCACGCGGTTGACTCGGTAGACCGAGCCTTCGTGGTAAATGAGCGCCTGAGGTCCGAACTCCTGGATCGCCACAAAGCGCGGGCGCGACAGCCAGTCCTCGACAGCCTTACCCCGGCGTCGCGCCGGTATGAAAGCGGAAACAGGAAGGCGCGGGAAGTTGTACCCGGGAAGGAAACCCTCTGAAGCGAAGTACCGGTAGGAGTAGAAGTCGGACTGGTAGTCCGTGCGGGCTTCGTTCAAGAGCAGTTCCAACTGCTTTTCTGCCTCATGACGAAGACGTTCGGCTCGCCGTTTCTCATCGGGTGTCTTCGTATGGTCACGCCGGACAGCGTTCTGGATGCGCTGCTGAGAATCCGCGGCGCGATAGAGATCTCGCCAGCGGTCAGCAGCTCGATCGAATCGCGCAGGAGCCCCCGCAATGGCTTCATCGAGCCAGTTCTCCGACCACCATTCTGCCGAGTCAAGGTCCTCGGCAATCGTGGCAAGTACCTTGTTCGCCCGGACGCGGGTTCGCTCGGCCACGCTAGGTCTCGCGATGTCGTCGACGATCGCGTCTTGCAGGGTCAATCTGGCAGGGTCACCCGACAGGTCGATGGTCGGCGGCCGAATCTTGCCCGAGACCATGAGCGTCGGACGTCGGAAGAAGTACTGGTCGTGGGCTGAGCCCGTCGAGCAGTAAGTGAAGACGAGTGCGGGTTGACCGGAACGGCCTGCACGGCCAGACCGCTGAGCGTAGTTGGCGGGAGTGGGCGGTACGTTGCGCATACCCACGACGTTCAGGCTGGAGATGTCGATCCCGAGCTCCATCGTCGGCGAACAGAACAGCACCGGCAACTTGTTGTCCCGGAAATCGTCCTCTCGCCTCTGGCGTTCCTCGCTCGGGACCTGTGCCGTGTGCTCTCGCGCCTCAAGTGCGATCAGGCCGTCTGCGACGGTCCGGTAGAACTCGACAAAGAACTCGTTGACTGCGGCCCGTTCCCTGGGGGCGCGCGGAACTCGGATGAGGTCGCGCGCCGGGGAGGTGCCGTTGCCAACCTTCCACAAGATGGCGGAGGCCGGTATCTGATACCCGACGAGCGTTTTGCCGTCGGTGACGCGTTCGTCGACGCCCTTGAGTAAGCCGTTGTCGGCCAGGCGTTTGAACAGCTGGCCAAGAACTTCGTCCACCTCTTGTGCCTTGAGGTGCTTCCCCGGGAATGCTCGACGCCCAATGTGCTGTCCGACGGCGGTGCGCGACGTGATGAACAGCCAGTTGCGCTGGTCTTCGTGGCTCCGTCCGGACAGCCACGCGACCGCCCCGGTCGTCATCTGGTACTGCTCGTTCTCGTCGATCGCCCAAGGGGCGAGGAGGTTGTTGTTGGAGCGGAGCCACAACTGTTCGTGATAGGCGGCGTTCAGGGGGTCGACTTGAATCGCCAGCTCGTGGCGTAGCCAGTCGAGGATCGCTTTGCAAAGCTCATCACGCTCGGACGCTGATGCATGAGCGAGTGCCTCGTGGCAGTCGCTCCACTCACTCTCGTCAGAGCAAAGCTCGCCGAGGAATGGGTAGTCGATCTCGAGCAGGCCGACCTGTTCAAGGTTCGGTGACGTCACTCGCCATCCGGCCCGAAGATCCCCGTAGAGCCGATACGAAAGGACTTCGCGCAAAGCTCGGTCGATCTCGTCCTTCGCAGCTCGCCTCGCGTCAGGATTTTGCGCGTACTCGGCAAGGGGCAGTCCGAGTGACTCGAAGACCTTCTCTGCAAGGTCCGTATATCTAACGCCCCGGTCGCCAGCTGCCTCGACCGCCCGATAAAGGCCCGAACGAAGCAAGGAGACCTGGACGAAATCGTTGAAGTGCCCTGCTTGAAGCGAGGCGTCCTGGCGATTGTCGGTAAAGTCGAGAAGCTTGCGTGGTACCTGATCGTCTCCGTGCTGGTTGGCGAGGTGCCGCAAAATCGAGAGAACGAGCATCGTCGTCGACGTGGAACGACCCTCGAAGCCGAGTGTCGAAAGTTTCCCGATGTCGCTTCGGTTCGTCGGCGAATAGGCCACGCCGCAGCGCAGACAGAACCGGAGGTTGATCGGAACGAATGCGGCGGACATCGCGTTCTCGGAGGGGTACGACGTCACGCAGGCCTCAGGAGTGACCCACATCTGCTCGGGCATGCGTAGTCGCTGGGCGCGCTGAACCCGCACTTCGCCCGATGGCAGCTCTTCAAGCCAATCCGGCGGGATCAGCCCTTGCACCTCCTCGGTTTCACCGAACGGCCACGGCTTGTCCGAGGAGAGGTAGAGGAAGCCAAGCTTTCGCTCGTCCCCCTCTGTATCGGTGTCACCAAGGTCGCGTGGCATGAGATACTCACCGTTTTCGCCAGCTGCCCGCTCTACGAGGTAGTAGTCCTGCCCGCAGTGGCGACAGAAGGAAAGCGGCAGAAGGCGCCGACCTCGATCACCGGGAACGTACTGCTGCTCGACAAGCGTGACGTACCGGTCAGCCTCGACTTCGGGTGTGGCAAAGACATTTGAGCCTCGGGAGATGAACTGGTGCAGGCGAAAGGCGAAGACGGGACGACTCGTAGACGGGTCGATGACCGTTGAGCCGGAGAGCAGNNGCCTCCCTCTCCGCCGATCTGACGGGGTTCTGCTCTAACGAGCTCGCCATCCTTTGTCGTCAGTCCGATTGTCTGTTCGAGCCATCTCGCCAGCGGATCGACACGGAAGCTCGAAAAGTCGGCTTCCGCGTAACTCCGTGGGTTGCGCACCGTGGCCGTTAGCTCGTCGGTGAACCCACCTTCGGCAGCGATGGGATCGGTCGAACGCTCGAGCGTTTCACCGATCACTCGGTTGGGACTGACCTCGGCACCGAATAGGCGCGACGCGACTTTGGCGATATCGCGGCGCTGGCTAGCCAACGAACCCTCAGAGGCCAGGGTCGCCGAGGTACCGATGCACTGAAGCCCCGGAGATTCGGTCGCAGCCCGAAGACGACGCACGAGCAGCGAGACATCCCCTCCCTGGCGTCCCCGGTAGGTGTGAAGTTCGTCAAGGACGAGGAACTGCAGACCTCGGGCCTTCGGGACGATTCCCTTGGTCTCGATCGAGCGGGTGAGGATCAGCTCCAACATCACGTAGTTGGTGAGGAGAATGTCCGGAGGACTAGCGATGATCGCCTCGCGCTCTTCGTCGGACTCCTGACCCGTGTAGCGCTTGAAACGCACTGGGCCACGATCGTCGGGGTAGCCGCGGTTGATGAACTTGGACAGCTCCTCGTACTGGGAGTTTGCCAATGCGTTCATTGGGTAGACGATGATTGCCTTGATGCCTTGGCCAGGACCCTGGCGGAGAACTCGGTCGACAATCGGAACGATGTAGGCGAGCGACTTTCCGCTCCCGGTTCCGGTGGACAGAACGTAGGGCTCGCCCGACCTCGCCGCCTCAATCGCTGTCACCTGGTGGCGATAGAGGTTCAGCTCCTGGCCTCTTGGGTCCGCGTCGGTCTTCAACCTGAAGATGCGGTCACACTCAGGATGGAGGACACCACCGCTGACGAGATCGCTGATGGTACCGCCAGGCTCGAACTTTGGGTTGAGCGAGAGCCAAGGTTCTGGCCAGAGACGACCCTCATCGAGGGCTCGGTCCACCTCTTGCCGGACCAGCGCATCGCGGATGTTCACGAACCCTCGGATGAAGTCCCGGTAGTCCCCGATAGTCGTGTCCCGCAGGTCGAAGATGTTCACTGGTCGGCTCCCGTCCCGCCGTGTCGGCTACCCGAAGGGTAGACCGCGCCCGATCCGAATAGCGCACTTCCGTCGCTCGGGAGCAAGGTGCTCGCCCGACGGAACGAAACCGAACGTGAGCCCTTTGAAGACCTCGAGTGGTACCGCTACACGCGAATGCGGCGACGTCTGATCCCCGCGACGCCGTGACTGCTGATCGGAGTGCCGGGCGAACCCGAAGCTCGACGCAGGTGGGCACACCACTCGCGGTTGCACTCTTGGGTGCTTGGTTACATCGAAATCGATTCGGACCGGTCCTGGCTGGCCACAACGCGAGCGGCTATCGGCTGTGAACTGCTGCTAATGCCTCCAACCTCGGAGAGGCTACGTGCCCGCTGGATGGCCGCTTGGGCACGCTTGCGGTGGTTGACCCCTTCGATCGCCTTGACCGCTCCGTAGGAACCGAGAGGTCTGTGGTCGTTGCCGATGCTCCAGCGGACCCGGTAGGCGGCGACGGTCGAGACTGCCGCCATCCACCGCTCGCGCTCGACCGGATCGGAGGGCGGCGTACCGAGCCGGGAAACCCATACCTGCCCATTCTCGACGGCTTGCAGAGCGAGCTCTCGCGCCCGGAGCTGTATCGCGGCGTCCCGTTTGTCGAGGGCTTGGACCATGTCTCGATCAGTGACACCGGCCGCGCGCGGGATGAGCCCGACGATGAGGTTCGCGCTCGCTCGCCGCATCGTCCCGGCGCCTTGTGCCCAACGGTCCACCCGGTCATGCATGACAGAAGCGGGGTCTTCGGCGTCATCGAGCGGCCGCGCTGCGACGAGCTTGGGAAAGGTACGTTCCACGTCGAGTCCGCGCGACTCCGCGTCCCGAAGCGCGGCGAGCAGTGGGCCGTAGGCGGGGCTCTGGCGCACCTGCTCTAGGCGCCCAGGTTCAAGTCCTGAACATTCCAACAGGTCGTCCCAGCGTTGCTGTTGCGCGGCGCGGGCCAGGGTCTCGTACTCGGCGGCTAGGACGCTGAAGTCCTCTATGTGGCGATGTGCCCTCTCGAGGATCTCGTGCGCGGAAAGGTGGGCACCCTCGTTGGCGAACACGCCCGCGAGCACCTCGGCGGCGCTCTGCTGAGCGATCGTGCCGTCGTGTCCGGTGGCAGGATCCGGGTCGAAGCTCGTGTCGACGTACATCTTGTTCGACTCGCGCCCGCGCGTGGCGGCGACGTAGAGCACCTCGCGGGTCGTGGTCGGCGACACAAGCGAGTGCGTGGTGTCGACCGTGCGACCTTGGCTCCGGTAGCTGGTCGTGGCATAGCCGAGCTCGACGTGCTGGGCAACGTAATCGGCCGGCAGCACCACCTCGGCGGCGCTGGAGACGCGGCGCACCGTCATGGAGCCGTCGAGGTTGGTGGCGGCGACGACGAAGCGGTCGCCGTTTTTCACCCAGCTCTTTCCTGTCGTGAGCAGTCGGTTGTTCTGGCGGGTGACGATCTCGTCACCGACGCCCACCCTCTGGCCGTCCGCGATCGCAAGGCCGC
>PLPK01000047.1 GCA_003159795.1 Acidimicrobiaceae bacterium | reverse complement strand
TCGAGCCGGCGGAGAGGCTGACCGTGACGATCGCCGGCATCATCTCGGGCGCGATGCCGACGGCGATGGCGAGCGAGAAGAGCAGCGCGTCGATGAGCGGACGCGAGAGGGCGACGTTGATGATGAAGATGCAACCCGTCAGGACGGCGGCCACGATGAACAAAAAGCGCGAAAAGCGCGCCAGTCCCAGCTCGAAGGCCGTCTGGCCGTGCTTCTCGGACAGGCCCGCCGCGATCTGGCCGAAGGCGGTCCGGTTCCCGGTCAGCACGACGACGCCGAGACCCGACCCCTGGTGAACGACCGTCCCCATGAAGGCACACCCGGGCTGGTCCTGCGGGTCTCGCCCCGTGACCGCCGACGTCGACTTCTCGACCGGCATCGACTCGCCGGTCAGCACGCCTTCGTCGCACTCGAGCTCCTCCACCTCGATGAGGCGGAGATCCGCCGGAACGAGCCCACCGAGGCGGAGCGTGACCAAGTCGCCGGGCACCAGGCCGGTCACGGGGATCCGGACCGTCTTCCCGTCCCGGAGGACCTCGGCCTCCTGGCGGATCTTGGCGCGCAGCGCCGCCATCGCCATCTCCGCCCGGTACTCGTTGAAGAAGCCCAGCCCGACGCTGAGCACCACGATCACAGCGATGATCACGGCGTTCGTGCCGCCGCCGGTCAGTCCCGAGACCAGCGCCGCGCCCAGCAGAAGGAGCAGGATCGGGTTGCGGATCTGACGGAAGAGGACGGCGGTGGGACGTACCTTGTGCGTGCCGAAGGCGTTCTCTCCGTACTGGCTCAGCCGCGCGGCGACGTCGCCGGAGCTGAGGCCCTTCGGGCCGCTCCCCAGGCGCGACAACACCTCTTTCGGGCTGAGCGCGGCGGCCTCGGTCAGGTCCAGTTCCGCGCCGGGAAGGCGCTCGGCGACGGCCATGGCGGCAGTCTTGCCGCTCGGCGGCGAATCCAAAAGGACCTTCCCCGGGTCCGGACCATCCTCCTGTCTCCGAACTGGTGGGGACCGCTCGGGCTACGGGGGCAGACAGGTCTCGACGGGTTCCTCGACGAAGCCGCACTCGGCGTCGGGCGGCCCGCCCTGGCACGGGATTCTGGCGAAACAGAACTTCGGCGTTGCGGCTCGGTACGGTTGGCCAACGATCCGGTTCGGCACAAGGGAGGGCCCATGATCATCTTCGGCTTTCGCCGGCGCGGCAAGAGGCTGGGGGTCATCGCGCTCCCCTGCCGGAACTGCGCCTCTGGACAGCTCGTCCTTCACAAGATGACGCGCTGGTTCACTTTGTTCTTCATCCCCATTATCCCCGTGAGCGTCCGCCACGTCACGGTTTGCCCGAACTGCAAAGCGCAGCGCGACGTGCCGCGGGACCAGTTGGAACACGTGAAGAGCCTCCTGCCAGCCACCAGCTGAGAAGGCTCGGGGAGGCGCGCGACGCGCCAGACACCACCGGCCTCAGCCCAACGCGTCGTGCACCGCGGCCTGCAGCTCGCAGTGAACCCGCGGCATCTCCTAGCTCGCGAACCTCGGCCAGGTCCCCACGACGACGGTGAGGTCAGGAATGCCTTCCCGCCAGGGACACCTCGCGGACGTGGGGCGCGAAGCCGCAGGCGCGCACGAGGACGTCGACGGCGCCGTCGACGACCTCGTAGAGAGGAACGGCGTGATGCGGGGGAAACCTCCCGCTGGGTTCTGGGCCATGACGGGCGTTCCTGCCCGTACGGGCGGCGTGGGATGTGCCCGACCGCACACGGCGGATCTCAGGCACCCGCGGCGGCCGCCTCCAGCTCGGCGATGTCGAGCTTCACCATCTGCAGCATCGCCTGCATGGCCCGATTGGCACGGGCGGGGTCGGGATCGCCCAGCAGCTCAGCGAGACGGGCCGGCACGACCTGCCAGGACAACCCGAAGCGATCGGTGAGCCACCCGCACTGCACCGGCTCTCCCCCCTCGACAAGCCCGTCCCAGTAGTGGTCGATCTCCTCCTGGGTCTCGCAGGTGACGACGAGGGAGATGGCGGGGGTGAAGTGGTACTCAGGCCCGCCGTTGATCGCCAGGAACGGTTGTCCGCCTATCTCGAAGTACACGGCCAACGTCGAGCCCTCTTCCATGCGGTTGTCGGGGCCGTACTTGCTCCCCCCGACTCGCCGCGAGTTCGGGAAGATCGCAAGGTAATGGTCGACGGCGGCGTCCGCGTTGCCGTCGAACCAGAGACACAGCATGAGTGGATTCATCCTGCGAGAGTACGGCGAGCGCGGCGAAATCGTGACGCCGCGACGCGGCCACGTGGGTCACGTGCCAAGGATCGGCCCATCCCGCCTGCAGTTACGCGAACGAGTCGTCAAACTCGGGTGCGACAGCCCGACGAGACGCTCCGCTCGCGTGCGACAAGCCGGATCAGCCCTCCGGTCGGTAGCGGACCGTGAAGACAGCGAAAGCGCCCCGGCTCCGTAGTGGACCCTGCTCCGCCCCGACTGTCCCGTCACTTTGCACCATCTCGATCGACGACAGATCGGGAAGGAACGTCCGTGCACCTCCGGACTCGCCCACCGCGAGGTCGCTGAACGTCACCGGAGTGAAGTCGGCCAGCGGGTAGTAGCCGGTCCCCACCGGCAACAGGCCGCTGTCCTCGACGATCCACTCCGCCTCTTTGGCGACGTATCGCACGGGTTTCGTTCCCCAGGCGGACGCGCCGTTGGTCTCGTCCTCGACGAAGTACCGCCATTTCCCCGACGGGACCTGCTCGACGTGGGCGCGGACGAGGTCGCCCGGCCTGACGGCGAACTCCATCTGCCAGGCGTCACCGAGCGCGTCGTCCGAGTAGACCGCCTGATAGACGGGCGTCCCGTTCTCACAGTACGACTCGGTACCCGTCTGGAACAGCCCCGGGAGATACTGCCAGCCGTTGACGCCGACCCACACCGAGACACTCCCGCCCGGAACGGACGAGCAGTTCACCGCCGGCACCCGCCACTCGCCACCGACCATGCGATACCTCACCACGCCGGCCACGAACACGTAGCCGGACCAGCCGCGGCTCGTGTAACCCGGCGCCGGCGAGAAGGGCGGTGCGGTGCGCACCGGCTGCACCTCGCCGTTCGGCGCCTCAAACACGCAGGCGACGTAGAGAACCTGGTTGCCCCGCACCTCGTGGACCCGGACCCGCGCGGCGTAGGGCGGACGGCAGCGCGCCGCTTCTCCCAACGGGTACCAGGACCACCATCTCTGCTGGACCAAGAGGGCGGGAACGAATGCGAGCGCAACGGCGGCGAACGCCGCGACGCAGATGCCGCATAGCCAACGGGCGATGTTCCGCATCGACAGGCCTTCATCCTAAGCGGGGAGGAATCGCGGACGACGCGCCGCCTGATCCGACGCAATCACCGCCCGCCAACCTGTGAACTGGGGATCACCCCCACAACCGCCGTCGAAACGGAGGACGCCCCTGGACATCCTGGCCATCCGCGCAACGGCGAGTGCCCGGAGCCGGCACGGACCGCGAGACTCCGCCCCGGAGATCTGACAGCATGGGCGATGGGTTCAGAGCGGACGGGAGGAACATGCGCACTCTCCAGCAACGGGACCGGTGCCGGTGGCATCCTCGTCCGCATCGGGTGGCGCGGTCCATCGCGACCGCCCTTCTCACCGCCGCGGTGCCGCTCGTCCTGCTCGCGCCGTCGAGCTACGCCGCCTCGACGGCGAGCTCGGTCACGACGACGACCTCGCCGTTACACCGCGTGCCGCCGGGCAAGCCCTCGGACCTGCGACGGCTAACACTCGTCGACACGATCGGCGGGAACATCTCGCCGAAGTCGGTGGATGCATCGGGCACGGGCCTCGTCTTCGCCCAAAACATGATGTACCGGCATACCGTCACCGTGTACTCGAGCTGGGGGCGCCTCCTGCGCACGATCCCTGACACCGTCAACATGGCGCAGTTCGGCTTCCCGGGACACCCCGGCGTGACGCACGGGGCTCCGGTCGAGGCCGCGTTCTCGCCGGACGCGCGCTACGTCTACGTCTCGAACTACTCGATGTACGGCGTCGGGTTCGGGCCAGAGGGCAGCGACACCTGCACGCCGGAGTCGGCCGAGGCGGCGGGCGACACGAACAGCTACGTCTACCGGATCGACACCCGCACCTTCAGGATCGACCAGGTCATCAAGGTCGGCCTCGTGCCGAAGTTCGTCGCCGTGACGCCGAACGACCGCTACCTGCTCGTCTCCAACTGGTGCTCGTTCAACCTCAGCATCGTGGATGTCGCGCCGCACCGGCAGATCCGAGTGCTCCCGATGGGCGCCTACCCCAGGGGCATCGCGATCTCGCCCGACTCCTCGACCGCGTACGTCGCGATCATGGGGAGCGACGACATCGTCAAGGTCAACCTGAGGACCCGCTCGGTCGAGGGCTCGTTCTACGTCGGCGCTAACCCGCGCCACGTCGTGATAAGCCCCAATGGGCGCTACCTCTACGTCTCGCTGAACGCGCCAGGCGACGTCGTGAAGGTCGATCTCCGCACCGACCGGGTCGCCGCGGAGGTGCACACCGGCGCCGACTGCCGCTCGCTCGCCATGGCCACCGACGGGCTGACGCTCTACGTCGTGAACTACCTCTCGGACACGATGACGATGCTGCGCGCCTCGGACCTCGCGACGCTCCAGACGGTGTCGACCGGTGTCAACCCGGTGGGCGTCACCTATGACCCCCGGACCGGGGACGTCTGGGTGGCCGTCTACACGGGCGAGCTCCTCGTCTACGCCACCCACTGAGCCCATTGGCCGCGGCGAGAGGCCATCTGATTCCGGGCGCCCCGGTTGGGATGCCCGCGAAATCGACGCTCATCCGCCGCTCGCGCTCCGGACGCCCCGGGTAGGGTCTGGACGATGAGCGAGGCCCTCGTCCCGACCGACCGACCGACGAGGGTCGGGATCGTCGGCCTGGGCCGCATCTACGACCTCAACATCACCGCCTACCGTGACTTCCCCGAGGTCGAGGTGGTCGCCCTGTGCGACATGGACGAGGCGAAGCTCGCCGTCCGCGGAGCCGAGTGGCCTGCGGCGGGCCGCTACACGGACCTCGAGGAGTTCCTCACCCACGACATGGACGTCGTGGAGGTGCTGGTCCCCTCGCCCCTCCATCGCGACGTGGTCTGCGCCACCCTGGGCGCCGGCTTCCATGTGAACCTGCAGAAGCCGATGGCCGCGAACCTCGCCGAGGCCGACGAGATGATCCGCGCCGCGAGCGACGCCGGGCGCGTGCTGCGGGTGATGGAGAACTACGTCTTCTACGAGCCGCTGCGGGTGCTGCGCCGGGTCGTGGAGTCCGGCGAGATCGGGGATCCCACCGGGTTCCACATGAAGATGGTCGCCACGGGCAAGGGCGGCTGGGACGTCCCGTTCGAGACCTGGCTGTGGCAGTTCGAGCAGGCCAAGGACGTCGGCGGGATCCTCGTGTACGACGACGGCTGGCACAAGTTCTCCGTCGCCCTGTGGCTCTTCGGCCCGGTGACCGAGGTCATGGCCTGGATCGGCGAGACCGAGATCGGCCCGGGCTTCGTGATCGACGCGCCGACCACGGTGATGTGGAAGCATGAGAGCGGCCTGCGGGGGGTCTGGGACGTCACCTACGGCGTCGACATGCTCACCCCCTCGAAGTACTACACGAGCGACGAGCGGTTCGAGGTCCAGGGGATCAAGGGCTTCGCGCGGGTCAACCGTTGCACGGCGCGGGTCCGCCAGGAGCCCTCGGTCGAGGTGTATGCCGACGGCGAGTGCCGCTCCTACCACGCCCTCGACGACGACTGGGGGTCCTCGTTCCGCGACTCATCCCGACAGTTCATCCGCTGGCTGCGCGGCGACCCTTCGGGTGAGCTCCTCTGGTCGGCCGACGGGGCCCGTGCCGTCATGCAGTTCCTGACCGCGGCGCGCGAATCCTCCCGCCTCAACCGGCCGGTCCGGATCGAGGACGTGCGGGCGTAGCGAGGGTCACGCGGCGCGCCGGCCGAGTCCGCGGAGGGACCTTCGCTCCCCGGCTTCCCGGCAGCACGGTCCTCGCCCTCGTCGACTGCTTTGGTGACAGCCAGCGGGGCCCGGCTCGAGGAACCAGAACCCGCTCCCTCCTCGCCGCACCATTGATCCTCCGCGGGAGCCCGAAGCGCGGCGATGAGCAAATGAGCCTGGGCCCGCCGCACCGGCCGGACCGTCGCCGGCTCAGCGCCCGAGGGGTCAGGCCGGCTCGCGGGCGCGCCGGCCCGCGTCGAACCAGCAATCGACGCCGCCGATGCGCCTCGGCGCGCCGAGCGCCCGCTCGAACAACGCCCGGACGGCGGACGGCCCGCTCCCGATCGGGTCGAGGATGACCGTGCCGATCCCGTAGCGGCGGATGTAGACCCGCAGTTCGGCGACGAGGTGGCGATCGAGCGCCGGTGGTCTCTTCGCCGCCAGGCCCTGCCCGCCCACGTCCTCCCAGGCGAGGAAGTGCTGCACCGCGAACGGCGGGAGCTCCGGCGGCTTGGCGGTGACCAAACCGTGCCTGTTCGGGATGAGCGCGTAGCCGCCGACGAGCTTCCAGCGATACCGATCCGTCTCCTGCCAGAGCATCGCCTGGTCCTCGGGGGTTATCGCCAGGGGGTAGGTGAGAACGACGCTCCCCGCGGGGATCTCGTTGGCGGCGGGCGACGTGAAGAACACCGGCAGGGCGGTGTCGACCGGTGTCGTCGGTGTCGGCCAGGCGGGAACGAGCGAGACGACCGCGACGGCCGCCAGCGCGAGGACCAGCAGCTGGGCGGCGGTCCCCCTCCCGCCGGCCGGGGCCCGCACCGCCGGGTTCGCGCCTTCCGGGACACGGGCCATCGAGGAGAGGGTCGCCCCTTCAACCGAGACACGGGCGAGCCCGAGGGCGATGACCACCGCGACGAAGAACTGCTCGTAGAGGGAGAACCGCGCTGGCAGGATGTTGTCGAATAGCGGCAGCCGCCCGAGCGCGTCGAAGGGGAGCGGCAGTCCCGTCACGTGGTTGGCGACCATGAGCACAGGCCCGAGCGAGAGCACGAAGCCGACGGCCGCCATGATCGCGGCGAGAAGCACGTGGCGGTCCCGCCGGTAGCGGACGACGAGCCAGACGGCGAGAACCAGCAGCGCCACGCCGAGGTAGCTCCCGTTCTCGCCGAAGCCGTACGTGAACTTGTCGCCGAGGGTCTGGAGGGCGCGCGGCGCGAAGTGCTGGGCGGATGTCGGGACGATCGGGCCGAGCAGGTCGATCCGATAGGGGTTTCCCAGCACCTGGACCGGGCCGTGATAGCGCAGCGGCCCGGCGAGAAAGACGTAGACGGGGTAGGCGAGCACGACGGCCGGGATCGCGACGGCGGGGACGAGCGCGCGGGCGACGTGGCGCAGCCGGTCGCGGTCGATCGCACGACGGCGGGCCAGGGCCAGGATCGCGACGGCGCAGGCGGCGACGACCAGTGTCGTCGATAGGACCTCCGGCGAGATGAGGTACTGCGCCGTCACGAGGATGCCGAGGGCCGCGCCCCACCGCCAAGGATTCCCGCGCTGTTCGACCAGGATCACGACGGCCGCATAGAAGATGAGCGGTGGCAGCGGCACGAAGGCCAGGTTCAGGTGGCGGAAACCCTCCCCGACCATGTACGGGGAGAAGCCGTAGAGCAGCCCCCCGCATGCCGCGCCCAGGTTCGACCCGGACCACCTCCGGAGCACGAAGAAGGCCGCCGTGGCCGAGAGCGGGAAAGCCAGCCAGATGAGGACCTCGAAGCTCACGACCGAACCGGCCGTCAAGGTGATCGGCGCGGTGAGCAACCCGAGCAGCGGCATCTCGGTGTTGATGCCGAGGTTCACGCCCCGCGGGAAGTCGATCCAGTTCGTGAGCAGCGGATTGTGGCCGTGCAGGATCGCCCACGGCAGCCAGCCGAGGAACCACGACTGCTCGACCGGGTCGCCGCAGGCGCACCCGGAGCCGACGAGGCGGGCCGGATCCCCCGGCCACGCCGGCAGGTAGGCGAAGAGACTGAGGGCGACGTAGCCGAGAACGACGGCGATCGCGAACCGGCGCGGCCCGATGCGATCGATCCTGGCGAGCGCCCTCCGGAGATCGAACGGCGCCGCGGCACGGTCCGACGGGAGGCGGCCGGCAGCGGCCGAGCGCGGATCCGCCGTCAGCTCCATCTACCTCCTCCCGGCGGACACGACCCGACCGGGCGCCCCCACCGGGTCGGGCGGGGCCCTGGCGGATTCATGACCGCAACTGCACCCTCGGTGCCGAGAGGAACCGCCGTGCGTATTCCTCCTCGGGATACGCACTCATCGAAGACGTGCCCCGGACGCGGACGATCTCCCCGGCAGCGTCGCGCTCGAAGACGAAGCGCTCGCCCTCGCTCTCGTAGCCGTCACGCGCGCGAACCAGCATCGCCGTTGTGCCGTCCTCGACCGCGAGCTCCCCGGCCACCTCGGCGGGATCGTTGGACCCGAGGGGCACGTACAAGAGACGGTCGTCAAAGGCCGCGATGTCGTACATCCCCCAGAGATTGGCGAACCGGCCCGTGAAGCTGCGCGGCTTAGAGCCAGGGGCGTGGGTCGGGATCACCCCGTCGCGGCGAGCGACCCGGTCGATGAGCCGGAAGATCCCGGTGCCCAGCTCGGCCGCAGGCGCGTCGATGGCGTTGCCCAGCACCGAGACGACGATGGCGTCTCTGGGGTCGCACCAGGTCTTGGTGGAGTGTCCCGGGTAACCGCCGGAGTGACCGATGACGCGTCGCTCGCCAACGTCGAGGATCTGCAGGCCCAGGCCGTAGTGCTCGTTGCCATGCTGGGTCCAGCGGGGGAGCTGCATCCGTCTCTTGGCGGCGTCGCTGATCACCCGCTCGTCACCGAAGCAGAGTGCCCCGAAGAAATGGACGAGGTCCTCCGCCGTGCTCGTGAACCCCGTGGCCGGCGCCATCGCGTTGGTCGGCACCGGATCGATCGGGATGCGGGGCTCACCGTTGCTGTTGTGGGTGTGGCCCGCCGCGTAGTGCGCGGCCCGCTCCTCGACGAAGTCGGGGTCGGTGTCGTGAAGTCCGAGCGGTGCGATGATCGCCTCCCGCAGATGCTCGGCGTAACCGTGACCCGTGACCGCCTCGATGACGCAACCGAGCAGCGAATAGGCGACGTTCGAGTAGTGGAAACGCTCGTTCGCCGCGAACGGCGACGGACCCCGGGTGAGCAACTCCCTAAGTTCCGCCGTATCGGGGAAGCTCCTCCGCAGCTGCCAGCAGTCACCGTCGGTGCCGTCGCGGATCACCCCGCCTCCGTGACACAGCAACTCCTCGACCGTGAGGTTCGCGAGGCGCGCCGTGGCTGGGTCGTCGACGAGCCACCCGAGATGGCTCGACAAGCGGTCGTCGAGTCGCACCGCAGGAGCAGGCTCGTCGGCGAGCTGCATGATCGCAGTTGCCGTGAACGTCTTCGAATGCGAGGCGATGCAGAAGAGGTGGTCACTGGTCAGCGCCTCCCCGGAGGCGAGATCGGCCCGGCCGTGGGCACTGCTCAGAAGTATCGATCCCTCGTGGGCGATCGCGAACTGCAGGCCGGGGATCCCGAGGGTCTGCTGGCGGTGCGCGAGCCAGCCATCCGCCCACGCCGCGACGTCCTCCATCAGGCTTCGGGTGACCGCCATCGGCTCTGATCGTACGGCCCTGTCCCGACCGTGCGGTGCCCGACGATGAGCGCCCGCGCCGTGCCCCGCTCGGAACGGGCGACGGGGCTGACGGTCTGCGGCCCACGCTGCTGACTGCCGACGGCCCGGGCGGACCGGCGTGGCCGGTGGGCTACGGTGGCGCGATGAATCTCCTCAGCCGGAGGCGCGTCTCGTGCCTCGTCCTCGCTTGCGCGTTCGGCGCCGGCACACTCGTCACCTCGACCGCTCTCGGCGGTTCGGTCTCCGCCGCCACCAGGACCCTGAGTTCGGTCCTGACGACCGCCAAGGCGGCGATGGCCAGACAGTCAGGCGTCCACTTCGTGATCAACGTCACGCAGGGCTCACCCTCACAGACCGAGAACGTCGTCGGCGACTGGGGAAAGACAAGTGGCGATGAAACGATCACGCGGGGCAAGGAAGTCATGCAGCTCCGGGTAACCCCCAGCGACGCCTACCTAAGTGGCAACTCCTCCGGGCTGACCGAGATCTTCGGCCTGACCGCCCCGCAGGCCGGGAAGCTCGGCAAGCGCTGGATGTCTTTCAAGTCCACTACAGGCGAGTACACCGACCTCGCGCGCACCCTCGAGATCTCCTCGGCCGTCGGCGTGTTGCCGAAGGCCAAGGGAACCAAGCTCTCCACCAAGACTGTCAAGGGGACCAGGCTGTACCTCCTCAGCTGGACCATCGCGGCGACGTCGTCGGCGCCACGGCTGTCGTTCACGCTGACGATGCCGGTCTCGGGCGCGATGCTGCCGCGCGTGGAGAAGGCGACAACCACGACCGGCGGCGTCGAGATCATCACGTTCTCAAAGTGGGGTGAGCACCTCGTTGTCGCCGCCCCACCGGCGGGATCGACGATCGATTCGTCCAAGATCACGGGCTGAGAGCTTCGGCCTGGACGACGTCGCGCGGGAGCGCCGACCTCGTCGTTTCCCTCTCGGCCGTATCGTTCTCGTTGTGAGCTCCTCGCCGCGTCTCGTGCGCCGCCTCAAAGGCGCGTTCGCGGCGGGCCTCGTCGGGCTCGTGGCCGCCTGCGGCGCGCCCGGTGCGCCGCTTGTCGGCGCCTCGACGGCGGCCGTCCGTCCGGTCATCCTCTGGTACCGGGTGAGTAGGCACTCGCTCCCCTACACGGGGGGGTCCGTCTCGTTCACCGTGCGGGTGCAGCACACCAACGGGTGTCGGCTCGTCGTCGCCGGTAGCAGCGCCGTCAGCGTGTCGAAGTCCAAGTCCTGGGAGAGATGCTCGAACGGCATCCTGCGAGAGCCCGTGACCTTCGGGACGAACGCCGGACGGGCGGCACGATGGCTCGCCTTCCGCGCCTACTTCCGACGAGGTTCCAAGACCTACTGGACGTCCCTCGGCAGCATCCGGGTCAACGGGGCCCCCACGACCTCGTCGTCGCCTGTCAGCACGAGCGTCGCGCTGAGCCTCACATCGTCGGCGACCGACGGCGAGACGACGTCCAAACTCGTCGACTTCACGGCCACGCCGTCCGCGACCTGCCGGTACGCGGACGGGAGCTCCCGCCCATGTCCGGTTCCGAGCGGGACGGTGTCCTGGATACTGGACGGCGCCAACCTCGGGGGGAACCTCACCCGGCAGAGCAGCCCCCTTTCCTCCTGCAGAGCCACCGTCGGGGGTGCCATCGCCAGGTACACCTGCCGCGTCACCTTCGGCACGTACGGCGATCAGTGGGTCTCCGCCCTTTACGCCAGCTCGACCGGGGCGATGGTGACGCGGACGCTCGAAGTCCAGCTCGTGGCGCCGGTTGACATGGGGGCGGGTCATGCCTACTCGGCCTACGACAACGTCGGATCCGGCGCGCTCGAGGACTGCACGATGGCGGCCGCCGCGGACTGGATCGAGACCGCGTTCGGGACGGTCCCCTCCGACCAGGAGACGATCGACGCGTACTGGCAGGCGGAAGCGGAGTACAACGGCGGCAGGGACGTGGGCCTCGCCGTGACGGAGTTCTTCTCGTTCTGGCAGAACAAGGGGATCGACGGAACGCTTCTGACCGGCACGACCCCTCTCGATTCGGACGCGGCCATCGAGACGTATCTGTCGAAGAACCTGTCCGGGGGCGACGCGTTGATCGCTGACGCGAGCCTGCCGAACGGTTTCCCGCCCGGGCAGACGGGCGCGGGTCACCAGTGGATCATCGTCGGCTACTCGAGCTACGGGCCGATGATCGTGACCTGGGGACAGGAGATCCAGATCAGCTGGGCGCGCTTCGACTCCATGACCTGGTCCGGCGAGGGGGATGTGTTCTCGATCACCGTGAGCAACTGAGCGCCGCGGCGCTGGCCGCCCGACCCGAACGGGTGCGCCGGGGGGACGTCCGGTCGGGAGGCGGGAGGGGCGAACGATCAGGTCTTCGTCGCGCGGATCTGGCCGGTTACCGTCACCCCGTCAGCGAGCGCGTCGAACGTCAGTGACACACCGGTCGCCGTGAATGAGCCGGAGGCGGTGAAGGCGGACACCTCTCCACCAGGCGCCCCGGTTCCGGAGACCGTCACCTTGCCACCGCTGGCGACATGCCAGGTCAGATGACCCAAGACCGACGTCCCCGACAGGCTCAGCCCTGAGGACTCCACGCGCCCGGTGAAGACCTCCGGTGCGGGCGACTTCCCGCCGAGCACGCCGCTGAGCGTCAGATCCATCGTCGCCGACGATCCCGGGGCACTCCCCTTGATGACCAGGGAGATGGTGGCGGGACCGCTCCAGCCGAACGTTGGGATGGCCCACGTGCCCTTGTAACTGGCCGCGAAGCGGGAAACACCCGCCGTGCCCGTCACCGGCACCTTCTGGCCGCAGTTCGCGAACCATGAGTAGGTCGCCGGGTGGCCTGACTCCGCGAGGTGCACCGTCGTGCGGACCGTGGCGCCGTGACGCACGGCTCTCACCCTCACCGGCACGACGTTCTCGACGACCACCCTTTTCCCCTTCATCACGTAGACGAAGGGACCGGCCCTGCCGACGGAGAGCACCGTGTAGCTGGCCGTCGGATCCTTGCTCGCCGCGAGGTAGCTCCGACATTCGGCTGTTCCGAACCCCTTGATCACTGCGCCGTTGAGCCGTGCCAGCAGATAGCTCGTATTCCCTGAACGGACGGCCGAACCGAGGCCCCGCAGAAACGAAGCGGGGGTCTGCGCGGCCCCACTCGTCGCCGCCCCGAGAGCCACGGTGGCCAACGCGACAACCGGCGCGGTGACGCCAGCGGCGATGACCGTGATCGCCGAGAAAAGGAGGACCTTCCGCCACCCGGCGCCATGGTCGCGCCCGCTCACCATCCCTTCCGGGAACCAGCTCCGGCATGCACCACGGTGTTGCGGCATCGCCTCCACCTCCAGTCACGCGCTCTTGTCGCACCGGCACCCGCCCGACTCAACTGGCAAGCACCGTGCAACGAACTCGCAATCAGGCTACCAAGGGCTCCACCGCTGTTCGATGGCCCAAATGCCCACCAGCGGGGGCACACCTGCGCCGGCATGGTCCAAACAGGCGAAGTTCCCCGAACCCGAAACCCGCGGGTTCCGACTGATCGATGACGGAGGAGCACAATGTCCGCATGACAAAGCCCAGCAACGTGTCTCGGTGGTCCGCGGCCCGAACGTCTGGCGGATCCCGGGACGGGAGGCCTGGTTCGTGGGCGTGAGGGCTCTCGGCGACCGGCGAGGGACTCCCGGGCCGCCAAGCGACCAACGACTCGGCACGACGTCGACCCCTCCGGAGGCTGGGACCGCCCGGTTCGCCGCGCCGTCCGGCGCCGCCCAGGCGGCGTTCGGCACGAACAGCTCGAACCTGCCCCGCTACAGCGTGGGCGGCGTGACGCGGTCGATCTCCCCGGACGAGTTGCCCGGGCTCGTCCACGAGATCGCCATCACCGAGGTGATCGCCACGGGCGCGCGGCGGGTGCTCCTGGTTCCGCCGGACGGCACTCGTCGTCGGTCACGGGCCGGCGAGATCACCGGATTCCTCTTCGAGGACCTGACCGGTGCCGGTTGCGACGTCGCCGTGCTGCCGGCACTTGGCACGCACTCCGCGATGGAGCCAGGTGCGGCGACCCAGGTGTTCGGCGGCCGGGTCCCGTTCGACCGCATCCTCCGGCATCGGTGCCGGGAAGGGGTGGTGCGCCTCGGAGAAATCGGTGCCGGCGAGGTCACAACGCTCTCGGCGGGTCGCTTCAGCGATCCGATCCCCGTCGATATCGATGAGCTCGCGCTCGAAAGATGGGACCTCGTCGTTTCGATCGGCCAGGTCGTCCCGCACGAGGTGACGGGGATGGCCAACTACTCCAAGAACCTCGTCATCGGCCTCGGCGGCGTCTCGACGATCAACCGCACCCATTTCCTCGGGGCGGTCTGCGGCATGGAGACGATCATGGGCCGCGTCCTCAACCCGGTCCGCGGGGTGGTCGACGCCGCGTTCGACCGGTTCGTCGCGCCGCGCGTCCCGGTGCTGTGGATCCTGACCGTGGTGCAGGACGGGCCGGCCGGAATCGAGCACCGCGGGCTCTTTGTCGGTCACGGACGATCCGACGAATCGGGGGGTGCCGCCTTCCGGGCCGCGGCCGGCCTCGCCCAGCGCTGCAACGTCGAGGTGCTCGAACAACCGCTCCGCCGGGTCACGTGCTGGATCGACCCCAGCGAGTTCGGGACGACCTGGCTCGCGAACAAGGCGATCTACCGCTCCCGGATGGCGCTGGCCGACGGAGCGGAGCTCATCGTGCTCGCGCCGGGCGTCTGCCGGTTCGGCGAGGACGCGACCATGGACACCCTCATCCGCCGCCACGGCTACCGCGGCACACCCGCCATCCTCGCGGCGGTGCGAAGCGACCCTGAACTCGCCGACAACCTCGGGGCGGCGGCGCATCTCATCCACGGCAGCAGCGAGGGTCGTTTCCGCGTCGTGTACTGCACCGACCCCGCGACCGGCGGCCTCACCCGCGACGAAGTCGAGTCCGTCGGCTACGCGTGGCGAGATCTGGCCGCCGAGCTCGCGCGCCTCGGCGTGACGGAACAGACGCCGACGGGAGCACGGCTCGATCGCGACGGGGCGCCGTTCGACCACATTGCCAATCCCGCCCTCGGCCTGTGGACCACGACGGCGCGGTTCACCTGACCCCACCGGGCGAGCGGGACCGGGGTCGCACCTCACGTCGCCCCCCGACCGCGAGGACCCCGGGCCCGGGCGGCCATGAAGTTCTCGCCTAACCTCAACCGAGGAGTTCTCCTGGTGAAGAGGGAGGGGCGACCGATGGGTGATCGGGGTGACAACTTCCGTCTCGACGGCCGCCGCGTGCTCGTCACCGGTGGCGCGCGCGGCATCGGGTACGCCATCGCCACCGCCGCGGCGCGATCAGGCGCCGCCGTGGCGCTGCTTGACCTCGAGGAGCAGGCAGTGGATGCGGCGGCTGCCACTCTCGCCGGGGAGGTGGGCAGGGAGATCGTCGGCGTCGCCTGCGACGTGTCCGACTATGAGGGGGTGAAGGCGGCCCGCGACGAACTCGAGGGCCGCTTCGGCCTTCCCGACACGCTCGTTAACAACGCCGGCATCGCGCACCACTCCCCCGCCGAGACGATGAGCATCGCCGAGTGGGACCGCATGCTGAAGGTGAACCTCTCCGGCACCTTCTACTGCAGCCAGGTGTTCGGTGCCGCGATGATCGCGGCGCGCTCGGGCGCCATCGTCTCGCTGGCCTCGATGTCCGGGCTCATCGTCAACCGGCCCCAGCCCCAGGTCGCCTACAACGTCTCCAAGGCCGGCGTGATCATGCTTACGAAGTCGCTCGCCGTCGAGTGGGCCCCGCACGGAGTGCGCGTCAACGCCGTCGCCCCCGGCTACATCGGCACCAAGATGACCAAGATGTACCCGCATGCCGACCACAAGCGCGACTACTGGATCGGTGGCACTCCGCTCGCGCGCATGGGGGAACCCGAGGAGATCGCGAACGCCGTGATCTTCCTGGCCTCCGATGCGGCGAGCTACATCACGGGCGAGACGCTCGTCGTCGACGGTGGCTACACCCTCTGGTGAGAAGCGGCGGCAGGCTCATCGTCGACCCACCTGGACCAACAGCGCCCGATCTCAGCGGGGCCCCTCGGGCCGAGCACGGCGGGCAGAGAACTGATTCCTCGCGACGTTGGTTGGCGCTGGCAGTGCTGTGCGTGTCGCTGCTGATCGTCTCGCTCGACGGCACCGTCCTGAACGTCGCCCTGCCGACGCTGGTACGCAAGTTGCACGCCAGCTCAAGCGACCTGCAATGGATCGTCGACGCCTACGTGGTGCTGTTCGCAGGGCTGATGCTGGTCTCGGGCAGCCTCGCCGACCGAATCGGCCGCAAACGGGTCTTCCTCTCCGGCCTGGTCGCGTTCGCGGCCTGCTCGACCTGGGCCGCCTTCTCCGGCTCGGTCGGGGAGCTGATCGCGGCCCGTGCGAGCATGGGCATCGGCGCCGCGCTGATCATGCCCTCCACGGTGGCGATCATCACCAACACCTTCACCGACGCCCGCGAACGGCAGCGTGCGATCGGCCTCTGGGGGGCAACGAGCGGGGCCGGGATCGCGCTCGGCCCGATCGTCGGTGGCGTGCTCCTGGCGCACTTCTGGTGGGGGTCGGTATTCCTGGTCAACGTCCCGATCGCCGCTATCGGCTTCGTCTTCGCGGTGGCCCTCGTCCCCGACTCGAGGAATCCTTCGGCACAGCGCCCAGATGTCGCCGGGTCGCTACTGTCGATCGCCGGACTAGGGCTCCTGCTCTGTGCGATCATCGAAGCGCCCGTGCACGGCTGGTCTTCGACACTGGTACTCGCGACCGGCTTCGGCGCAGTCGCGATCCTCGTCGCCTTCGTGCTCCGGGAGCGGACCAGCGTGAGCCCAATGCTCAACCTGCGCTTCTTTCGCCAGAGAAGCTTCTCGGCCGCGGTCACGTCGATCGCCCTGGTGATGTTCGGCATGCTGGGGGCGCTCTTCGTTCTCACGCAGTTCCTCCAGTTCCAGCTCGGCTACACGCCATTGCAGGCCGGCGTGCGCATACTGCCCGCCGCAGGCGCGATCGTCCTCGTCGCCCCGCTCTCCAGCGAACTTGTACGCGCGCTCGGCACGAAGCTGACCGTCACCACCGGCCTTCTCAGCGCCACCGCCGGCCTCTGGCTGATCTCCGGCGCCACGGTCACCACCAGCTACGGCGGCATCGTCGCCGGCCTGGCCCTGGTCGGGATCGGCGCCGGGCTCGTCATCCCGCCCGCGACCGCATCGGTGATGGGCTCGCTCCCCAGAGAGCACACCGGGGTGGGTGGAGCGACAAACGGCACCTTTCTCCAAGTCGGCGGCGCCCTCGGCGTGGCCGTGGTCGGCAGCCTCCTGTCCAGCCGCTACCAGGACCGCCTCACCAGCGCCCTCGCCCCCCACCACCTGCCGCCCGCGCTCGAGCAAGCCGCCCAGGGCACGCTCGGTTCGGCGCTCGCCGTTGCCCACCACGTCGGCGGCACCATCGGCACCCTGATCGCGCGCGCCGCCCACGCCGCATTCATCAGCGGGATGGATCTCGGCCTGCTCACCACAGCAGTTGTCGCTCTCGCCGCCGCCTTGATCGCCTTCGCTACTCTCCCCGGCGGGAAGCCCACCCGCAGACGCCACCACCAAGCACCCGAGACCACCGCCGCGCCACGACCTAGACATTGACCGGTGGCGGGCGCCCGGACAGGCAGTTAGCGCCCGGCGATCCTCTCAGCGACCTCCGACGCTCGTCTGAAGGCGCATCGCAACCACTCCGCATGTTCGACTTGGGCGCGTTCCCCCGACCTAGCGCCATCGGCGCGGAGGACCGCGCCGATCGGTGGCCCGACCTGCCCACCAGGAATCTTGCAGGTGGGGATCGACCTATATATGGTCTATCGATCAGTCCCATTGATTTAGTTATGTATAGTGACCGAACACGAGAGGGACGAGAGGGAGGACGACCATGGCCATTGCGAACGACATCACAGAGCTGATCGGGAACACACCTCTTGTGCGCCTGAGGCGCGTGAGTGACGGGGCGGGGGCCGAGATCGCCGCCAAACTCGAGTTCTTCAATCCGGCCCACAGCGTCAAGGACCGGATCGCCGTGGC
>PLPK01000007.1 GCA_003159795.1 Acidimicrobiaceae bacterium | reverse complement strand
CGGGCAGTCCGGCTCGGGACAGGCAAAGCGGCGCTTGGACCAGACGAGCCTCACCCGCCGGTCGAAGACCGGCAGGTCACGGATCACCACCCGCTGGCGGTCCTTCGTGCGGGCGATCACCCCGCACGTGGGGCAGCCCGCCGCGGCACGAATCGTCTCGATGCCGACGAGCAGCTCGTCGCCGTCCTCGGCGACCGCCGTGACGCGAAAGCCGGGCAGTCCCAACAACGCGTCGTCGAACTCGTTACCGTCACCCATGGCAGGGGGTCTCCTCTTCTCGAAGTGATGGAACACCACGAGAATGGCGAGGCCCTTTGCCGCGTTGGTGGATCCCTATCGGAGCACGGTCAGGTGTTCACGCGCCCCGGTTCGTTGAGAAGAGCCAGTCTATGTTCGACGAGATCCTCGATCGCCTCCGCAATTCGCTACGGTTCATCCAACGCAGAAGGAGGGGGCGAGAGTTTCAGGGGCGCCGCTCGTTCGGTAGTCGTCGCCTGAGAATCTTCCCATCCGGCATTCGAAACATCGTCCCGCGAAATGGCAAGTGCTCCAGAATCCAAGCTTTGAACTCGGCTCTCGCGTTCTCGATCGTCACGTCGTGTCCAGCGGCTTCGCTCAGTGCTTCTTCTGCTCCCCACGAGAGGAGCGCGGGGTGCCGGCCGCTGTAGAAACCAACCTTGCGTATTGCGCAGTCGTCGTTCCAGTCCAGGAGCAGATACCCGAGAAGTTGCCATGCCCACGTCGCGGCGAGTGACTTCTCGATACTCGTCTTGAGCTCGACAAGAGTGCCTCCGATCACGAAGTCAGCATCCGCTCCCCCCACATTGCGCGACCCCGGGAATCGAGGGTTCGGTAAGAAGGGCTCGCCAAAGCGGCTCCCTAGTGGACCAGAACGTGCGGCCGTAATCAACATCACGACGTCCTGCGCAGCGGGCTCACTGACAATTGCCAAGTGCTGCTCGATGGACGCATCGGGACGTAGCGCGACCAGATCCTCGCCCCATGCAATCGGATTGGAGACTCGTCCAGGGACCTCAAGCCTCGCGAGTAGGCAGCACATTCGAGCGAGGCCGAGTTCGTGTTCAGTGGGCAACTTGACACCCGCGGGCTGCTAGGTGAGAAGGGTCGCCTTGACATAGCTGGCGATCATGTCCCAGCGACGAGAGCGCCAGATTCGGTCCCCATCCAGGTCGATCCAGACCTCGTCTGCGGTGCGCGAATCGAGCTCGAGCGTGCCTCGGTGCGCTACAAAAGACTGCACATCGGGGCTTGGGTCGAGGAAGAGTCGCAGCCGATAGTCAAAGGCCGTTCCCACGAGTGCGGGGTTGGCTCCCTGCGGCGCCAACACTGTCGGAGGCCCGGCGGATCGCCATGCTGTCTGCATGAACTTGACGTTCGGGTAGTGCTCCTCAAACCATGGCTTGAGCACCGCGCCGGGTTTGAGATGCGATGTCAGCGACACGAGTGGACTCTACACACGACGGCCTGGAGCCGGAGGAGCCCGTGGCGTCTGGGCCGATTACCTGGCACTCTTGTCGGACATGACGGATGTCGCGTCGCTCGTCGCTTACCGCCGCTGCTGTGACGCTCTCAGCGTCGCATGGCCGAGCTTTCTCGCGAAGCGTGAAGAACGGCTGGCTCAGCAGCACCGATTCGGGACCGCTTCGGAGAAGGTGGCCGAAAACATCCTCGAGGATCTCTTTACGAGCACTCTCGACTGGCATCTGGCCGACTTCAACAACCAGGTCGCCTACGCCGACATCGTGCTCACCCGGCTGGGGATCAAGCACCTCATCGTCGAGGTGAAGCGCCCCGGATCTCTGGCGTGGAACCAGCGTTCAGTCGACGCGGCCCTCGCCCAAGCCCACCGCTACGCCGACGAGCAGAAGGTCCATTCGGTGGCCGTGAGCGACGGGGTGATGCTCTACGCCCGGGATCACGTTCCGGGTGGGCACCGTGACCGGGTCTTCGTGAGACTGGACGAGCCCGAGGCGCCCTTGGATCTGTGGTGGCTGAGCGTCGACGGCATCTACCGGCCCCGCGCCGACAGCGACGTTGTTCTCAGACTGCTACCGCCCGCGACGCCCTCTGAAACCGACGCGACTGGCGAGTTCGAGGGAGGCCTCCTGCATCCGAAGTACCACCTCCCGGCCGACTGTTTCGCCTATGTGGGAAGTGCCGCCGACGTTCAGACCTGGCATCTGCCGTATCTGTTAGCTGACGGGCGACCGGACCTGGCGAGGTTGCCCAAGGCGATTCAGGCCATTCTCTCCAACTACCGCGGGGCGCACGTCAGCTCGATTCCCGAGGATGCGATTCCCGAGGTACTCGTGACTCTTGGTCGAACGGCGCGACGATCCGGCAAGTTGCCCGCTGACGCCGTTGGAGCCGCACATGCCTACGTGCAGCTCCAAGTGTCAGCGTTCGCGTTATCCCGCAGCCCTGCGTTCAAGTAATCCACCACCGGGCCCCTGGGAATTCTGTCTACTCCATGGCGGCTCCCGACGCCCGCTGACGCCCGTCGATGAGCTGCGCGATCTGGCTGGCGAGGTGGTCGGCCGTTGGACGACCGAGCTCGGCGGCGACCGTCACCCCCTCTGCTCCACGCCGGAGGCGGACCAACCACACCCGACCGATCGGACGGCCGGCGGCGGCGTCACCGATGTGGTCGACCTCGACGCGCAAGGTGGTGCGGCGGACGGTGCCCCGGCCGGCGGACCGACAGCGTGCAGAGCAATAGAGGCGGGGACGGCCCCGGCCGGTGTAGGCCGGCAACGCCGCGTGGCAGCCCGGCGCCGTGCAGCGTGCCGGCCTCCGCTCCTGCGCGCTCACGACTGTTTCTTGTCTGTTGCGCTGGGGCGGAGGTTCGGACGGTAGGACTTGCCATCCATGTGGATGTGGTGCGCGCTGTTGACCACCCGGTCGAGGATCGACTCGGCGACAACGGGGTTCGGGAATAGCGAGTACCAGTCCGTCGCCGTCCGGTTGGCGGTCACAATGAGACTCCTGCCGGCACGTTCGGTGATCAACTCATACAGGTCATCGGACTGCGCCGGAGAGAAGTCACGCATGGCGAAGTCGTCCAAGATCAAGACGGCCGGCCGGGCCCAGCGCCGCAGCCTGGTCTCCCACGTGCGGTCTGCGTGACCACCGGCGAGATCAGCCAAAAGTCGCGACGTTTTGGTGAACGCCACGTTGTAGCCCCGGCGGCAGGCCTGGTGGCCAAGAGCCTGGGCGATCATCGACTTCCCGACGCCGACCGGGCCGTGCAGCACCACCGACTCGCCGTGCTCGACGAAGCGCAACGTGGCCAGGTCTCTGATGCGAGCTGCGGGGATCTTGGTGTTGTAGGTGAAATCGAAGTCCTCGATGACACAGGTCTGTTCAAAGTGTGCGGCCCGCACCCGCCTCTCGATGCCGGCCGCGTCGCGCCGGGACAACTCGTCCTCGCACAGTGTCTGGAGGAACTCGATGTGGCCGAGCTCGCCGGCGTTGGCCTGGGCCAGTCGCACCTCCAAGGTGTCGAGCATCCCTGACAACTTCAACGAGCGCAGCGTCGTCTCGAGCTGGTGCGCCCTCACTTCGCGGCCGCCGCATCGTCGATGTTCTCGAACAGGCGGACCGGGCCGTGCAGATGCGCCGGCGCATCGGGCGCCAACTGCTCTTCGCGGCCGTCGTTCTCGGTGCCGGCCACCAAGATGCCCTTGACGGTGCGGTACTCGGGATCGCCGATCTCGCTGGCCCGCCGGCACGCCGCGTTGAGCCGCACGTTGCCGTATTTCTCCGCCAGACGCACCACCCCTTGGGCCTGGCGGAGCCGGTAGAGGGCGTGGAGCTCCAAGAGGCCTTCGACCAGGGACTTCACGTCCTCACCCAGGTCGCCCGCCTGCTTGATGCACCACTGCGGGGTGCGCATGAAGAAGGCCACCTTCTCGGGCGGGAAGTCCGACCAGTCGGTCTCCTTGCCCTTCTCGACGCGGGCCCAGGTCTTGACCACCTGGCCGTCGACGTAGAACTCGACGGTGCGGTCCCCCAACCGGGCGTCTATGCGTTGGCCGATGAAGCGCCACGGGACGGTGTAGAGCGCTTTGCCCGACTTGGCGTAGCAGTCGGGGCCGACCTTGGGCCGGCTCCACGACGCCAGCTCGAAGGGGGACCGCGGCAATTGAATGAGAGCGGGCAGCTCGACCTCGGCGAAGACCGACAACGGCGAGGCGCCATCGAGCGAGCGGTGCGCGCGGGTGCCCGCCACCTCGGTGCACCACAGCAGCGCCCCCGCTCCCATGTCGGCTTCACCAACCCAGTCGCGCCCGTTCCACATGGAGTCCCTGACGTAGGGCATCTGGCGTTCGACTCTTGGCTTATCCTTCGGCTTCCTGGCCCGGGCCGGGTCGATGAGGCAGCCGTAGTGGGCGGCGAACTCGGCGTAGGAGCGGTTGAGGAGCGGGTCGTAGATGTCGGGCTTGATCACCCCGGTCTTCAGGTTGTCGCTCACCAGGCGACGGGTGATGCCGCCGAAGTACGAGAAGGCATCGACGTGGCACTGGGTCCAGGCGCGCTGGTCCATGGTGAACACCGGGCGGACGAACATGTGACGCGAGCACGCGAGGACGATGACGAACGCCCATACCCGACGCATGCGGTTGGCCAACGGGTCGAACCACGTGCCGAGGTAGCCGTAGTCGATCTGGGCTTCCTCGCCGGGGGGGATATCGGGCCGGGGCGGCGTGGCGATGTTGCGCAGGTTGTCCTCTGGGAACTCCCGCCAGAGGTAGCGCCGGAAGCTCGAGATACCGACGGTCAGCCCATGCTCGTCGCGTAGGCGCTGGTGCACCGTCTGCGCGGTGTTGGTTGTGAGCATCGTCTTGATGTCGGCGCGATACGCGTCGATGGTCTCGTGGGTGCGGCTGCGCTCCCGGGGGTCGACCAGCTCGGGGAACCACTTATGGACCAGCACGTTCCACTGCTCGGCGGACAGGGCGGTGCCGTTCGGCGCGTAGCCCTCGGCCTCCGCCTTGGCCGTGTACTTGGCGACGGTGCCACGGTCGATCCCCAGGCTCCGGGCGATCTGGGACCGGTTCCGGCCGGCACTCCAATGCAACAGGATCTCGACGATGTCGATCACGATGAACGTTCTCCTTGTCATGGGCGCCTCTCGTCTGACTGGACGAGGACGCGACTACTGCAACAAGGAGCCCGAGCGGTGGATCCCTCAGAAGTGAGGGATTACTTGAACGTTGGGGTGCTGGATAACTTGAACGCCAGACCGATGAACTGCGGGATTACTTGAACGCTGACAATCGGAACGGCCACAGCGGATCTTCGAGGCCATCCGGGCTGTCGTGGAGGCGACCGGTGTGCTCAAGACAAAGCACCGCCGAGCCCTCGAC
>PLPK01000067.1:5984-16244 GCA_003159795.1 Acidimicrobiaceae bacterium | reverse complement strand
GTACCTGGCGGCGTAGACGGCGGCCCGGACGGCGGCCCGGGCGTACCTGGCGGCGACGACGGCGGCCCGGGCGGCGTCCCAGGCGGCTCGGTTCTCCGGCGTCGGGTCGGCGATGCAGGCCCGCGCCGCTTCGATGGCCTTGCGCGGACGGTCGTCGTCGGGGAACTTCGCCTCGAACAGCCCCAGTACGCGCTCGGCGCAATCGGCGGCAAAGGTGGCGGCGATCCCCGGTGTCAACTCGCCGACGCGGCGCACTAGGCGAATCGACTCGCAGGCGAGCTTGTCGCCGTCCTCGACCGTCTTGCCGCGTGTCTCGGCCTCGTAGAGCACGCCCGGGATACCCCAGTGGGCCGGGAGATGGGCGATGTCCACGACGTGATAGCCGCGGGCGCACGGCTTGGGGGCCGCGACCGCCGGGAGCCATTTGCCAGGGCGTGTGCCGTGGGGCAGGTGGGCGGTGTAGTCCCCGTGGCCGTAGGCGCCGCGGTGGTCCGGGCGCAACCACTTGTAGGTGGTCATGTCAGAACGGCTCCTCGTCCTCGGNNGTTCCCACTCGACCCGCTGATGACCTTGGACGCCTGCGCCTTCGACAGCGAGACGAACGTCACGGCTTCACCCACCCGCGTCGCCAGCCACGCGTCGAGGGCGTCCGTGACCGGCCACTCGCCCTCGGTGGGATGCGCCAGCCATGCCCGCGCCTCGGCGAGCTCGCCGTCGATGACCTGGTTCTCGGGGTTGGCGCGGTGGGCGATGTTGAGGACCGTGTCGAGCTGTTTCGGCGTCGCCTGGGCGATGGCGGAGCACGTCACGTCGCGGTCGTTGGCTGGACGCCGCCTGGCCTCGGAACCGCTCGGGCGCGGGTTCGGCTGCCCACCGGCCCCGGCGTCGGACATCTCCTCGGCCGAGACCTCGCCCGCGGCGAACAGGTCGGCCGCGGCGCGGTTCGTGGCCCTGGTCGCGGCCGTGGCCGGGACGTCGTGCTCGGCGTGCGAGAAGTGGATCCAGCCCTGGCAGCCTTGCTTGCAGTGGACGTGGTGGGTCGGCCGACCGGAGTCGGCGTAGAACTCCTCACGAGTGCAGATCCCCTCGCCGCCGCAGCACTTCTCGAACACGCTGCATGACCCGATCCCGTCGGCGAAACGCCCGTTCGGCGCCGTGGCGCGGGCGATGACCTCCGTCCGGACGATCCGGCCGTCCGGCCCGCGGTCGTGGGTGACGGTCTTGATCTCCAGGTTCACCCCGAAGGCCAAGCTGAGCTTGCGCCAGGCCGACTTCTTCTTGAACGCCTTCCCGGCGATCGTCTGGTAGTCGGCGTCGCGGTCGAGGAGTTCCGTCACCAGCCTCTCATAGGCGGCCTGCTGCGCTCTGATCTCCGCGCCGGTGGCTGCCAGGGTGATCAGCGCCGAGCCGGTCCTTGCCGGCACCAGCGCCGCCTCCACGACCTCTCCTGTCTCCACGGTCATGCTCACCAACCCCTCTCGTCGTCTCGTTCACAATCGCGGGCGAACCGGCAGTCGTCGCACTCGCTGGGCTTACGGCCGTGGTCGCAGACCGCCGCGTCGACGGACAGGACCCGGGCGACGAGCCGGGACCGGCACTCGTCCACCTCCCGGTGGAGGCGCGCCAGATACTCGGCATCCGTCATCGGCTGCTCGTGCGGGTACATTGGCCGCGGACGGGGCCGGTCGTTCATTGCGTCACCCCCGGCAGTCGGGCGACCGACGCCTCCTCCTCCACCTTGTGCTCGACGAGGGCGATGATCCGGTCGTTGCGGAACCGGCAGGTGCGGACATCGTTCCCGCCCTGGTCCACCTCGACGACGGACGTGGTCCGGCCTTGCTCGCGGACCTCGACCTTGCGGCCCTTCTTGGTCGCCTCGATCTCGAACTCTCGCGTCGCCGTGCCCGCGTCGACGACGACGGTGACCTTGTCGCCCCTCACGACGTGACCTTGATGGCGTCGGCGAGGCTACGCAGGTAGGCCATTGGCCAAACGGCATCGGAATAATCCGAGCCGTCGACGCGGATCACACGGCCGTAGGGGTCGGGGCCCACCGGCGCGACCCACTCCGGCTCGACGGTGTGGCAGGCCATCAGGTCTGCCGGGTCCAGGTGGTGCGCCCTCGCGTAGAGGGTCATCGTGCTGGTCATCGTGCTGGCCGGGATGGTGTGCTCGGCGTCCCGGTGCTCGCGTGCTTCCTGCTGGACGTGGTCGGCCAGCCGCGCCATCTCGGCCGCGGCGACCTCACCGATGGCCATCGCGTGCCTGAGCGAGAGAGCGACCGTGCAGTCGGTCAAGTCGATGGGGGTGCAGCCCTGCGGGCCATGCTTGGCATGGATGACGACGTAGGACCTGGCCGGGCTGCCAGCCAGGTCGACGCGGACATTTTCGGCGCCGACGAGATCGACGAACGATGAGCCGTACGGCCCGGTGTCGATCGTGATTCGGGTGCCGCTCGAGAGCCTCGCCGTAACGACGGTTTGGGATTCCATCTTGTTCTCCTCTCCCTGGACCACTGCTAACGATAGTCGCCTTCCGGTCGGAAAGCTAGTACCTCCTCGAAATGCCTAGACGTCTAGGCGATTCGGGAGCGATCCGACCGTCGCATCCCGCATTTTACCGCGGCGGTGTCCCGGACGCGAGAGGACCCCGACAGCCTTTCGGTGCCAGGGTCCTCTGTCATCGGTTCTCCAGGGAGAGAAGAGATGAACGCCGCCAGCGTAGCGCGGCGGTCAAGCGGCGGCGGCAAACCCCCGCACGTCGTCCTCCAGCGCGGCCACGTCGATGGAGTCGAGCGGCCCGTGCCCGGCGGTGACGAAGCACTCCGGCACCACGACGAAGGCGCTCACGCCATACCGTGCCCACCAGTTCCACGTGAACCCGTTCTCGGCGCCCCACGTCTCCGAGTCGAGCCCGGTCAGCAGGTCCTTCAGCTCGTTCCCGCTCGCGGTGAAGCAGTGGCCCCCGACGGCCGGGTGCGACCCGGTGACGAGATGCCACCAGCCGGGGAACTGCGTCTCGGCGTCCGCCGGGATGTCGCCGGCCAGGTAGAGAGCGCCGAAGTTGTAGAGCGCGTTCCGCAGCGCCGCCTTGGAGTGGATGTTCACCGAGCCCCAGGCGACCGCCTTCACGCCGAGCAGCCCGGCGCCCTGCGACGCGGCCGAGAGGACCTGCGTCATCTGCAGCCCCGGCCCCGGGTCGTCCGCGTACTGCGGGCCGTGCCCGACGAGCTTCCAGTAGGCCGCGGCGACCGCCTCGTCCCCCGGGTAGGTGTAGGTCTCGCCGACCGCGGCGTAGGCGAGCTGGCAGAGGTGCACCCAGCCCGCGATGGTGCAGTCGCCCAGCTTGTCGTTGCCCGCCATCGGGAATCCGCCCGCGACCTTGGCCGCGTAGTCGAACGGTTCGGATGGCGCCGGAGGCAGCGGCTTGGTCAGCCTCTCCTCGAGCGACGGCGCGAAGCGCGTCTCGGGGAGCAGGCCGCGCAGGCCGGCGCTCACTTGCGAATCCGGCCGACGACCTCGACTTGGCCCTGCAGGTAGCGCTCGACGGCGACGACGACGGCGCCGGCGGCGACCAGGGCCGTGTGGACGGCGACTGACTCGGTGACGGCCGGAATCGCGCCGATGATGACGGCCGCGAGGCCCAGGACGTAGATCGTGACGGACTTGACCTGTTCGAGGTTCATGCTTTCCCTCCTGTCGTTGACCGGCGACGTGCCGGTGGCTTCTTGTCCATCTCAGCGACGGCGGTCGCGGCGGCCCGAGCCTCCCTGGCGGCGATCTCGATAGCCTGGCCGATGGTCTGGCCGTTGCTCATCCGGAGCGACTTCTGGATGTCAGCCATGATCTCGCCGTGTTCATCGACCACGACCCGGAGCTCCGCAACGCCCGTCTCGACGCCCGCGAGGCGCACGGCTGCCGGGTCGATCTTGTTGCGTACCCCGGGGATCGCGAGCGAGCCATCGAGGAACAGGTCCTTGGCGTGTCGCTCGGCGACGCCCTGGCCATAGCGACGCCAGACGAACGGAGCGATCACGCCTCCGGCGACGATGGTCGAGGAGACCGACGCGATGACGGCGACAGGATCGGTCATCGGCCTAGAGCTGGCCCCAGGGGACCGTGGCGAGCGCGCCCAACTGCTCGGCGGTGAGCTTCTTTTCCGGGATGCCCTGCGCCCTGAGCGAGTCAAGAGCGGCGGGGTTCGGGATGCCCGTCTTCTTGTCCCCGCGGACGAGGTAGTTCGGGTTGAGGGTGTAGATCATGTCGACCTCCGTGGATGGGGTTGGGACCGGCGTAGGAGCCCACTGGCCGTAGTCGGCGGCGAAGGCCTCGTCGGGGTCGACGCTGTAACCGTCGACGACGATGGGCCGCGACTGGTAGACGGTGATCCCCGGAGCCCTGCCCTCGCCGAACTGCCAGAGGTAGCGGATGCCGTGCTCGTAGGCGTAGGTGCAGGTGGTGACATCTCCGTAGATGGCGGCCGGGCGGACGATCCCCTTGGCGAACGTCTCGGCGCAGGCGACGAAGCTGGGAAGGTCGGCCGCGTAGCCGGGCATGTCGCAGGCGAAGTAGACGGGCCGGCCCACCGGCCAGTTGATCGCGCGCAGGACCGGGCGGGCGATGACCGCCTTGGCCGCGCCAGCGTTCGCCCCCCCAGCCGCATCGGCGGCCGCGTCCTCGTAGACGAGGATCAGCGACTTCCCGGCCTTGTGATAGGCCGGGACCTCGAACTGGTCGATGCACTTCCCTGTCGATCCCGAGACGTAGCGGCCGATGAAGTCGTAGCGGGCGAGAGCGGAGACCGGGAGGGCACCGTAGGAATCGACACCCAGGGCGGTCATCGCGCGCTCCGTGCCCGGTCGGCTGCCATCGGGTGAGATGCTAACCGCGACGGCGGCCGCGGCCGGGTTATTCGCGCCCTGGACTTNNCGACCGGAAGGCGACTATCGTTAGGGGCACCACGGGAGAGAGGAACCGACCATGAGAAAGCTCGCCGGAGTCCTGGTCGTAGGATGTCTCGCCTTCGCCGTCGGCTACGGCCTCGGCTTCGCGATGCCTGCCAGCGCAGCGTCGCACGCGTCCTACCCGCTCGGCAAGGCTAAGTCCTGCCGCGTCAACTTCCACAAGGTCAATCGCGTGCATTGGGTACGGCTCAGCGACGGACGGCGTGTGAAGCGCGGCTACGTCGATTGCGTCTGGCGCGCGCCGAAGGCGAAGTCCCTGGCCCCGGTCAAGCTCGCCGTCCACCTCGACCCGCTCTTCACACAGTCGGCGAACGATCCCCTCGCGGTCGTCTACACAGCGTCCGCCACCGCCGCGACTAATGGCGGCGGCGATCCGCAGCTCCCCGCGGGCGTGCTCGACTTCTACTCTGACGGCGCGCTCGCCTGCTCGACCGATGTCGGCGGTTCCGCCACCACGACCACCTGCCCGGTGACCTACGCGGCCCTCGGGCAGCACACGGTCATCACCGAATACATCTCCGGGACCGACTCGGCGTCCGAGACGGACATCGAGCAGGTCAATGGCCAAGCGACCAAGACATCGGTGACGCTCCAGGGCGACCCGGTGGACAAGACGACCACTTCGATACTCACTGCCACCGTCTCATCGCCGCTCGGCACGGACACCGCTCCCCCGGCGACCTCAGTCAGCTTCACGGTTGACGGCGCGGTGCTGACGACGGTGAAGGACTCACAAACAACCTGCACGCTCAACTGGTCAGGCGCGCCGACGTTCAACCAGGGCGACAACGCCTTCGTCGACTCGGCGACCTCCCCCGACTGCACCGTGACAGGTGTGCCGCTCACGAACGTTGAGGGCCTCACCTATTCGGCGAGCTTCGCTGGGACGCTCGGCCTCTCGGCGAGCACCAGCGGCGCGACGAGCGTCACGGACTGGCCGCAGGTGCCTGGCATAATCACCGAGGCTGGCGACAACTACGACGTGTCGTTCGGCACGTTCCAGGTGACCGATTTCGGCTCGTGGATCGGGGTCGACGTGAGCGTGACCGATGGCGGGAGCCCGGTCATCGACCCCGGCTTCGTGACCTTCACGGAGAGCGGCTCGACGGTCTGTGTGCAGTTCGGCAATTCAGCAGCGGACCCCTGCTTCGACTACCCGATCCCAGCCGGTCAGGTGACGGCGATGTTCACGCCGGGCATGTCACCGGCCGAGACGATCGAATGGATTGGGGATCAGGAGTACGTGCTTACGCACGCGCTCGTCGGTACGAGCACGACGCAGGCGGTGAGCTAGACCGAACCGGCAAAGGTCGCCGCCAGGTATGTGAGGTTCGCGGCCGGGTTCGTCGTCATCGGGTTTGGCCCGGTTTGGCGGGCGTAGAGGGCGAGCGTGTCGCTCGCGGCGCACTTGACAACGGTGGAGACCGACGACTGGGCATTGCCGCCGGCGGAGAACGCGGCCTGCGCGCCGTTCGCATAAATCGACCCGTTGTGGTAGATGTACGCCGCAACCCAGCCCGTCGCCTGGTTAGACGAGGCGGCGACGGCACCCGCCACCCAGTAGATGCCGGCCAGCGGCACGACGACATTGTTCGACGAGACGCTGAAGCCGTAGCCGGCGCAGGTGACCCCGCCGAGGGCGACCTGCGTGTAGGTGGAGGAGGGGACGTTTGTGCCGCCGTTATCGTAGTAGTTGCAGTACGGCGCCTGGTAGAGAAAGGTTTCGTTGTTGGCGATGGTGTTCCAATCGCTGACCGCCAGCGTGTCCCCGGTGAAATGCGTGACAGGAGTTCCCCAGCTCGCCATCGCCTACACCTTCGCCTTTCGGCCCGAGCGCGGGCTGGCCTGACGTTCACGCGCGACGCGGGTCGCCACGGACTCGCCGGCCTGCGCGGGCCCCCCGGCGAACCCTCGCCCCAGCGCCTCGGCATCCTGCGCGGCGATGTCCTCGGCGGTCTCGCCCGGCACCCAGTGGCGCACGTCGAACGGCCTGCTCGCGACCCAGTTCTCGACGTCGGTGTGATTCTCCGGCCAGACGACCTCGACCCAGGCGCCCCCGACGGCGGCGTTCGCGCAGTCGCAGCAGAAGTAGCGCCGGTCCGTGAAGCTCGCCATCTGCGCCGAGTTGCAGCCGGGGAACGGGCACGACACGACCCATCGGCCGGCGTTGACGTAGGCGAACGCCTTGACGGTCGCGTGCACCGAACGGTCGGCGATGACCGCCAGCTTGCGTTCCGGGGCGAGCGGGAGCTGCCCGCGGTGCTCGGCGGCGGAGCGCCAAACGATGCGCTGCGGCGGGGTCCAGGCGGGGTCCTCGGCCTGGCGCGCCGGGTCGGCGACGAGTGAGCGGACGTGGCCGACCAGGGCATCCACAAGCTGGTCGTGGATGTTGTCGGCGGGGTTCTCGTGCTTGTGCCGGCGGATGTCCTCGGCGGCTCCGGCTGCCATCTGGAGGCGGTCGATCCCTGGCCGCGGCAGGTAGCCGGGATGCGTCTCGGCGTGGTCGAGAACGGGGGCGATTCCGGGGACGCGCATCGTCGTCAGTGTAGGCCGCGGCGGGTTCAGGGCGCGGTCACAGCAGGAGTTGCATAGCGCCGCCGCCAAACGTGCTCGTGCCAAGCACCAGCGGCGCCAGCGTGCTCACCGTGAGCGGTGCGGACGACCCCGAGACCGAGTGAATCTCGCTCGGGCTTCCGACAAATGTCGTCCTCCACCACGGCCCGTCCCCGCTCGTCCCGAAGTCCACGTCATGCTCGATCGACTCGATCAGCACGTCGCCCGAGAACTGCGAGCTAGGCGAGAACCCCGGCGCACCCGTGAGGCCCTGGTACTCGACGGTGATCCGGTCGTACAGCGTCCGCCCGAGCATCTGCGGCAGGTTCGCTCCGAGGTTGAACGTCTGGTCGAGGGTGAACGCGGACGGCCGGACCTGCGCCGCGGCGTAGATGATCCCGTACCACTCGGCGACGCACAGCGCATCGGAGTCGTAGAGGAACAGGAGGGACGTGAGGCCCTGGAGGGTCCGGTCGCCGAACTGCGAGGCCGACACCGCCATGCGCGCGTCCTGGACCTGGGAGAACACCTGGATCGGGTTCGTCGATTTGCCGGAGGCTCCCGCCGCCGTAGGCCGCGCCGACTGGGCCTGAATGTCGTTCCACAGGTCCAGGTCGTGAACCTCCAAAAGGAACCCCTTGGCGACGAAGCGGTAGGTCGCCGCGGCCACATCGCCGAAGATCCCCTGGGAGACCGCCGCCCGCGCCGGGTTGACGATGCCCACCGCCGCGCCCTGGCCGATGACGTACTGCCTGTTCAGCGCGTAGATGTTCCCGTCCTGGCCCTGGAAGACCAGCCCCGGCTCCGTCTCGCTGATGATCTGGAGGTAGTCGAGCGCCGTCGTGGTCGTCACCGCCTGCGTCTCGCCGTAGACGCTCGTCTTGAACGGCGTCCCGATGGCCGTCAACCCGCCCGGGAACGCCGCGACGGCGAGGACCTTGTTCAGCCGCCCGGACGCCGCGCCCGTGTTGTAGTTCGACGCGCCGAGGTCGTTGCCCTGGAACCAGTAGCCCGTCGTGTAGTGGCTCAGGATGTCCGCTCCGGTGAGCTCCGCGGCGTAGAGCGCGACGTCCTGGACGAGACCCGCGAAGCCCGCGGCCGGTCCGTTCGCACAGCCGATGAGGACCCCCGTGAGGTCGGTGACGCCCGCCTCGGGCGCGCCAGCGTCGAGGGCGCCGTCGATGTAGAGCGAGATCGTCGAGCCGGAGTAGGTGACGACGACGTGGTGCACGCCCCCGTCGAGCAGCACCGCCGAGTTCGACTGGCCGACGAGGCTCCCAGCCACCGAGACGAGTAGTCGTCCGTAGACGGTCGATGCCGTCACTCCTGACCCCGTCGAGTACGTGCCGAGCTGGATAAGGAGCGCGCCAGCTGTCGCCTGGGCCGCCAGCAGCGTCCCCAGCGGGGCGAAGGTCACCACCCCGGTGAAGTTCCCCGTCGGCCCGTTCGAGATGTAGACCGTCGAGCCGACGATTGCCGTCACGGTCGTGTTGTTCGGGATGAACGTGCCGACGACGACCCAGCCGACCTCGACCCCCGCGGTCGAGCCGACCGACGCGAGGTAGTTGCTGGTGAAGGTGTTGCTATACGTCCCCGTCGTCGTGACAGCCTGCGCGCCGGTGTACTGGATCCACTCCTCGAACGTCCAGGTCGACGCCGCGCCGATGACGTTGCCGACCGTCGAGAATCCACCGTTGGGCGCGTTCGTCCCGTTCGTCAAGTCGAGCGACGTGTTCGCGTCGTAGACGAACAGCGGCGTTGCGCCGAGCAGCGGGTCGCCGCCCGCGCCGCTGACGAGCTGCCCGGGGTGCGGGCCGTAGCCGCTCGCGGTCGACGGCGTCGAGTCCATGAGCTGCGAGGGCAGCGTCGAGGACTGCCCCGTGTCGGCCCCCGGCGAGTCGCCGCAGCGCCAGTAGGCATGGAGCGAGGTCTCAGCCTCGACGAGCTGGGCGTAGTTGTCGCCGGCCAGATAGCGCAGGGAGAGGAACTGGAAGGCGTCGACGCAGTGCAGCGTCATCTCGACGTTCATCTCGTCCGCGAGGTTCGGCTGGAGCGACTGGAGGTAGCCCCAGGCGACCGGGTAGGTGACGCCCTGCCACGCCGCGGTGACGCGGACGGCGTTCATCGGCTGCATCCCGGTCCCGCCCGCGTAGAGGAAGCTCGACGTGTTCCAGGGGTTGAACGTCCCGTCGCGGCCGTCGAGGTCGATGTCCATCGTCCCGGCCTCGATCCGGTCGAGCTCGTGCTGGCGGCCCTGCGTCGTCTTGATCGACCGGACGTAGCGCGCCACGTTGCGCCAGTTGTTCGTGAACGGGTACGGGTCGGCTGAGATTTCGACCTGGACGAGCGGCATGTTCCCGCCGGGCACGTTCGTCGCCGGAGTTCCTGGCAGGGTGGCACAGAACGAGACCCCGAGTGCCAGCCAGAGGACGGACGAGCCGAGGCCCCACATCGGCTGGTGCGAGCTCATCCCCGAGTCCACCAGGTAGCCGACCGCGTCGCCGGTCGTCCCGGTCGCGACGGTCGCGAAGCCCGCGGGTGTCGAGGTCACGGCCACGCTGCTCTGGGCGATGCCGATGAACAGCTCGCCCGCCTGGAACCCCTGCATGGCGAAGCCGATTATCGGGTGGGCCGAGGTCCCGGCGTTGGCGTTCTCCTGGTCCATCGCGTTGACGGTCGCCACCCCGGAGAACTCCATGAGGACCAGCGTGAAGTCCGTCGCGGACGCCGCGGCCAGCGTGACC
>PLPK01000067.1:0-5952 GCA_003159795.1 Acidimicrobiaceae bacterium | reverse complement strand
CCCGACGCCCGTGAGCGCGACCGTCTGCGTCGTCGCCCCGGGGTTGGTGGCGTTGGCCGACTGGACGAGCGGCGCCATCTACGGGTTGCCGGTCCCGCGGCCGACGGAGCGCGAGTTGAGGACGTTCTGGCCGGTCGCCCGTGCCGCGCTCAACTGATACGGCCGGAGTGCCTGCGCCAGCGTGCGCCCGTCGAGCGTGATCGTCGTGTGGAGGTCGCCGGAAACGCTCACGGGCCGGTCGCGGTCGTTCGATGGCCGGACGGACCGTACGGTCGCGGTGAGGGTGTTCACGGCCGTCGTTATCGCGCCCACGTCCACCGACTCCCCGCGGTGCGCCCCCCCCGACCACTTCGGGGCCGTCTTGTCAACCTTGTCCACCACCTTGGCGAGCGCCTGGAGGATCTGCTCGTTCAGCGCCAGCCCTTTCGCCTCGGCGAGACCCGCCTCCCTTTCCTTCTTGGTCCCCACGGCTCCGGAGAGCCACGCCACGCTCTCGGGCGTGAACCGCTTCATGTAGGTCTCGAGCGCCTCCTGCGTCGGGAGCGTCTGCCCTCCGAAGCTGTTCGTCCCCGTGGTTGCCGCCTTCATGGCGGCACTGTTCACCCCGAGCCACTGGCGCATGAGGGCGCCCACGTCCGCGCCCGTCTGGATGACCGGCCCGACGACGGGGACCTTCTCTGCTCCCTGGACGAAGCCGGGGGCCACCGTCTTCTTGACCGCCGGGATGTTGGCGAGCTTGGAGTTGAGCCAGTTGGCGAGCTGGGTGGTGACGATGAGGGCGAACGCCGCGGCCCCGAGCTTCATGGTCGTCGAACCCGCCGCCCCACCAGCCTCCATGTCGGCCCCGGCCACGTCGCCCCCGGTCTCGAGCGCGCCCCGGGCGGTGTCGGCTCCTGCCTCCATGTCGCCACCGGCTACGTCCCCGCCGGTCTCCAGGGCACCCCGGGCCGTGTCCGCGCCAGTCTCCAGGGCGTCACGCGAGGTGTCGGCTCCGGTTTCGAGCGCCCCTCTAGCGGTGTCCCCGCCGGTCTCCATCGCGTCGCGTGAAGTGTCGCCCCCCGTCTCAAGGGCCTCGCGAGAGGCGTCGGCCGCGGATTCGAGACCAGCCCCCCCGGTGTCGCCTCCGGTCTCGAGAGCTTCCCGGCTGGCGTCCGCGGCGGATTCGAGACCCGCGCCGCCAGTGTCGCCCCCGGTCTCCAAGGCTTCGCGCGCCGCGTCCGAACTGGATTCCAGCGTCTCCCCGGCCGCGTCCCCGCCGGTCTCAAGGGCGGTGCGGCCCGTATCCGAGCCGGTCTCAATGCTCGCTCCGGTCGCGGTGCCACCCGTCTCGAGGGCCGCGGCGGCCGACTGCGCGTCGGCGATGAGCTGCTGTCCCACTTCCGCGACCGATGCCTTCAGGACGTCCCCGGCCTTGGTCGCGTCGTCGGTCAACGCCGTGGAGACGGACGGGGCCCCCTTCACGCCGAACAGCTTCATCAGCATCTGGTACGCGGCTTGGGCGTTCTTGACCAGCTTGCCGAGGGCGTTCACCGCGAACGCCGTCACCGCCACCCCGAGCACGCCGACGACCACCGCCGCCAGGGTGTAGGCCGCGACCCGGTTCTTGTTGAACCACTCCACGACGGACGCCGTGACGTGGATGACCGTCTCAATCTTCGGGATCAGCACCCGCCCGAGCCGGACGCCGTAGTCGTCGACCGCGGCTTCGAGCATGTGGAGCTGGCCGTGGAGCGTCTTCATCTGGAGGTTGGCCGCGTTCTCCGCCCGGCCGTGCTTCGTGACCGCGGCCGTCGCCTTGTCGAACGCCTCCGGGCCGGCGCGGACCAGGGCGAGCAACTTGGCCGACGACGAACCGAACCCCAGCGCGGTCAGCTCGGCGGTCGCCTGGGCGTTCGTCAGGCCCTTGAGCTTTTCCTGGAGCTGGCCGATGACCGACGCCATCCCGACGAACTGGCCCTTGTTGTTGAGGACCGTGAGGCCAAGTTCCTTGCTCGCCAGGTTGGACGTCCGCGCCCCGCCTGCCGCGGAGACGAACGCCTTCCAGAGAGCCGCGTTCGCGGTTGACATCCCGTCCGTGGCCGCCGTCAGGCTGTTGCCGGTGAGCGCCCCCGACTGGTACTCGTCGGCGAGCGCGCGCAGGCTCGGCGGCATCGCGTCGAGCGTGGCCTTCAGGTCGGTCTGCGCTTTTGCCGCCGCCGCCGTGGGCTTCAGCAGCGCGGTCATCGTCGTGGTCAGCATCGACATCGCGGCCCGGCCGGTCTCGCCGTGCTCGGTCATGTCGGCGAGCAGCCCGGAGAGGTCACCGAGGGACGGTGCCAGCGCGCCGAGCTTGGTCCGGGTCCGCTCCAGGCCGGAGGTCAGCGAGTCGATGCCCTGCCCGGTGAGCTGCGAGGCCGAGTAGAGGATGTCCGCCGTCGAGGCCGCGTCCTTGGCCCGGAGCTGGAACGCCTGCATGATTCCGGCGAGGTCGCCGGTCGTGTCCGAGAGCGAGCCCAGCCCCGCGTCCGCGAGCGTCGAGGCCGCCTTCATCTCCTCGAGCGCGTCGGCGGTCGTGTAGGCGCCGCCCTGGAGCGACTTGAACTGGGCGGCGACCGGGGCCAGGGCCGCCTCCATCGCGCTCGCCGACTGCTCGGTGTGTCCCGCCGTCCCCAAGAGCGAGTTCGCCAGCGCGTTCGACTGCTTCACCGACTGGCCGAGGGCGGCCTGGACCTTGGCCTGCGACGACTGGAAGCTCATCGCCATCTTGACGGAGATCCCGACGACGGCCGCGCCGATCCCGAGGAAGGCGTAGGTGACCAGCTTGCCGGCCTTGATCAGCCGCTCGTCCTGGAGCACCCCCGTGTCGGCCGCCGCCACCTCAGACTCGGCGAGCTTGCCCTGCGCCTCGGAGTTCGCCAGCGTCGCGTCGCGGACCTCGCCCTCGGCGACGGTTTGCCGCTCGAGCGCGGCGGACTGCGCGGTGGACGCCTCGCTGCCCTGGAGCATCCCCTCGTTGATCGCGTCCTGCGTCGCGATCAGGTCGGCATTGGCCGCGGAGAGCCGCTCCTGGGCGTCGGCGAGCTGGGAGCTGGTCGCCTCGGCGCGCGCCTGGGCGAGGTCGAGGTCGTCGGTGGACCCGGCCGTCTCGCCGAGGACGTCGCGGACCTCGGACAGCTTGTCGATGAACTGGGACGCGGAGAGCTGGAGCCCGCCGAGAATGGGAGGAAGCATGCCGGCCACGTCAGGCCCTCATCGCTTCGTCCCAGGCGGCAGCGAAGATGCCCTCGATGGCGCCCTCGAGGTCGTCCAGCCCCTTCTCCATGTAGAACGAGCCCGTCTGGGTGACGCTCTCGACCTGGACCCAGTTCCCGTCGATCTGGAACTTGAGGTACGGGACGTTCTTGGCGTGGATCGTCCCGCCGAGGTCGCGGAACCGGCCGTAGATGACGCTGGGTCCCGCGGTCGCCAGCCAGCGACCGGGCCCGGTCTGGGTGACCTCGACGATGTGGATCGACCGGCGGAGCGTCCCCCCGACGTGGCGCGGGGCCTGGACGGACTTGGCGACGGGCGCGTGGGCCATCGCTGCAGCGACGAAAAAGGCGATCCCCCGGCGCGTCGCCTTCTCGACGGCGGCATTGGCGCGGCCGGCGAGGCGGTCGATCGCGGCCTGCATGTCGGACGTGTCGAACGTGGTGCGGAACTCGAGGCCGCTCGGCACGTCAGGCCCTCTCCGCGGCCTGCGCTAGGCGCTCCACCTCCGCCAGTTCGATCATCAGCTCGGCCTTCCGGAACGGGAGCGCTAGGTACTCCGCCTCAGTGTAGGACGGGAACGCCGTGGAGAACCGGACCCAGCGGTGCAGCCGGATCAGCTCCCGGTCCTCCGCGAGGAGCTTTTGCGAGCCCGCGTCGAGCGTGAGGCGGTAGGCCGTCCCGTCCCGCCTTTTGCGGATCTCGACGCCGCGGGCGATCCGGAGCCGGAGGAGCCTCCGGTAGGGGTGGCCGACGCTTTTGGGAGTAACGCCTCCTGGCTCCGCTCGAAGTCCGCGGGCGCCGTATTGGTCTTGACCGTCTCGGCCGAGATCACCTTCATGGCCGAGTTCGGGGCCACCGCGGCGAAGGCCGCGACGGACGCGGGCGAGCGGTCGGCCGGGATCGGGATGGGCTGGCCGTCCGGTCCGGGCACGTCCCAGGAGCGCAGGAAACACATCACCCGGACGACCTCGTAGCGGTCGATGGGCGCGTACTCCTCCGGCCCGAGCTTCTGGTAGGCGAGCGCCAGGGCGGTCGTCGCGCGGGCGTCGCTCATCAGCTTCAGCCGCTCCTGGGCCTCGCGCCGTCGCACCGGGCCCGTCTTCGGTGCCGCGACTATCGCCGTCAGTTCCGCCTCCAGCGTGCGGGCCGCGTCCGGCAGCGCCGCCTCCAGCGTGCGTAACTCCTCGAGTTGCAGGATCGTCGTGTGCGCCGAGACCGACTCGGAGGCGATCCCGGCGTGCTCGATGTCCCACTGCTCCTGGACCGTTAGGTCGTCTTCCTCCGCGATGTCTGCAAAGCGCCCCTTCGGGAGCTCGATCTTTCGCACACAGATCACCTTCTCCTGTCTAAATGCCTAGGCGTCTAGGCAATTGGTCCTCACGCTGCCAGGGACTGCGCGTTCGTGATGATCGCCTTGACCGGCGACGTGCCCGTGGAGGCGTCGGTCGCGTTCCCGACCGCCCGGAAGTTCGCCGAGACCCCGAGGTAGGACTTGCCAGGCTCGACCTTCGGGTCCTCGATCTGCGTCGTGGTCATCTGCAGGGCGACGGCGTGCGAGGTCGTCGGGTCGGTGAACACGACGTAGAGCCGCTGTTGCAGCCGCTCCAGGCCCTCGGTGATGACGTTCGGCGCGATGTTGTCGTTGTTGTCGTAGACGAAGGCGAACTTGCCCGTCACCCGGATCGGGCCGGCGTAGTTGGCGTGCGGCGCCTGTTGGCCTGCCGTGTGGATGGGAGCCGAGTTCATGCGCTCGATCGAGATGTCCAGCGACTCGACCGCCGAGGAGACCAGCGTGCCGAGCGTGACCGACGTGTCCCACGACGGGACCATGTGCTCGGCGTTGTAGACGTTGCCCGACAGCGACTGGGACGTGAACGGGAGGCAGATAGAGGCGACCGTCCCCTCCACCGCTGCGTCGACCGCCATCGCGATGTCGAGCTTCGTGATCTGGGTCCACGGGGCGTACCAGCCGTGCCCGCCGTCGAAGTAGGAGACGGTCAAGCTGGGAGGCTGCGAGCCGGTCGTGTTGTTGAGGAGCGTGTGGGTGTGCGTGTACGGCGGCGCGGTCCCGGTGACGACGTCCGTCCCCAGGAGGCCGAGGAACAAGTACGGCCAACTGTCGGCGAACAGGTTGACCTTCCAGTCCATCGTCGCCGACTGCACGCCCATCACGTCGTCGTGGTCCATCGTCGGGTCGCCGCGAAGGCCGACGTCCTGGAGGTAGGTCTGCTTCGGCACCCAGGCCGGGTCGTGGAGCGGCGAGAAGATCACCGCAGTCACGGCGGTCCCTGGCGTGGTCTCGGGGGCGTAGCCGATCCAGGCGTTCTCGGTCGCCGGGATCGACGGGGAGGCCGCCATTCGCATCCCGTACTTGCGCGCGATGCGGGCGCCTTCTGCGTACCGCGGGTCAAAGAAGCGGTGGCTCATGTCCGGCCTCCTACGGTCTGGCCGGTCGTGCCGGCTGCTCGATGGTTGCGTCCGGCACGGTCACCTCCTCAGATGGCACGGGTCGGGGCGGTTCTTTCCGTTCGACGAGGGCGAGGTAGCGGTGGTTCCGCTTGCGGGTCGTCACGAACGTCTCGCCGGGGTCGAGTTCCAGCGTGCGGCCGTCGTCGCGCGTCTCATCCGCGAACACGGCCCGCTGGTCGGCGGTGGATCTGTACGTGAAGGCCATCGCCGCCGAGTCTACGCACGCGGACGCGTCGGGGCGGGGATTCACGC
>PLPK01000026.1 GCA_003159795.1 Acidimicrobiaceae bacterium | reverse complement strand
GTCGCCTCGGGGATCGTCTTTGCAATGTCACGCCGACCGGTCGGTAGCGGCAAGCGCACCTATGACAGTCAAGCCACCGACTCACAGGGTCAGTCGACCACCGTGCACGAAGAGGCGCACAGCTAGGCGAACCGGGTGCAACGGCAGGCAAGAAGGAGAACACGGGGGAACCCGTGTGAAGTCCGCCAACAGACGGCTCGTCCCTCTTCAGACATCCCAAAACAAGGAGCACAGTCATGGCAACAACCGACAAGGCAAAGAACACCGCCCAACAGGCGAAGGGAAAGCTGAAGGAGACCGCTGGCAAGCTCAGCGGTAACGACAAGCTGCGCGCCGAGGGTAAGGCCGACCAAGTGAAGGGCAACGTCAAGCAGGCCGGTGAGAAGCTCAAGGACGCGTTCAAGAAGTGACGCGACCCAGCAGATCGACGCCAACACGCCGGACGTCGCTGCTCCGAGGCGAAGACCGAGGCTCGTTGGACAATCAGCTTCTCCCCGTGGACGAGAAGAAGGCTGGGAAATGATCATCCTTTTGGTATTGCTGTTTGTTCTGCTCTTTTTCGGACTGGGATTCACCGCGCACCTATTGTGGATCGTCGCAGCGATCGTCTTCTTGGTGTGGATTATCGGGCTCGCACTAGGACGCGGGAGCTCCGGGAGGCACCACTTCTATCGGTGGTGAGCTGAGTGGAGGCCGCCATCCGGTCGGTAGCGGCAAATGCACCTATGGGCGTCAAGCCACCGATGCACAGGGTCAGTCGACCGCAGTGCACGAAGAGGTGCACAGCTAGTCGAACCGCGGGCAACAAGGGAGACCAGACCACGTAGTTCCCCACCGAAGGGGGTTCTCAAATGGTTCGTAGATTGACTGGTCTGGCTGTGCTGTGCCTGGTCATTGTCGTCATCCTCGTACTGCTGAAGGTCATCTGATCACGATCGTGCCGGGCAGGGGCCGGACATTTATTGGTGGCGCGCCACCCTCCGAGACTGCTGGTCGCGATCTGGCTCGCCATCGGTCGTCAGCAGAGATCACCGCTCGGACGGGACCCCACTGCCAGTCAGAGATTCGCGACGTGGCCCCTCCGACGCGAACCCCAACGCCGATCTCGTTTGTCTCGAGAGTCGCCGTAGATCAGTGTCCCTGAACATTCACTCGGAACGCCGGCGAGGAGGTGCCCCCGACCGCCAGTTTTGGTCAATGCCGTGGCTGCAATCGGTCTATGGGACGGTTACACATGGAACGCTTCGGCGAGACGGTCCGCCGTCACGCCGACGCTGATCGGCGTTGCGAAACCACGAGCCCAGCGGAAAGGACGGCGCCGACAGCCATCTCGGCGATGGCCACGGCAAGAAAGTCCCATGTCGAGCTCAGATGGCCGTCGAAGTAAGCGAACCAAGCCAGAGGCTCGAATACAAGCAGACCTGTCGCCGCGAGGGCAATGCCCATCGATCTTCGCCGACGCCACAGCGCTCCGAGTATGCCCATGGCCGGCCCAGTGAGCAGGCCAAGTCGGATGAAATAGGCACCGCTGGCAAGGGCGAACCGTAGGTCTCCCAGGGGGCCGTGCCCTGTGAGACCAAGGACGTAGATGTTCGCCGTATAGAACGCGCAGAGCGCAAGTACGGTCACGAGAAGTCCCGCTCCGGCACCTCGCCAGACACCCCGCTTCCCCAGAGCGGCACCGGCGCCGAACGCGATCAGCAGCCAGGGCGCGCTGAGATTGCCGATCATCGCCCTGACGCCGCCCTGGCTTCCGTGGATCACCGACATCGCGGCACCGAAACCGAGAGCGCCAGCTAGAACGAGGCTGAAAGCGACACCCCGTCTGCGAAGCACGAACCAAGGATACCGACGCTAGAACGGTGAACGCTCTCTCATCATTCCGCCATGCGCGGACCTCGACAGGATCGACGAGCTCTCGGGACGCTGACTCATACCGCGCACCAAATGGTCGGCCGCGCCGTCCCTGATCGCCGGATAGGTACGGCAGTACGGCACTTTCGCTACGCGCATCTCAGTCGACCCAGCGCACATTCTGGGACCCCTTCCGTCGACCAGATCGCCGAATCCGTACTCAGACGGCAGTGCCCGCGCTACAAGACAGCCGGCGCAGATTGCCCAGTTACCGCCCTTCGCGGTACGGCTCATGCGGCGGCGGTATCGAGTCGATGCCCGGTGGCTCGTCCGGCCACACCAGCAGCACGGGACAAGGGGCGTGGTCGACGATGAAGCGAGTGGCGTGGCCCAAGCTGTGAGGACCGAGACGCGAACGGTCACCGTCGCGGGCCACAACCAAGAGGTCGACACCCTCGGCGACTGCGCCGACGACTTCGCGCTCAACCCGCCCCCGAAGATGAACAAGCTCCGCGTTCTCCCGTCCGAGCCGCCCCCCCGCCGCTTTCAGGATCTCCAAGGCCTCTTGGTCCGCGACCTCTTCGAAACGGCGGACAGGTCGGTGCACGCGAAAAGCCCGACCGAGCAGTCCGGCGGTTGCGGCTTCGGCGACCTCGCCGACATCGGAGGGCGTGACGTGGAGGAGAGTGACCCGCGCGTCGGGGGGAAGGATTTGGGCGGCGGCGTCGAGGCACCCTTGCCATGTCCCCTCGACCAACCAAACAACGGCCCTCATCGGTCGCAATCATCCCACCAATCTCAGCGATACCCACAAGGCAACGGTCGACGCCAGCAGCACGGGAGGCACTGTCACAACGCCTAGGCGAAGGAACTCCGAGGTGCGCAGCTCCTCTCCGCGCTGGCTCAGGACACGCCGCCAGAGGAGGGTCGCAAGCGAGCCGACGTAGGTGAGGTTCGGTCCGGCATTGACGCCGATGAGCACCGCGAGCACCACCCCGGGCCCGGCGGCCGCTGCTGCCGGGAGGAGGAGCAGCACCGCTGGGAGGTTGTTGATGAGATTGGCGAGCACGGCAGCGATCCCAGCGACGAGGAGGAGCGACCCGAGCGATGTCCCACTGGGCAGCAGATGCACGATCAGTGAGCTCAGCCCGTGGAGCGAGACGCCCTTGACGACAAGCCCGAGTGCCAGCACGAAGGCGAGGAACGGGACGTCGAGGGCAAAGCCGATGTCGCGGACCTTTGCCCGTCGATGCACCAGGGCCGGCACAGCCAGGGTGACGGCGCCGCCGAGTGCTGCGAACGCCGGGTTGACACGGAGGACCGAGGTCACGAAGAACCCGACGAGTGTGAGCGCCACCACTGCGGAGGCGAAGACTGGGATTCGAAGCGGTGTCGCGACCTCGGTCTCACTGCGCCCGACGAGGTCGGTGGCGAAGAACCGTCGCAGCACGCCCCACTCGACGGCGATCGCCGCCAACCATGGCAGCGCCATGATCGCTCCGAAGCGGGCGAAACTCAGCCCGCTGGCGCGGAACGCCAAGAGGTTGGTGAGGTTCGAGACCGGCAAGAGCAGCGAGGCCGAGTTCGCGAGGTGGGAGCAGGCATAGGCGTGCGGCTTGGCCCGTAGCCGGAGCCGTGCCACCGTCGTGAGCACGATCGGGGTGAGCAGCAGGACCGTCGCGTCCAGGCCGAGCACGGCGGTCACCACGCTTGCGACCACGAACACCAGGGCGAGGAGCGCGACCGGCCTGCCGCGAGAACTGGTCGCCATCCAGGATCCGGCGGCCTCGAACAGGCCGTAGCGGTCGCACAGATCGGCGAGAACGAGGACGGCAGCTAGAAAGCCGATAGTCGGGGCGAGGCTCCTGGCTTCGGCGCCGGCCTGGCTCAGCGGCAGCACTCCTAGTACTAAGAGCAAGAGGGCGGCCGGGACAGCGAACACGGCCTCTGGCCATCCTCTGGGTCGGGCGACAGCGCACGCGAGCATCGCGACGAGGAGCAGGACCGCGAGCGTCTCGGAAACAAAGCCCGGCACGATTCTGCAGATAGTAAGCCTGAAGAGCTCCGTCGAGATGCAAAGGGCCCTGGACGAGCGCCGTTGGTGAGCACACCGAATATTCCTTCGGGAGCAAGTCGGTCATCGAGCCGTCATACCGAGGAGCCGCACCTATCGGCGGATCGGGCGCCAGTGTCGCGTCCCATAGCGTTCGACGGGACTTGTTCAGATTGGCCCCGACCGCTGGATGCGGCCCTGGTGCCCCCAACCAGCCGGATAACGGCTCAGCGTTCCCAGCAATACGAGAAGATGCCGTGGAGTGAATCGTCATGACCCGCAAACCGGCGCGCCATGAAGTGTGGATCCCCGGGCCCGACCGGCGGATAGGTGATGTCGAGGCGCCCGGACGCTTCAAAGCCGAAGCGCCCGTAGTAGCGCGGGTCTCCGAGAACGAAGACGACTGGCCAACCCGCCTGCTCACCCGGGGTTGGGACAGTAATGACGTCCTGACAGCCAGGTTTGTTCAGTGCGTTGGCGAACTCGGGCGAGTCTGGATTGAAACCTGCGAGCCCCGGCTCGACGCCGACATCACGACTGTCGAGTGGGAGCAGGTCTCGGCATTCCCGACCCTCGTCGCCACCATTAAGCCCACCCTCTCGAACTCACCAGTCTTCGCTTCCAAGTTCTGCCACTTTCTTCTGCCAAGGGTGTTCCCCGTCGTTGACAACGAAGGTCTTGGGAATAGGTGGTCAAACTACGAGCGGTACTTCCGGCACGTTCAGGACGAGTGGGCGGCGACCGACGACACGGACAAGGCCGCGATGATCACCGCGATAACGACTCGCATAGCGGCGACGGGCGCATCAATGTTCTCGGGGTACCCATATGTGACCAAGCTGGTCGAACTCCGACTCATCGGTCGTCAGCATCCAGGCATGAGCGCGACGACCACTTCGACCACGGCCTGAACGTTCCCCACCGTCCCGCACGTCCCGGCACTTGGAATCCTGAGTCGCTCCGATCTCATCGCTCTTTCACAGTTGCACCGCGTCTGGATTCGATCGGCATTCACAGTCCTCCACCCAGTCGCGCTTGTTCCAGCGCTCGAACCACTCGGGCTCACCGAAGGCGACGTCCTGGTAGAGGCCGAGCTCTTCCGCGCGGAAGACGTTGGTCGCCTGGGTGCAGCATCGGTCCCGTGGCCGGCCGGTCGTCGGGTCGATTGCTGCAGCCCTGTTACCACCTCAGAGGGCGGCGAGCACATCGGCGAGCGCGCGGCCGACCCGCTCCGGTACGACACGCATCGCCGACCCCTTGTCTACCGCCCGATCGAAGCTCGGGACGATTCGCGTCTCCTCGGGCGTCAGGCGCTCGGGGAGCACGCTCGCGTAGGCAGACGAGAGCACCACTATCGAACGCACGATGCCGTTGCGGAGCACGTAGTCGTGAAGGATTGTCGGCACACGTCGCGTCCAGACGTCCCGGGTCTGGTTGCCCAAATATGCGCTGTAACGGTGGATCGGCTCCTCAGCGCGAAGCAGGCCGTAGCCTCCGGAAACGATCAGGCAGTGCAGTCCTCGTCTGATCGCTCCGACGAGATTTCGTCGCACGCCGTCTGTCGCGTAGGGCTGGCCCGTGTAGTAGGCGAGGGCCGGTCGCAGCTCGGAGGTCTTCTCGAAGGTCACGCCCTTGCGGGCAAAGGAGCGCGCTCGACCCTCCTCGAGGAGGCGTTTCGACTCGTCGCCAAGGAAGTCGGCGACCGTGACCGGCCGAAGTCCAGGGTCGGTCGTACCGGCCTTGGCGGCGCTACAGGGAATCAAGAGGAGCGTCCGGTCGAGTGAAGGCAACTCACCAAGACTAGGTGTCGTTGGCGACGAGTCAACCAGCTCGGCGAACCGGTCGAGCTCTCCTGTCGTGACGGATGGCCCGTCGACGTGCTGTACGTTCCACAGGCCGCTCGCCCTGACTGCTTGCGGATAGGCGTGCAGCCCTAGCCAGTGCCCGGACGGGCCGCACAGCTGGCAGGCAGCGACGGCGGCAATCAAGGAGGCCTCGAACCGGTTTCGCTCGAGCAAATCGTCGATGCGCACGCAGCGGAAGTACAGGTTCTCCGTCATGTAGGCCTGCACTTCGGCTTCGACGTCCGCGCATATCCCACAGGCATCTGCGTCCTGGCGCTCCCAGTGACCTAGGCCGGGCCCAGGTCGCAAGCAGGCCGAGGTCGGGTCCCGTCGTCGCAGGAGCGCCCCTCCCAGGTAGCGGCGGAAGACGCTCCCGTTCTTGGCACCCGGGCCCGAGCGAAGGTGATCACCGAGGCGCGCCCGGAGGCGATCCTGCGCCCTCGGATGGTTGCCGATGCGGATTATCCGCCCGTCAGGAGCGTGGAGGGAGGACTCGCCCTTCTCGTAGAAGAAGTAGAGCCCGTTCGAGAAGGAGACCTTGTTCGCGTCCTGGTGCTCAGGGAGTCGGCGCAGCAGCGCGTGGATCCGGGCACAAGCCTCTGTGGGATCGATGTCAATGGTTTCAGCCGGCATCGGTCGGACGAGAGTGGCAGACGGGAACGAAACGGAGGGTGTCACTGGCCTCGCTGAAGGACCGGAGCGCCCTTGCGCAAGGTCCTGACAAGTGACCCGGAGGTACGACCCGTCGGAGTTGACGGTGAAGACGAATACTTTCTCTGGCCACGGCGCGCAGAGGCCTCCGGTGGTAACGACGTTCGCTAGTGACCGGAGGTGTGCCATCGACGCGGAGAGCACGGTGCCACCCCGTATTTCAGCTTTCCCATACCAGGTGGCGCGCTCGCCCAGCGCGCAAAGGCCCTCAGTTACCACATGGGGATCACCGCCTCCCACGGCTTGCGCAATCGCCGATCGCAGGTCGGCGAGCAGTTCGGTCCACAGTTCGTCGTATTTCGAACCCACGGCTAGCTCTCGTCCTCGATCAACGGTCCGGTAACGGTCAACGGCTCGTCGGGCGTTCCGCCCTATGGGCTGGCGATCACCCGCGGCGCGATGTTGTGGACGGCCACCGCCGACCAAGATACGGCACGCCAGAGGCCCTGGTCACTCGGCGTCGAGCATTGTGAGGGGTTTGGTGGAACAAGCGCCTGCAGGCGGTGAAGGAGGTCCTCTCAATGTCCGAACAGCCGAGTTGTAGGTTGGGCACGTGAGGCGAACTGTCTATCGGTACTCGCGGTCCGATGGTGGGACCGACGTCATAACGATCGGCCCGCTAAGTCGTGCGGCCGGCATGGTGCGAGTTGGTTTCGTCATCGTGTTCGCGATTGGACTGGCAATGAACGTGTTCAGCGCGCACTGGTCCGCGGCGGGAGTATTCCTACTTCTCCTTGCGCTCGCGTTGCCGAACTACGCGAAACGGCGGCGGCTCGCGGAGAAGATGGCTCAACGCTCTGGCGAGCCCCTGTAGCAGGCAGTAGCAGGATGGTAGTCATGTGAGATGAGTCGAGACCGGTGCGACCCGCGAAAGCGTGGCGAACTCGACGTGTGGGACGTTGCGCCTGGAGCGGCGGGAGCGGGTGAGCAGCGAGGCACTCAGACAACCTCCGCGTGCAGCCATTTCTGTAGCTAAGCGCCAAGACCCGACTCGACGCGGACAGACACGCACGGACGCGAGCTCCTGGTCAGAGCCGCTCTGTGGACTCTGATGGACATCCGGATACCCCTTCGATTTCCCCGGGGGTCAAGAGGTATCGCCACCGCAACAGCTAATCTCCCCTCCAGTGGAGGAACGTCGACGGGTTGTGGTGAGGGGCCGAGGCCCCTGCTCAAAGTGCGGCGCCATGCTGGAACCCGGAACACCGGCTAATGCGGTTGGCGCCGATGCCCGTCTTGAATGCTTGTCTTGCGGGTCCGCAGGCGAGCGACCGATTGCTCCGCCTTTGTTGTCGATAGGCAAACCGGGAGCGTCCGCCCGCCGGGAGTATCAACGACGCACGCGGCGTAATCGACAGGTAGCAGCTCGCCTGCTTCGGTTCCGTCTCGCTGCGGTCGCTTTGTCAGCTGTGGTTGCCTATTTCGCGGTACAGATTTTCGCAGCCCTCGTGAACGGCTTGGGACGAACTCACCGAACGGCAACCGCCAAGCTGCCGTTTCCGGCGTCGACAGCTCACGATTTGGGGATCTTGTTCGCGATCTTTGCAGCATTCGTTGTGGTGGCAAGGATTTTGGCCAGCAAACCGACGACAGAAGCATGGGTGAAGGGCGCGCGCGGCGAAGAAATTCTCGCGGATCGATTGTCAGTCCTGCTTTCGAGAGGAGTAGCACTTATCCACGACCGCGCAATTCCCGGTTCTTCCGCGAATATCGATCTCATAGCCGTGGCGCCTTCGGGCGTGTTCGTTCTTGACGCGAAGAACGTGCGAGGACGCGTGGTGGCCAAAGCAACAGGTTCAGTGTGGAACCCTGGCCCAACGAAACTGCTCGTCGGAGGTCGTAACCGCTCGGATTACCTCGAGAAGATGAGTCCCCAGGTCGCTACGGTAACTACGGCTCTCACAGCGCTTGCTGCGGTTCGAGGAGTGCCGATCACGCCGATGCTTGTCTTTGTCCACTCAGAATGGGGATGGTTCCCTCGCCCCCTCCGACTCCGCGGAGTGTGGGTGGGCTGGCCGAAGAAGGCGGTAGAAATCATCAGCCAGCCGGGCCCTCTGACTCCAGAGATGATCATGAGCATTACTGCGAGGTTGACGGCGGTGCTGCAGGCTGCTTGATCTGAGTGTCGGCCAACTGCCTGTTTGAACCGCGCTGCATCTGTTTGTAACTCCCTTTCCGCACATCTG
>PLPK01000031.1 GCA_003159795.1 Acidimicrobiaceae bacterium | reverse complement strand
GGGGCCGGGGCGCCGCGCGCGCGGCCCGGGGCCAGGGCGCCGCGGGACCAGGCCGGTACCGCCCGCTCGCCGGTCTTCCGCCCCCGGCGGGCGGAGGTCGTGGAGCGTTTCGCCGAGGAGGACCTGCTGCCTGCGATCTACTTCGTGTTCTCTCGGGCGGGTTGCGACGACGCGGTGCGCCAGTGCCTCGAAGCCGGGCCGCGGCTCACGACCCCGGCAGAACGGCGGGTAATCCGCGCCGTCGCCGACGACCACGTCGAGGCGCTCTCCGACGCCGATCTGCGCGTGCTGGGCTACGGGCGCTTCGTTGAGGGGCTCGAGGCCGGATACGCCGCCCACCACGCCGGGCTCGTGCCGCCGTTCCGGGAGGCCGTCGAGGCCCTGTTCGGTGCCGCCATCGTCAAGGTCGTCTTCGCCACCGAGACCCTCGCTCTCGGCGTCAACATGCCGGCCCGCTCGGTCGTCATCGAGTCGCTCTCCAAGTACTCCGGCGCTAGCCACGAGGACCTCACGGCGGGCAGCTACACCCAGCTCACCGGACGCGCCGGCCGGCGGGGGATCGATGAGGTCGGCCACGCCGCAGTGCTCTGGTCGCCCTACTACACCTTCGCGGAGGTTTCGGCGCTGGCCAGCGCGCGCAGCCGCGCCCTGCGCAGCTCGTTCCACCCGACATACAACATGACGGTCAACCTCGTCCGGCGCTACTCGCCCGACGACGCCCACCGGCTGGTGCGCTCGTCGTTCGCCCAGTACCTCTCCGACGTGCCGCTCGCCGACCAGCTCGACGCCGTCGTCGGCCTGCTTACCGACCGCGGCTACCTCGCCGGCTGGCGGGTGACCGCCTCCGGCGAGCGCCTCCGTGGCATCTACCACGACTGCGACCTCCTCCTCGCCGAGGCGGTCGGCGCGGGCCTGCTCGGCGGGCTCGACGCCCCGAGCCTCGCCGCGATGGTTTCGTTGTTCACCTTCGAGTCCCGGCGGGGGGCCGCGCCGGGGGAGCTGCCGACGAGCCGCCTCGCCGCGCGGGCCGGCGAGCTTGAGGCCCTGGCGAAGAACCTGCGGGAGGACGAGCGGGTGGCCCACGTGCCGCGGACCCGTAACCTCGACGCGGGCTTCGCGGCTCTCGCCTACGAGTGGGCCCGCGGCGCCGAGTTGCGACGGCTCATCGCCCCCGCCGGCGGGCCCCGCCGGCGGGGGGCCGCCAACCCGCTCAGCGGCGGGGACTTCGTCCGCAACACGAAACAACTCGTCGACCTTTTGCGCCAGCTCGCGCTCACCGAGGGCGGCTCGCGGCTTGGTTCGGTCGCCGGCCGGGCTGCCGACCAGCTGGTACGCGGGATCGTCGCCTCCTCGACACCCGCCGGCCCCGAGGACGAGGCGGGCGGGGACGAGGCCCGTGCCGCAGTGGTGATCCGCGACCGGCCGGGCGCGGTCTCGTAGTCTCGTCCGAGTGACGCACTACGCGACCGAGACCTTCTCCGCGGACGAGCGCGAGGTCCTGCGCCATTACGTGACGAACCTCGACGGGCCGGTCTTTGCTCTCGTGAACCTGCCCGAGGTGGTCTGCGGGGCGCTCTTCGCCCGGTACTCGCGTTCGCCCAAGAGCGTGCGGCGCCTGTTCCTCGACGAGTTCCTCGGTGACCTCGACGTCTCCGGGGACAGCTCGGTCGACGCGACGGTGGGGCTGAAGCGGGCCGAGGAGCTCTACCAGCGGATCTTCTTCGAGTTCGGCGACGACTCGGTCGCCCAGCTCGGTGGGGTCCACCTCGCCTGCGAGCAGGCCTCGAACGTGCTCACCAAGGTCCTCGAGTGGGGACGCCTGATGAGCTACCTCGAGCAGTCGACGCGCTATATCCCGTTCGACGCCCGCTTCGAGACCGGTCACTACCGGTACTGGCGCGACCCGGAAGTGCTCGACTCGGAACTCGGCGCCCGCTACGTCGGCGAAATGGACCGGATGTTCGACACCTACGCCGAGCTCCTGCCGCTGTTGCAGGCGCACCTGGCGCGGGTCTTCCCGAACGACGGGACGATCGGGGACTTCGCCTACCGCCAGGCGGTGCGGGCGCGCGCGCTCGACGGCCTGCGGGGGCTGCTGCCGGCCGCCGCGCTGTCGAACGTCGGCCTATACGGCTCCGGACAGAGCTACGAGCAGCTCCTGCTGCGCATGTGCGGCCACCCCCTGCCGGAGGTCCGCCGCTACGCCGAGCTCATCCACGAAGAGCTCCGCAAGGTGATCCCGTCGTTCCTGGCGCGCCTCGACCGACCCGACCGGGGAGGGGAGTGGAGCCGCTACCTCGCCGAGCGCCGGGACGAAATGGACGCGCTCGTCGCGCGCCTCTTCCCGGCCGACCGGGCCGAGGGCGACGCCGTGTCGGCCGGAGCCTCGGTGACGCTCGCCGACTACGACCCCGAGGGCGAGAAGAAGGTCCTCGTCGCCATGTGCTACCCCCACGCCACGCTCCCCGAGGCCGAGCTCGCCGCCCGGGTCGACCGCCTCGGCCACGCCGAGCGCGCCGCGATCCTGCGCGCCTACATCGGCGAGCGGAAGAACCGCCGCCACCGGCCGGGACGGGCCCTCGAGCGGACCGGCTACCGCTTCGACATCGTCTCGGACTACGGCGCGTTCCGCGACCTGCAGCGCCACCGGATGCTGACGATCGAGTGGCAGTCGCTCGGGACGGACCTCGGCTACGAGGTCCCCGAGGTCGTCGTCGAGGCGGGGCTCGGTCCCGCGTTCGCCGAGTCGCTCGAGCGGGCGCGGGACCTCCACGAGGCATTGCTGGCCTCCTTCCCGCTCCAGGCCGTATACGCCGTCGCGCTCGCCTTCCGGATCCGCTACTCGCTGCAGCTCAACGCTCGCGAGGCGATGCACCTCATCGAGCTGCGCAGCGGGCCCCAGGGCCACCCCGTCTACCGGAGGATCGCGCAGCAGATGCACCAGCTGATTGACGAGGGCGCCGGGCACCATGCCATCGCCGCGGCGATGCGCTTCGTCGACTACAGCGGCGTCGGGCTCGGGCGGCTCGAATCCGAACGCCGTGCCGAGGCGAGGCGGCCGGCCGGCCCGGACGGCGGCGACACCGGGGCGGCGGTCCCCGAGCCCTGGCCGGATGGCTCAAGCGAGGCTTGACTCTGGGTCCGTCGGGTGCATGAATAGGTGGGTCCCGCGGTTCAAGCACCTTTTCGGGAGCCTCCGTCATTCGCTCCGGGTGGTCTCGGCGGGGCAGTTGCGCAGGACGTGGTCCAGGGAGCCGAGTAGAGAACGTCATTCGCCGTACGAGGCGACCCGCGTTCGGGCGGACGCGGAGGACGGTGCCAAAGGTTCCCTGGACCTGTCCCTTCCGGTGCCCCCCTGCGGATTCGCCTCCTCGCCGCGGTGGGAATTGCCGCCCGGACGGTCCTTGAAAGCCCGGAATGTGCCGTATAGTGACCGCGCCCAAGCACCTTCTGGGACGGACGCGACCGCCGTCGGCGGCGGCCCGCGGCCGCTAGAAAAGGAAACTGAGGAGCCTGATGCCGAGCGATGCTGACGGCGACATCGAACCGGACCCTCTCGCCGAGGGCGAGGTCGAGGAGCCACCTGACGAGGAACTCCTCGAAGAGGACGACCTCGGCATCGATGAGCTCGTCGCCGAGGACCTCGTCGACGAGGAGGAGCTCGGCGATGCCGCCGACCCCGGCGCGGTCGTCGCCGAGGGTGACGAACCGCTCGTCGAACCCGAGGAGGAAGAGGAGGACCTCGACGACGATGACGTCGAGGCGAGCCTTGACGTCATCCTGAAAGAACGGCTCGTCGTCTCCGACGAGCAAGACGAGGAGGACACCGAGGCCACGGATGCCGAGGACCGCGTCGACGGGACGACGCGCGTGCTCCCCAAGCAGCCGGGCGAGTTCGTCTGCCAGTCTTGCTTCCTCGTGAAGAGCCAGACCCAGCTCGCCGACCGTCGGCGCAAGCTCTGCCGGGACTGCGTGTGAGCGGGCCGGGGAACGATCGCCGCGACGAGGCCCGACGCCTCGCCGACGATCTCATCGATTACGCGCTCTGGGCACCGCTCGGCGCCGTCGTGACCATCGCCGAGGAGCTGCCCGAACTCGTGCGCCGCGGACGCGAACGGTTCGGACCGCACCTCGCCGTCACCCAGATGCTGGGGAGGTTGGCGGCAGACTCGGTCAAGCGGCGCGCCGAGGCCTTCGTCCGGAGGCCGGCCGGCCGCGCTCCGGCTGGCGGGGCGCCCGACCCGGCCGCCGACGCGCCCGAGACCGAGCCCGGTCTCCCGATCCCGGGATACGACGACCTGACGGCGACGGAGATCGTGGCGCGCCTGGCAAGACTCACCCGGCGGGAGCTCGTCACGGTGCGGTCCCACGAGATGGACCAGCGGGCGCGGCGGACCGTGCTCACCCGGATCAGCCAGCTGCTCGGCGAAGAGGGCCCATAGCGGCGATGGCGATCGGCCCCGCGGGGGGCCGCCTCGTCCGCGAGCCCGTGCCGTGACGACGCCGTCGCTCTGTGTCGGCGTCATCGACGTCGAGCACGGCGCCATCCTCCTCGTGCGACGCGGTCACGACCCCGGTGCGGGGCGCTGGTCGCTCCCGGGCGGGCGCGTCGAGCCCGGCGAGACGCTTCGGCAGGCAGCGGCGCGCGAGGCGCGGGAGGAAACTGGGCTCACGCTCACCATCGGTGACCTTCTCGGCATCACCGAGATCGCGACCCGCGACGCGAGGTTCGTGATTTGCGACTTCTTGGCTTCGCGCGACGGCCAGGAGGACCCCCGGGCGGGAAGTGACGCCGCAGAGGTCTGCTTTGTCGCGCTGGGGTCCGTTCCGGACCTAGACCTCGTCGACGGCCTCGACGACTGGCTCCGGGGGCACGGCATCGGGCTCGGCTGACCCGGTCACCTCCACGGGCGGCGCCTCGTCGTCTGTGCCGGCGGGCGACGGCCTCGGTTCGGCGGGCGCCGTATCGGCGGCTGCGTTGGCGATCACGTCCGCGCCGGCGTCGGGCTCCACCGGTCCGGCCTCGGGGGAGGGCCCCTCGTCCCGGGTCGGCATGGGCTCGACGGCGACGAGGTCGGGCGAGATCGTGCCGGCGGCGAGCTGCGGCTGCTCGACGACGAGGGCACCGACGATGGCTGCCGGCGTCGCGGTGGACGTGCGGTTGGACTCGACGACCGCCACCTCCGGCGCCACCACGGCGCCCGCCGGGGGCCTCTGGCCCCGTGCCGGCCTTGCCCTCGGGGCACGCGGCCTGGCGATCGGCTTGGAAGTAAGTGCCACGACGGGACGCGGCGGAGGCGGCATCGGCAGTCCGAGCAGCGGAGCGAGTGCGGGGATCCGGCCTGCGACCAGGGTCGCCGCGTGCCGGACCGCCCCCGTCGGATCCTCTGGCAACCCGGCTGGCTTGATCGAGCGCCGCACGGGGGAGGTCGCCGCGGCCTCCAGTAGCGCGAGCCAACGATCGACCGAGCTCGTCGCCGTGAGCGCCGCGCCAGCACCTTCGCTCAACGGCGCCACGAGCGACGAGGGAATCCGCGCGCCGGGGTCCGGTGGGCGGGCGGAGAGCCGCAGGGCGTGTAGCACGCGACCCTCGTCGAGCGCCCGTGTGATGTCGCCCTCCCAGCCGACTCGCAGCTTGGCGAGACGGACCTTCAGTGCCTCACGAATCGTTCCGAGCAGTTCCCTCCCGTGCTCGTCGCGGGGCGCAGCCCCGAGCACCGTCGCCCGCAGCTCCCGCAACGAGATCGTCTCGAGCTGTGCCACGACCGCCTCGGCACGGTCCAGCCAGACCGCCTGGCGAACGGGGGAGAGGAGCTGCTCGGCGAGAGCGATGATCGCCTCACCACCGACGGCCGGCCGGCCGGCAGCGAGCGCCGCCGACTGTTCGGCGGCGAGCGCGCGCCGAACCGCCGGCATGCCACCGGCAGCGACCTGCTCGGCCACCGGACGCTGTTCGGGTGGCAGGGTCGAGAAGCACTCGTCGCGGTGGAGCGTGCCCGGCACGAAACGCTCGGGGCGGGAACGGACCCGGCGCGCCGCGGCGGGCACGGTCGAGGGTGGGGCCTGGGACTCGGCGGGCACCGCCTCGACACGGTCCGGACGCGGTGCCGCGGTGCGGCTGCGCCGCGGTGGCCCATCGCGGGCGGGACGGGACTCGGCACCGCGTTCGCGCGACGGGCGGCGCCGCTCGGCCGCCTCGGGTCGCGCCCGCACCTCGTCGTGCGGCCGGGAGGCCGCGCTGCGGTCGCGGGGGCGTGTCCGGTCCGACCCGTCGAACGGGCGCTCGCGCGGGCCACGCCCCGAACGCGAGACGAGCGACGTCGTCACGAGTCCGGAATCCTCGGACTTTGCCGGCGCGATCTCGATTCGCTTGTGGGACTCGACCCGCTCGCGGGGCGGCAACACGGACACGACCGTGATGCCCTCGAGCTCGAACTCTGCCTCCACGCGCAGGACGCTGCCGACCTTCGCCCCGTCCTCGAGCAGCTGGCCGGCGATCACCCCGCGCGGCTTGAGCGCTCCCGCGGCCCGCCACGTCCAGGTGCCGTCGTGTCGGGAAGAGGTCAGTTCGATGTCCAAACGCCTGGCCATGCCGGAGGTCAACCTATCGCCTCCGCAACCACGGTGGGAATTGCATCCCGCAATAGCGCGAATAGCCCTCGCGTTCGCGCCGTGGCGCAGCGCACCGCGGCCCGCGGGTCCGACGCCCCAAGCAACAAGGTCCCCGCCCGAAGACCGCTCACTGGCTAGGTCGGCATGGGCCCAGAACCGGCTTCCTCTTCGGAGCCGCCACCGCCTCGATCGCCCGTTGCCGCGACGTGATCGGCTCTCTCGGCCGTCAATCGCGGCGCGCGGCGAGATGCCGACCGGTGGCGCACCAACGATGTAGTACGGGATCGGAAATTCCCGGCGAAGGGCGAGCCAGGTACGGGCCATCGCGTCCAATGCCAATCGCCCGTGCCGCGAGCACGTCCCCGGCGAACCGGGTAATCCCGCGACCCGGCAGGCCCCGAAATGGCGCTGTCACAAACAGCCCGGTGCTGCTCACGCGGCATAAGACGTGGAGCCCATACCGTGCTTGACACAAACGAGCTATCAGACAATTGACTCAATTGTGTGCGAAAACAACACGTTTGTGTCATGCCGACCCGCGCCGCACAGAAGTCCTGGTCACAGGGGCGCGTTTTCTGCGTCGTCACGGAGAGCGCGATGGTCTCCTTCTCCATCTCCTCACTGGCGCCACTTCCTTCCCATTCCCGGTCCTCGCCGCCGTGCCGGGAACCGCGTTGGGCCCGCGCTGGCCGGCGGGGCGTGTTCGGGACGCGGCGGCGGGTCCCGCCGCATTGGGACGCGACGATCAGGGATTCTGTCGGGCGGCGCTGAGAGGAGCCCCGGGTGCGGGCGCGAGACCCGCGATTCGCGCTCGGCGGCTCTCCTGCCGATGTTCACAATGAGCGGCTACCCTCGCGCGCTAAGTGATGTTTCCTACCCAGCAATCATGGGCCAAATTGTCACGCTACGTGAGCTAGCCATCACGCTGCTGATTTGCTTTAATCCTTCTGTGCGCATTGGCGGAAATGGCGGACAACCCGTCGCGGACTCCTGGGCAACGTCACCGGTGACGACGACCGTCGCTAGGGTGGCAGAACTTCCCAACGACAAGGAGACATCGTTTACATGAGAGTTCTCGCAATCGGAGCTCATCCCGATGACATCGAGTTCGGGTGCGGCGGGACGCTCCTGCGTCACCGCCTCGCCGGCGACGCCGTGACGCTCCTCGTGATGACGACGGGTGAGCAGGGACCTGACGCGGAGATGCGGACCCGCGAGCAGGAACAGGCCGTCGGCCTGCTCGGCGCGGACCTTCGGTGGGGAGGCTTCCTGGACGGTTCCGTGTCCGCTGACGGCGACGCCGTGCGCGTCATCGAACGTGTCATCGCCGCGACCTCGCCGGACGTCGTCTACACCCACGCCCCGCAGGACACGCACCAGGACCACCGGGCGACCTCCGCGGCGGCTCTCGCCGCGGCCCGACGCGTTTCGCGGGTGCTCTGCTTCGAGTCGCCGAGCTCCATCGGGTTCAACCCGACGCTCTATGTCGACATCGCCGGTCTCGTCGAGCCCAAACTCGACCTGCTGCGCGCCCACATGTCACAGGTCCTGCGGATGGGGAGCCTCGTCGACCTCGAGGCCACGGAGTCCCAGGCCCGCTATCGCGGCTTCGCTGCCCGGGTGCGCGAGGCCGAGGCGTTCGAGTCGCACCGCTTCTTGTGGGACCCGGTCATCGCCGAGCGCTCGAGCCGTGCCGCCATCGTGCTCACCGAGCTCGACGCGGCCTCGAGCGACGGGACCGCCTCCGATCGCTCGCCGCTCCGCCGGTTCCTCGACGGTGAGCAATCGTCATGACAACCTCCGCAGTTCCCAGTTCGCACGCACGATTCGACAACAGAAAAGGACGTCCCACCATGAACCTCAGAAGGCACGCGATCCTCAAGGTCGCGACGCTCGCAACCTTCGCGCTGGTCGCCTTCTCGGCGACTTCCGCCGGAGCCTGCGACCCGGTGACAAACCTCGGGGCGACCCCGTCGTGCTCCGGCGTCAAGCTGACCTGGACGGCGTCGCTTACCCCGAACGTCACCTACACGATCAATCGCGGCACCGACGTCGGCGGCAATCCCGTGGATGTCATCACGCTGGCGAAGGGCGTCACGGGCACGACGTACAACGACACGACGACGTCGCTCTCGACGAAGTACTTCTACCAGATCCTCACTGTTGAGTCCGGCGGCGCCAACTCGGGTGTCAACTCGCCCGGCATCTGGGTCACCACGCCGAGCGCGGGATCCTGCGGCCCGCCGACCCCGATCGGCGCGATCGGTGCGATCCCGGTCGCGCTGCTCCTCGGTGGGGCCCTCATCTACCAGCAGCGCCGGCGCAGCGTACGGCGCGCCGCCGCCACGACCGCTTCTTAGGTCCCTCGGGCTGACTCCGATCGGTCCCGGTCGCCTGGCCGCGCACGAGGTGCGCGGTCAGGCGAGATTTGAAGGTTGGCACATGACATGAGAAGGCGACGCAAGAGAATCATCGGGGGGGCGGCCGTCCTACTGTTCGCGACGGCCCTCGGCTTCGCGGTCTCTGCCGGCCTCTCCACGTCGGCGGGCGTTCTCTCGGCGAACGCGGGCTGCACGCTCACGAACGGCTGTGAGTCGCTGCTCGGATTCGCCGGCACGACGCCGACCTCGCCGACGATCGGCACCACGACCACCGTCTACTTCCTCGATGAGAACGGTCTCGGCAGCACGGTCGATGCCGTCCTCACGGGGCCGGGGGTCGACGAGTCACTCCCCGTGACGGCGACGGCCGTCACGGACATCCCCTCCAACGGGCTGTTCGCCTACAACCCGCAGTACGCGGGTTCGGGGCCAAACGCCGGGAACCAGGCGAACTACCCCACAGGCTGTGTCTTCGGGACGTCGGACTGCCTGTGGGAGCTTTCGTTCACCGTCCCGGCGACCGGGCTCCAGCAGAACAAGCTCTACACGGTGACGCTCACCGCCTACGACGGGGACGGTGACGGGGACCAAGTCGTGTGGCAGGTGCCCTTCGGCAGCGTCGACACGCCGTTCGACCCGGCGGTCGGGACAGCCCTGGGCGTCCTGGCCATCGGCGCGCTTTTGTTGTTCCGTATGAACCGCCGCCGTCCAACGGTGGCCTGACACCGCCAAAGCAATGGCCCGGCCCGTTTCGGGCCGGGCCTTTGCGCGTCGGATCACTCGCGCGACATGCTGCGGCGAGGCCGGACAGCCCCCGGCGCGCTGACGGCCCTCCTCGACGACGGGCCGACCGCCCGATAGGTCCGGACCGGCACGCACCGCCGCTGCAATTTCGGCGCGCCCATTGGCGATGCGACGGTTCCTCTCATTGAGCAGAGTCCACGCAATGTGGGGGCACCCCTACGTGAAGTGATCTCCCAGCTCGCGTCCCGAATTGCCGCGTCCCACCGCTCAAAGTCGCGTCCCGTGTGTCGTTAAGCGTGGCATAGGAGGCAGTTGAATCGGGATTGACAGTCGTGCCAGCTGCGTCTGTTGTGGCTAGAGGGGAAATTGGGAACTGAAAGTGCCGTAGTACACAGCGACCCTGGCGGTCGCCGAACACGGAGGTACCGAGTTGTCTTCGAGAATGAGAGCAAGACCCCAGAAGTTGCACAAGCGGACCAGGTTCTGGTCCCGTCGATCCATCGTCGTCTCCGCCGCGATCGGTGCGCTGTTGGCCGGTGGCGGGGCGTACGCCGCGACGAGCTGGGTCGTCGGCCTCGGTTCGGGTTCGAATGCGCTGAGCCAGTCGGCGAGCGTCACGAACCTGACCATCTCCGCCGTGGCGACCCCGTCACCGTCGAATCTGCTGTTCCCGGGCGGAACGGGTGACGCCGTGGCGACGATCACCAACCCGAACCCCTTCCCGGTGACCATCACCGCCGTGCAGCTGCCGGCGAACACGTCCTACGCGGCCGGCTTCACCTCGGCGGCGCTCGGCACACCACAGTCCGGCTGCTCGAGCACGACGAGCGACGTGGCCTGGAATTTCGCGACCGGCACGAGCGGGAGCTCACACACGCTCAGCAGTGCGCTCACCGTCGCGGCCAACGGCACGCTGAGCGTCACGCTGACGAACGACGCGACCATGACAGCGGCCGCCCCGGTTGCCTGCGAGGGGACGTTCTTCTCGATGCCGTCGCTCACGGGCGTCACGGCGACAGGTGGTGCGGCGACGGTGACCACGGGCCCGGCGACGGACTCCTGGACGTCGTAAGACTCCGATCAGCCGTTTGACGATGCACTGAAAGGTTGCGGATCCGGTGGCACGCAGAGTCTCCGCCCGGTGGCTTGTCCCCACCCTGGCGCTGACCCTCGGTCTCCTCGGCCAGGTCCAACCTGCCGGGGGGGCGGCAACCAAGTGGTCCGTCGCCTTGAAGGCCGGCAGTGGGGGAGAGGCGGCTTCGCTGACCGCCGCCCCTCCCCCCACCGGAGTCACGGCGGCGTGTGTGTCGACCACGGGGTACACCATCAAGGTCTCCTGGACCGCGCCTGCCCACGCTTCGACCTACAACGTGCTGGTCTCGACAACATCCGCCTCGAGCGGCTTTGGCGCCGCCCCGTCGGGGACCGGGCTGAAGACCACGACGTTCACAAGCGCAACCCTCGGGGCGGGGAACTACTGGTACGAAGTGGCCGCCGTCGACGGATCGAGTTGGACGAGCTCCGATGTGGTCGCGAACTTGGAGACGACAATCAGCACGACCACCCCCCACTGCAAGCAGCCTTAGACGCGAAGCGGCCGGGCGGCCAGGTCCGCCGGTGGGCGTGTTGGCGAGGCTGCTGAATGCCCGCGGCGCGACCCTGCAGATCGGCTGCGGCACCATCACGCGCCAGGTGGCGGCGAGTTCCAGCCCACCGGCTGCGCTGCCAGACCCACCCGGCAATTGACGAGGCGACACACCAGCGGCCACGGGACGAGGCGATCGAGCGGGCTGTTGCGGCGGAGGCGCAGTCGCTTGAGGATCCGGTAGCGGACGATCTCCGTCCAACCCGGACCGTAACCCGGGAAGGTCGGCTGGAGCCCCGCTCGCTCCATCGCACCCGCGAGCGTCGCGGGCTCGTAGAACGAGATATGGACCTCCGGCATCACGTACCGCCAGGCCGACAGGCGATTCCGGTGCGGTCTCGCGTTGCCCGTCGTCACGAACAACAACCCACCCGGGCGCAGCAGCGAGCGCATCAGCGCCAGCTCGGCCACCGGATCCGGCACGTGCTCCAGCACCTCGATCGCGGTCACGACATCGAACTGACCACGCAGATCCGCGAGTCGATCGGTCGAGACCATCTCGACGCCGGGCGGCATGAAGCCCTTCGCGGCCGGGCTCGGCTCGAACCCGTCCGCTCGCGGGACCCCGCGCTCCCGCAGGAACGCCACGAGACCACCGACACCAGACCCGTAGTCGAGCCAGGTCGATTCGGCCGTCACGGTGACGAGGGACCGGACGCGCCGCTCGATCCCTAGCCACTCGTGCCGGCGGATCGTCGCGCGCGGATCACGAGACTCGCCCGCGAAGTCGACGAACCTGTCAGGGCCGCAGCCTGCGAAGTAGGTCTCGTTGTAGACATGCTCGACGCCGAGCCCCGGATCGGCGACAAACGCGAACCAGCAACCCGGACACTGCCGCAATTGGAAGTCGCGACCGGTGACGCGACCCCGAGACGTCCCAGCCGACCTGGTGCCTGCCCCGCAAATGGGGCATCGCCGACCGTCGATTGCCGAGGTCTCGGGTGCCACCACTCGAGACACTACGTCCGTTACTCAACGTGGCACGCGTCAGTGACGCCCGCCACGGACAACGACGATCCCGGCGGGACTGCGGGCGCGCCTCGAGCCTGTGTCGTACACCTCCCCGCGCTCTCCCGCGCTGAAGCACGGCGGCGCCACGCCATGCTCCCGACCTGCCCGTCTCGACACCACCGCCACGCCTCTGGCGCGAACAGCCGGTCAACCGGTACAGTCCCAATCGCCAGGGTTTTGCACCTGGGCACCCCACCCAAGTCCTGCTCCCGTGGCATGGAGAAGGCAAGGGGAGGATCGCCTCAGAAGCGGACGACCAGAGGAGCATGACGATGCGCTGGGTCCTTCCCGAAGATCGGATTCCTACGGCATGGTTCAACGTGACGCCGCACCTTCCGGCGCCACTCCAGCCGCCATTGCACCCGGTGACCCGCGAACCGATCGGTCCCGACGATCTCGCACCCCTCTTCCCCATGGCTCTCATCGGTCAGGAGGTCACCACCGACCCCTGGGTCGACATCCCGGGTGAAGTCCTCGACGTTCTGCGTTCCTGGCGTCCCACACCGCTCGTGCGCGCCGAACGCCTGGAAAGAGCGCTCGGCACGCCGGCGCGCATCTACTACAAGGACGAGTCGGTTTCGCCGGCGGGTTCCCACAAGCCGAACACCGCCGTACCGCAGGCGTTCTACAACCGTGGCGAGGGAACCGCGCGACTCGCTACGGAGACCGGCGCGGGCCAGTGGGGGAGCGCGCTGGCCTACTCCTGCGCGCTGTTCGGCCTCGAATGCAAGGTCTACATGGTGCGCGCCTCGTTCGAACAGAAGCCGTACCGCCGGGTGATGATCGAAACCTGGGGCGCGAGCGTCGAGCCCTCCCCGGTCGACGATCCCGCGAGCCCGGGTTCGCTCGGGGCCGCAATCAGCGACGCGGTGCGCGACGTGGTGACGCACGAGCGCTCGCACTACGCGCTCGGCTCGGTGCTCAACCACGTGCTCTTGCACCAGACGGTGATCGGCCTCGAGGCGAAAGAGCAACTGCAGCTCGCGGGGGAGCGTCTGCCCGACATCATCATCGGCTGCTGCGGCGGCGGGTCGAACCTCGGCGGGATCTCCTTGCCCTTCGTGCCCGACGCGGGTGTAGAGCTACTCGCAGTGGAACCGACCGCGTGTCCCACCCTCACGAAGGCGCCCTTCGACTACGACTTCGGCGACACCGCCGGGTTGACGCCGTTGCTCGCCATGTACACGCTCGGGCACGACTTCATGCCGTCTTCGATCCACGCCGGTGGACTCCGCTACCACGGTGCCGCGCCGATCATCAGCAATCTCGTGCAGCATGGCCGGATGCGCGCCGTCGCCTATCCACAGCTCAAGGTCTTCGACGCCGCTGTCCAGTTCGCCCGCACCCAGGGCACGATCCCGGCCCCAGAGACGGCCCACGCCATCCGGGCGGTCATCGACGAGGCGCTGGCCGCAAAGGAGTCGGGCGAGGAGAAGGTGATCCTGTTCTCGTACTCCGGCCACGGGTTGCTCGACCTCGGCGCCTACGACGACTACCTCCACGGGCGGATGACCGACGCCTGACACGCGCGGGCTGGCAACGCCTGGGTCGGCAGCGCCGCAGGCCTCAGCCGCGCAGCAATCCTGCCGTGCGTCGGAGCCTCAACCCCTGAGCATGTGACCGCACGCCCCGGCTGTGCCGGATAGGGGACTGCGACTGCGTCTTGTCGCAGTTCTGCCATGCGACATCCCTGAATCTTACATAACGAACCTTATCGGCGTTCCCCCCAACAGCCAGGCAACCGCACCCGACCGCTCAGATCTCCAGGTGCCACTGCGCGAACGGTTGATCGGGGCGATGTCGGAGTTGCCGGCCGCGTTGCACGTCTGCACTGTCTGCACACCGGGCAGTTCCGCCTCCGGCTGCCGAAGGTTCGCCGTCTTGACGAGCGCACCGAGCCGATGACGCCGAGGCTTGGGGTCGACGAGCGAGCCTCGGTGGTAAGCAATCTTGGAATGGGATCGGGCCACCGCTCGGGCTCCACGCTGAGGTGGCCATGTCGAGTTCTTTCGTTGCATCGCGGTGATCGTCGTGAGTGTCATTGCGTTGCGAATCTCCCCGAGTTCGGAACGCACGCCGAGGGCCTGATGAAGAACTCCCCGCGGATATCCGCCAAAGGGAGCGTCGCGTTGGTCTCGCCGTCGGCTGGCGGACCGTCCGGAAGCAGAGCCACGCTCTCCTCCACCGGGTCGACGCGGAGGCCTGGGTGGTCGATCGCGACGGGGAGGGCGGCGGCGATGCGCCAGGCGCGCGCTCCCCCGTCGTCGATGATCTTCTCGAAGTGGATCTCTATTGTCCTTGTCTAAGGTCGCGAGTCCCATCTACCCACGTGCGACGTATTTACAGCTCAGCCTCGGTACGCTGGCCCGATCTTCCCCCGCGAGCGGCTCGGGCGGAGTACTCGGGAACCTAGCCGCCACGTGAAACGGGAACGGACAGCGATGCAGCTTCGAGAGGGCAAATGGTGGATCGCGGCAGCGGCTCTCATCGCCGTCGGCACGATGACGGCGACCCTGGCGATCGGGCCGTTGGCTGGTGCCGCGAAGATAGCTGACAAGGCGTATTCCGCCAAGTCATATGACGTGAATGCACTGCGGGGTCGAGACTCGCAGCACGTGCTCAAGGGTGTCGCCGTTGCGAGCAGAGGTACGCCCGGAATCATCCCCTGCGTGGGCACCCCCCAGCGGCGGCCAACGAAGATCGTCCTCACCTGCGCCGATTACAACTCCTACGTCGACAAGCTGTCCTGGTCGAGCTGGACCGCGCGTGGGGCCACCGGTCACGGAACGCTGGTCGAGAACGACTGCACGCCGTCGTGCGCCGCTGGCAAGCTCTACTCGTATCGGGTCGTCGTCGAGCTCGGCAAGGCGGTCACCACCCGCTACGGCCTGCTCTTCACGACCTACAAGGTGAGCGCACGCTCCGCCATCCGCCCGATGCACACGGACACGCTGACCGGGACATTCGCGACCAGGCCCGAGAAGTAGCGCCAGGCTCTACAGCGCGAGGCGCTGTCAGGTAGTCGAGCTTCGTCGGCACGACGTCCTCGCGTAGGCGCGCCCTGGTCAGCATCCCCCGGTCGCCCACGAGGCATACACGAGTGATCCCGAAGCACTCTCGCACCTCCCGCACCTGGTCGGCGACGATGTTTGGATCCCCGTGCTGCCTTGTCGCGTCTCGCCGCACCCCCGCGAGCCGAGATCCACGGACCGCTCCGCTCCCTTCCAAGACACGAAATCAGGACTTTTGGCCCTAGTGGGAACGGTGCTCTCCTCACGATAGACTTATCTTGCGATATAAGCTAACGTCCGAGAGAAGGCTGGCCGAGGATCGAGGGCGGGCGGCCATCCTGCGAGCAGGAGCCCTCGAAACGCACCTCACGAGGAGGGACAGCCGTATGCACGGAAAGCTAAGGAACCAGCTGATCGGGGTTCTCGCCACCGCCGTCGGTCTATCGATGGCGCTGGTCTTCCTGCCCAGCGCGGCAAGCAACGCCCAAACGGTGAAACCAAGAACTACCAGTGGGACGTTCATTGTCGCCCAACCTTGGGGCACGATGCCCGACAATTTCAACCCGTACGCTCCGTCGGGCGCCAACGCCCCGGGGACCAAGAGCTGCATCTACCAGTCGCTCTACTACATCAATGGCGCGACGGGGGTGCAGACACCACTCCTGGCTAAGTCCTACAAGTGGACGGACAACAACCTGAAGCTGGTCGTCACGACCCGTAGCGGGGTGAAATGGAGTAACGGCGACGCGTTCACTGCGGCGGACGTAGCGTTCACCTTCAACTACATGAAGACGTATCCCACTATGGACGTCAACGGTATCTGGACGACGAATCCGCTCGTATCAGTGATCGCGAACAATGCGACAACCGTCACGTTCCTCTTCAAGAAGCCCGATACGCCGGCGGCGCTCGCGATCCTGTACGGGACCGATGGATCTCCGTCGGACATCCTGCCCTATTCCATCTGGCACACCATCACGAGCCCGTCGACCTACACCAACACGAGCCCGGTTGGCACCGGCCCATTCACGCTCTCGTCCTTCTCGACGACTTCAATCGTCTACGCGAAGAACGCGCAGTACTGGGGGGCCGCTCCGTCCATCAACGAGGTGGTGTTCAGCTCGGTCGACTCCAACACGACTGCCGAACTCGAACTGGAGAACGGCACCATCGATATGTCGTACGACGCCATCAGCGACCCGGCGAAGACCTACTCCGCCAAATCGAAGTACAACGACTACTTCTGGCCGCAAACCAACATGAACTACCTGTACTTCAACACCGCCAAGCCGCCGTTCAGCCAGGTGCCCTTCCGCAAGGCGGTCGCCGAGGCTATGAACCCGACACTCCTCGCTAAGCGCGCCTACTTCGGGACGCTTGCGGCGGCGACTGGCGGAATGGAGGCGGACGTCATACCGGCGCAGGTGTCGGGGTGGGTCCCGAAATCGCTTGCGAGCCTCGAGTGGACCTTCAGTGACAAGGCCGCGATCGCGACCCTGAAGGCGGCGGGGTACAAGTGGAAGGGAACGTGTCCGAAGAGCTGCCAGCTCGAGTCCCCTTCGGGACACGTATTCCCAGCCCTCACCATCCTCAGCGGTGGTCCTGGCTGGACCGACTACATCTCGCAGATTGACAACATCGCGGCCGAGCTGAAGCCGATCGGCATCAGCGCAACGCCGATCCAGGAGCCGTACTCGACGTATGCGAACGATGCCTCCAGGGGGTACTTCGACTTCCTGCTTTGTTGGGGCAACGGGAACGGGCCGACTCCTTACTACCAGTTCTCCTACATGTTCTCGGCAAAGGATGACGTGCCGATTGGCAAGGTCGCCAACACGAACTGGGAGCGTTTCAGGAGCGGCGTGATCACGAACGCGTTGAAGAGCTACTCCTCGTCGAGCAGTCTGACCGTGCAGAAGGCCGACATGCTGGCGATCGAGAAGGTCGTGTTGAAGGACGTGCCGGTGCTGGCGCTTACCGGACGGGGGAACTGGCTCGACTATCAGACCCGCACGTTCACGGGGTTCCCGAGCGCGACGAACCCCTACAACGACGGGAGTGCTTCTGACCAGGAAGGTGCGATGCTCGTCTACTTGCACGTGCACGCCTCCTAACCGCGGCCCGTCTCGGTGCTAGGTACTCACCGGGACGGGGTACGCGGAGTCACCAAGGAGCGGCCCGCCGCCAGGGCGGGTCGCTCCTTGGCTGTCCGGCAGCAATCAGGAAAGGTTTTCCCGTGCGGTATCTGCTGAGGCGCTTTGGGGTCCTTCTGGTGACCCTGTGGGCGGCGGTGACAGTTAACTTCGCCTTACCGCGACTCATGCCGGGAAACCCGGTTGAGACGATGTTCGCCCGTTATCAGGGCAAGGTGAGCCCGACGGCGATCCACTCGATGGAGCTCGCCTTCGGGCTGAACACGCGCACGGGTGAGTTCGGCCAGTACTTGAACTACCTCGGGCACACCGCAACTGGCAACCTCGGCGTCTCCTTTTCCTACTTCCCGGAGTCCGTGCGTACGCTGATCGGCGGAGCGCTGCCGTGGACGCTCGGTTTGGTCGGTTTCGCGACGATCCTCGCTTTCCTCCTCGGAACGACGCTGGGGGTGGTGGCGGCGTGGCGGCGCGGCACGGCGGGATGGAAGCGCGCCTCTGTCGTCGACTCCGGACTCGTTCCGTTCGGCCTGATGCTTGGCGCCCTGCCGTCGTTCTGGATCGCGCTCATCCTCCTCTACTTCATCGCTTTCCGGTTGGGATGGTTCCCGATCGGCAACGGCATCAGTCCTGGACAAGGGATCGCGTCATGGTCGGGGTTGGGCGATCTCATTCAGCATGCCGCCTTGCCGGCGATCACGCTGACGTTCATCTCGATGGGAATGTGGATCCTGGTGATGCGCAACAACATGCTCACCGTGCTCGGCGACGACTACGTCAAGTTCGCACGGGCGAAGGGTCTGCGCGACCGCACCGTCATGTATCACTACGCGGCGCGCAACGCCGTCCTGCCGGTGTTCGCCCAGCTCGCAATGGCCCTCGGGATCGTCGTCGGGGGCCAGGTCTTCATCGAGATCGTCTTCTCGTACCCCGGCATCGGGTACCTGCTCCTGCAAGCGGTGGAAAACGAGGACTACCCGCTGATGCAGGGGATCTTCCTCATGTTCACTGTCGCCCTGCTTCTCGCGACCTTCCTCGCCGACATCTTCTATGTCTTCCTCGATCCTCGCGTCCGGCTGGAGGCAGGCAAATGAGCTGGCGCGATTTCGTCCACAACCGCCGCGCCGTCGTTGGCGCGATGATTCTCGTCTTCTTCGTTCTCGTCGCAATCCTGGCGCCGTTCATCGTCCCTTACTCGCCGACGTCCATCCAGTTCACGCCCAACCTGCCACCGAGCATGCACCACTTCTTCGGCACGACGGTGAACGGTCAGGACATCTTCTCCCAGCTGATCTGGGGCGCACGCGCGAGTCTGTTTGTCGCCCTCATCTGCGGCAGCCTGATCAGCCTCATCCAGCTCATGATGGGCGTCTTCGCCGGTTACGCCGGCGGCCCTTTCGACACGCTGGCATCCGCGGTGACGAACGTCTTCCTCGTCCTGCCATCACTCCCCCTGCTCATCATCCTCGCCGCCTACCTACAGGGCGGGAGCCTCTTCGTCTTGATCGGGGTGATCGTCATCACGGGTTGGGCGTGGGGAGCGAAGGTCCTCCGCGCGCAGGCCATTGCCCTACGGGACCGTCCGTTCGTCCAGGCATCCCGCATTTCCGGTGAGAGCCGTTGGCACATCGTTCTCGCGCACATCGTGCCGAACATGCTCGGGATCATGGTCTCGAACTTCTTCGGGGCGGCCCTCTTCGCGGTGCTCGCCGAGGCCGGCCTCGAGTTCATCGGGCTCGGCAACATCAACGACGTCACCTGGGGGACGATGCTCTACTGGGCCACTGAGGGCGACGCCATGCTCTTGGGTGAATGGGTATGGCTGCTCGTGCCGGGCTTGTGCCTGGCGCTTCTCGGCACCGCCTTGGGACTGCTCAACTTTGCGGTCGACGAGATCGCCAACCCTCGCTTGAGGAGGGGCTGAAATGCCGTCGCTTCTCGAGATCTCCAACCTCACCATCGGCTACGGATGGCGTCTTCCCCCCTCGGTCATTGCCGTCCGCGGCGTGAGCCTGGCCGTCGAGGCAGGCGAGATCCTCGGCATTGCCGGTGAGTCGGGATGCGGCAAGACGACCGTCGCCCTCGCCGCCGCCGGGCTTCTCGACCCACCAGGACGCGTGCTCTCCGGGTCGGTGCGCTTTGACGGGACGGATCTGACCGCGCTGTCCAAAGAGGACCTCCGGCGGCTCCACCTCGCCGAGATCTCGATGGTCTTCCAGGCCTCGATGAACGTTCTCAACCCGGTAATGCGCATCAGCGCCCAGTTCTACGACGCCATGGCTGCTCACGGGGTCCGCTCGTCGGACGAGGCGCGCCAGCGGGCCGAGGAGACCTTCGACCTCGTCAAGATCCCACGGCGCTTCTTCGATGCCTACCCCCATCAGCTTTCAGGTGGGATGCGTCAGCGCGCGGTCATCGCGTTGGCAATCGTCCTGCGACCGAAGCTGCTTTTCTTGGACGAGCCGACGACCGCACTCGATGTCGTTGTGCAGCGTTCGATCCTGCAGTCCCTCGACGACCTGCGGCATGAGCTGGGCTTCGGCATCGTCTTCATCACCCACGACCTCTCGCTCCTCGTCGAGATCGCGGATCGCATCGCGATCATGTACGCCGGCGCCATCGTCGAGGAAGCCCCGTCGCGGCAACTCTACGAAAGGCCAGAACACCCGTATACGAAGGCCCTGATGAGCGCCTTCCCCCCGCTCGGCGGTCCCCGCGTCCGTTTGAGCGGCATCTCCGGGCAACCGCCCGATCTGCGCCACCTGTGGCCGGGGTGCTCCTTCGCTCCCCGCTGTCCGAACGTGATCGCCGGCGTTTGCGAGGCGGTCGCTCCGCCCGAGGTGCGGGCGAGCGAGGACCACCGCGTCGTCTGTCACCTCCTCAGTCCAGAGAGGGGGAACAGTGCCTAGCATTCCTGGCGTCCCGGCGAAGACAGGTGACGGCGGAGATCGCCATGTCCTCGAGGTGCGCGGCCTGACGAAGCACTACACGGTCGGCCGGGTCGGGCGGCGCAAGATCGTGCGGGCGCTGAGCGACGTCAACCTCACCGTCGAGCGAGGCGAAGTCCTCGCACTCGTCGGCGAATCTGGTTCCGGGAAAACCACCTTTGCCCAGACCGTCTCCCGTCTCGAGCGCCCGACGGCTGGCGAGATCCTGGTGGCGGGCCAGGCGCTCCCCCGTCATCTCAACGCGCGCCGCCTCCGCGAACACCGCCGGCAGGTTCAGATGATCTTCCAGGACCCGTACTCGTCGCTCGATCCCTTTCACTCCATCCGCTACAGCGTGGCCCGACCGCTCCGCTCGTTCCGGATCGTCCCCCGCAGGGCAGTGCAGGCTGAGGTGGAGCAGCTCCTCGACCAGGTCGGCCTCGTGCCGGGTGCCGACTTCCTCCGCCGTTACCCCCACGAACTCTCCGGCGGCCAGCGCCAACGGGTCGGCATCGCGCGGGCGCTGGCGGCGCGTCCGAGCCTCATCCTCGCCGATGAACCGACCTCGATGCTCGACGTGTCGATCCGCCTCACGATGATGAACCTGCTCCTGGACCTGCAGCGCAGCCGGTCGCTCTCCCTCGTCTTCATCACCCACGACCTCGGCGGCGCCCGCTACGTGAGCGACCGCATCGCGATTATGTACGCGGGGAGCATCCTCGAGATCGGGCCCTCCTCGGAGGTGATGGGGGAACCACGTCACCCGTACACGCAGCTTTTACGGGAGGCCGCTCCCGATCCGGAGAGCGAGCTCGGCCAGGGGACCCGCTTCGAGGGCCACGGGGACCCTCCCGACCTGACGACGCTGCCACCGGGCTGTCCGTTTGCCCCTCGCTGTCCCTTCTTCAAGGACGAGTGCGACCAGGCACTCCCGGACTGGCGCGAGGTGGGGACCGCCCACCGCGTGCGCTGTGTGCTCTATGAGTGAGGCCCCGATGCACGTTCACTCCGAGTTGCCGTCTAGCGGTCGGCCGATGACGGCAGCCCCGCACCCCTTCGCAACAAGGAGGCTCCCATGAAACCTTCCCCCGCGGACCCGGCTGCCACCTTCTACTGGGGTGCCGCGACGGCTGCCTACCAGATCGAGGGATCGCCACTCGCCGATGGCGCCGGACGGTGCATCTGGCATGAGTTCTCCCACACCCCCGGTAACACCCATGCCGGGGACACCGGCGACGTCGCCTGCGACCACTACCACCGTTTCGCGGAGGACGTCCGATTGATGCGCGACATGGGGCTCGGGGCTTACCGTTTCTCGATCCGCTGGCCCCGGATCCTGCCCGAAGGAACCGGCAGGGTGAACCCGGCCGGACTCGCCTTCTACGACCGATTGCTCGATGAGTTGACCGCGGCCGGCATTGAGCCGTTCGTCACCCTCTACCACTGGGATCTGCCGGCGGCGCTCCAGCGACGCGGCGGGTGGTCCAATCGCGACAGCGCCGGCTGGTTCGGTGACTATGCGGCGCTCGTCGCCGAGAAGCTGGGCGACCGCGTGCGGTCGTGGACGACGCTCAACGAGCCGTTTGTCGTCGCCGAGCAAGGGCACCTCGTCGGGGCACACGCGCCGGGCATTCGCAACATCTACGCGACGGGGCACGCGATCCACAATCAGCTGCGCGCGCACGTCGCCGCGTGGTACGCGCTCAAGGCGTCACGGCCGCAGGCCTCTGTCGGGATCGCGCTGCACAACGCCGCGGTGTGGCCGGCGAGCCAGTCAGAAGACGACGTGTCCGCCGCGGCGGTGGCGCACGCCTGGCACAACTTCCCCCTCTTCCTCGACCCGCTCGTCTACGGGAGCTACCCGGCCGAACTCGAACCCAAGTTGAGCCCGTACCTTCCCCGCGGCTACGAGAACGACATGGAGGGCCTGCGGGTGCCACCCGACTTCGTCGGGATCAACTACTACACCGGCTACCTCGTGCACCACGATCCGGGCCAGTGGATCGGGTTCGGGGCGGAGAAGGAACCAGAAGCGCCGCGCACCGCGATGAACTGGATTATCCGCCCCGAGGGATTGCACGCCATTCTCAGCGAGGTCCACCGGCGCTACAAGCTCCCCACTCTGTTCGTCACCGAGAGCGGTGCCGCTTTCGACGACCACCTCAGCAACGGGGCGGTCCACGACCCCGAGCGGACCGCGTACCTCCAGAGCCACGTCGAGGCGGTCCTCCGGGCGCGGGATGATGGCGTGCCGGTGCAGGGCTACTTCGTCTGGTCGTTGCTCGACAACTTCGAATGGGCGCGGGGGTACTCGTTGCGCTTCGGAATCGTCTACGTCGACTTCAGGACCGGAGAACGGATCGTGAAGGACAGCGGCCGCTGGTACGGGGAGCTCGCCCGCACCAGGAGCATCGCAACTCCGTGAGGGGTTAAGCGAGCGTCGACCGTTGCAACGCGGCGTCCCCGTTCGCGGGAAGGACACCGCCGTTGGCCAGCAGGGTGTCGATGACAAGCGTAGAGGCACCCATCGCCACTGCATCGGTGCCGATGAGGCCGATTTCGATGCGCACCTGGCTCGCTGTGTACTCGAGGGCCTGCTCTCGGACGACCTCCCTGATGCGTCCCAGCAGGCTCGGACCGAACTTCAGGCCGAGCCAGCCACCGATCACGATGAGTTCGGGGTTGAACAGATTGGCGAGGTTGGCAGCGGCCACACCGAAGTAGGTCGCCGCGTCATCCAACGTTCGCGCCGCGGATTCGCTCGTCGCCGCCGCGTCGAGCAGGCGGTCCGCCCAGTCTTCCTCGTCGGCATCGCTCGCCGGGACCGCAGGGTCCGATTGACGCCACGCCGCGAGCAGACCTTCCGCCCCGATATATGCCTCAAGGCATCCCTGGCTTCCACAACGGCATCGCCGTCCACCGACGACGATGCACGTATGGCCCCACTCCCCCGCGCTCGAGGTCGCGCCGCGGTACAGGGCCCCGTTCGTGAAGATGGCGGCCCCCACTCCGGTCCCCCAAAGGGTTACGACGGCGTCCTGGGATCCGCGACCCGAGCCGAGCCACATCTCCGCCTGGCCCAGGACTTTCGCTCCGTTCTCCGCGAACACCGGAACACCTATCCGTTCGCGCATCCGACGTTCGAGGGCCACGCCGTGCCAACCGATGCTCGGTGCATGGACGAGCGCGTCGTCGGCGTGATGTTCGACCATCCCCGGGACGGCGATCCCGACGCCAAGCAAGCGACGTCCTTCGCTACCGAACTGCGAACCGAGCTTCTCGATCGCCCGCACGATCTCTTCGATCGCCGTGTCGGCCTCGTGGTGCTGGGGATGCAGGCCCACCTCGGCAACCCCCGCGACCCGCAGCCTCAGGTCGAATCCCTCGATCCGGATGCCGGTCTCACCGATTTCCACGCCGATCACGGCACCGAACTCCGGATTGACCTGGAGCATGACCCGGGGGCGCCCTCCGTCAGACTGCTCCTGGCCCGCCTCGACGATGAGGCCCTCTTCGAGAAGCGCGGACGTCAAGGTCGTCACGCTGGCGCTGGACAGGCCGGTCAGCCGACCGAGACCGACCCGGTTGAGCGGGCCGTCCATGAACAGCAACCGCAGCAGGGCGCTTCGATTGACCCGCCGCAGATCCCGGACCACGGCTTTCGATCTCACCGCCACGGGGGTCCTCTCATCCGGTTTACATACAGCTTAATTCATGCCTCAAACCTGACTAGTTCTCCACACTGCGAACCACGCTCGGTTGGAAACGAGCCGGCGGACACCCGCGTATTTTCCGCCGCCCAGGCTCGGACCTCCTTCGGCGTCGTGGCCCAAGGCCCGCACTCGGACGCCGGGTACGCGGGATGCTTCCCGGCATCGATCGTCTCACCTGCGATCGGGTCAGGATGCTCGCTGAGGATCGGAACCGGGCTGGAAGTCATCTCCATCGACGGGGCGCGGTCCGCGATAGCCCACACGGAGCGCCCGCCCGGCAACGGTCCCCGGCGGTGCGCCCGCGACNNCTCGGCCACTTCCTGCCAGCCGCTGTCGATCGTGAGCGAATGCCCGCGGTCCGGGATCTGTGCCATCTCGGTCAGCGCACCGTTGCGCCGCTGGCGGCGGTACTCCGACCACGTGATAGCCGGCGGGATGAAACGGTCCTTCTCCCCCGCGATGAGCAGCAGCGGCCCCCGCGCGGGGTTCCTGGTGTCGACCTTCACCTCGGTCCAGGGGTTGATGTTGGCGAGAGCCGACTGGAACAACGCCTTGCCACCGGCCGGCACGGCATAGGTCTCGTACAGCTGCCTGGCCTCTTGCTCGCTCGTGGTGTTGGCCACGGCGTACCGGAACTGCTTGTAGGTGAGCGACGTGGAGCGGTCTCGGTTGGCAGGGTTTCGCAGCACGGGGAACACCGCACGCACGAGCGACGCCGGCATCGGCAACACGCCGCGGAAGGGGGCCGCGCTGATCGCGATTGACACCGCCGCCATCCCGCGCCCGGCGAGGACCTGGGTCAACATGCCTCCGAACGAGTGGCCGACAATGACGGGCTTCTTCTCCAGTCGACCGACGATCCCGGCAAGATGGTCGGCCATCTGCGCCACGGTCTTGCGCGCGAAGACCTCGGGATGAGCCCTGGCTTCCGCCACGGTCGCCGGGTCATCCGGCCATCCCGGAGTTAGCACGGCGTAGCCAGCCTCCTCGAAGGGCTTGACCCAGAGTTTCCAGTTGTTCGGCAGGGCCCAGAGCCCGTGGATGAAGACGACCGGCGTACGCCCGGACGAGTTCGCGGCGTCGACCTGCCTGGCCTCGGGGTCACCCATTCCCCGTCCTTCCGTCTGCGGCGCGCTCATCACGTTCTCCTTGGTGTCGACGCGCCCGGAAGAGGAGCCCACGCCTGGTCCGCACACGCGAACACCGAACCGACACGGCAGCAGCTCGTCACTTGACGACGGTGAGGGTCTCCTTGGCCGAAGTCGAGCCCTTGAAGTTCGTGCTGCCGCCGTAGGTGGCGACGAGGCGGTAGGTACCCGCCTGGAGCTTCTTGGCGGACAACGCGCACGATCCCTTGCCAGACGAGAGCGTGATCATGCACAGCGTCGTCGTGGACTGTGCCACCTTCACCGTCCCGGTCGGCTTCGAACCGGAGTACTGCGGCGAGATGGTGACCGAGAGGTGTTCGAGCTGCTCGTCGCCGTAGGTGATCTTGACGGACGAGAGCTTGAGGGCCGTTGTCGAGGTGGCCTTGCCGACCGTGAGCGAGGTGGAGCCGGACGTTGCACTGGCGGCGAAGTAGGAGTTGACCGGATAGCTGGCGGTGAGCGAGTACTTGCCCGGGACTTGCTCGGCGATCGAGCAGGAGCCGGTCGCGATCCCGTTCGAGCCGCTGAGCGCCGCGTTACAGCTCCGGGTGCCGTCGCTGACGGTGACGTTCCCGCTCGGGGCCAGCGATCCCGAGGAGGTGCTCTGCCCGGTGACCTTTACGCGAACGGAGACCGGCTGGCCGACGACCGGGCTCGACGTGACCGAGGTGATCGCGGTCGTGGAGGTGGCCTGCACGAATGTGAATTGGTCAGCCGCAGTCTTCGAGCTGAGCGCCATGTCCTGGACCGACATCACGAGGTGGTCCGTCCCGGACTTTGTCGCGGGCAGAGTTCCGGTGCAGCTGGTCGTGGTGGTGCAGGAAACGGTGACCGAGTTCGCACCCACTTCAACCTGGTCCGCTCCTGCGATCGGGAGGAAATTCGATCCCGTGATGGTCACCGGTGTTGCGACGCTGCTCAGCCCATCATCCGGCGAGACACCGGTGATGCTCGGCATGCCGAAGTTCGGCTCCGTGTTGTAGTAGAAGCACATCTGAGCGGCCAGGCCGGGATAGAAGTTGCCGGCATAGGCAATATGGGGAGATCCGAGCCCGCTGGCCATGTCGTAGCCGGCCGTCGCCGGGTAGAGACCTCCCGAATAGCCGTCTGGTGTGTAGTCGTTGTTGCCCGCCGTGATGTCCTTTAAGGCGAGACCGTAGTAGCCCGAGGGCCAATTGCCCATGATGTAGTAAAGACCCACGGGCTGCACCCCGGCATCGCCGGAGCCGTAGGCCGCGCAGAACGGGGACGAGTCGATAAGAGCGGCGGCCGCGGCCCACAGCGGGGCGGCGGCACTCGTACCCCCGATCGGTCCCCAGCCGCCGAAAGTGCCCCCCGTGTAGTAAATCGCGTAACCCGTCATCGGGTTGGCGTCAGCAGAGACGTCGGGGACCTCGCGCACATACGGGTCGGTCGTGCCGCAGTCGGTCGGTTCCGTTTCCGAGTCAGCGCTGATCAGTCCAGGTATTCCCAGCTGATCTTGGTAGGAGGGCATGCACCATTGGTCCGACAGGCCGCCGCCGCCCGCGCCGTCCGAGATGCTCGAGTTATTCCAGACCGTCTCGGAGGTCCGGCCGATCGAGGTGCCCCCGACGCCGACCACGTACGGCTGGCTCGCCGGGTCGTCAACCGAGCGGTAGCTGCCGTAGAGCGTGTCCTTGTCGCCATAGCAGTCGGTCGATCCATTGTCCCCCGCGGAGGCGAACACGGTCTGATCCTGTGTGGCAGTCACGTAGAAGAGGTCCTGCTCGGAGCCCATGAAACTCGAGTCGCCGAGGTACGTGTCGATTTCGCACAGGCCCCAGGAGGTGGAAACCACCTGGTCCGCATCGGCGTCCACGATCGCCTGGTCGACGTCGTAGACGCTCGTCTCTTCGGGGGTTGGCGCCTGGTAGACGTCGATCGTGGCGTCGGGCGCGAGCCCCATGACGTCCTCGATGTCGAGCGCCGCCTCGGGATCGGTACCGGGGTCGGTCGTGTCCGCGCTCACCTGGTCGACCGGCACGTAGTTGACGGTCGGGCTGAGTATGCCGTAGCACTTCGCGTAGGCGCTGATATTGCTCGCCGAGTCCGGTTCGAACTCCGCCAACGCGACTTTCACACCCTGGCCAAGGTCGTCAAGGGAGTACAGCGGCGTCATGCCGTAATAGGACGCCAACTGGTCCGCCGTATAGCTTCCATCCTCGGTGACGCCCGAGGCCGCCGCGCAAGGTGTCCCTCCTGCCGTCGCTGGGTGAACGAGGAGTTTCCCGGACGGGTGGAGCTCACCCGCTCCCCCGGAGCGGACAGCCAGGCTCTGGGCCAGAAAGAGATCGCTGAGGCCGACGACTCCTTCGACATCCGGTGCCACAGCGGCCGAGATGCTCGGCGGTGACAGGGTCGTGAAGGCAGTACGCCCGCCTGGCAGCCGGTAGCTCGCGAGACTCACGTGGAAGGCGCGATCGATCACCGGGGCCGGGCCGGTCACCGGGATTGAGAGCCGGTCCGATGTCACCCGCCCAGGGTGGAGTCCGTCGGCGCGGAGCACCGCGTCGACTGCTGCCACCTCCGACAGCGACGGCCCGAAGAGCTGACCGAACTNNTGGTGGAAGTTCGGAGAGTTCCGGTTGGACAACGACGCGATGAAAGACGTCACGGCCGACGGGTCCGGGAGCTTCAGCGTGACGTCAACGTGAATATCCACCGAGGAGGACAGCGGGCCGAGGGCGAGTGAGTGTGCCGGAAGTGGTGGGCTCGCGCTCGCATGCAGCACAGTCAGTCCCGTCGGGGCAATGGCCTGCGCGTTGGAAGGGGCTGAGAA
>PLPK01000044.1 GCA_003159795.1 Acidimicrobiaceae bacterium | reverse complement strand
GTGCTCGCGACGACCAGGTCCGACGGCAAGGTCCAGCTCTCCCCGGTCACCGCCGGAGTCGACGGCGACGGGCACGTCGTCGTGAGTTCGCGGGAGACGGCGATGAAGACGATCAACGTGCGCCGGACGCCGCATGCCTCGCTCTGCGTCTTTAGCGACCGGTTCTTCGGCGAGTGGGTGCAGGTCGAGGGGGATGTCGCGGTGGTTTCGATGCCGGACGCCCTGGAGGATCTCGTCGACTACTACCGGCGGATTTCGGGCGAACACCCCGACTGGGACGACTACCGGGCGACGATGGCGAAGGACCACCGGGTCATCTTGCAGATGACGGTGCGGCGAGCGGGGCCGAACCGCTCCGGCTGACGGCCGCCGGCGCACGTCGTAGCGTCGGCGCGACAAACCCAAAGAAGGAGAGGTGACGGCGGTGCTTCCGACACGAGCATTGGGCAGCACGGGCATGGAGATCACCCAGGTCGGGTTCGGCGCGTGGGCCGCCGGCGGCGGAGGGTGGAGCTTCGGTTGGGGTCCCCAGGACGACGCCGCGTCGATCGCCGCGATCCGCCACGCTGTCGAGCTCGGCGTCAACTGGATCGACACCGCCGCGGCCTACGGCCTCGGCCACAGCGAGGAGATCGTCGCCGCGGCCCTTGGGGGCTTCGCGCCCGCCGACCGGCCGTTCGTCTTCACGAAGTGCGGCACGGTGTCGGATCCCCGCGACCCGATGGCCCGGCCGCGCCACATCGGCGACCCGGCGAGCGTGCGCCGGGAGGTCGAGGCGAGCTTGCGCCGTCTCCGGGTCGAGTGCATCGACCTCTACCAGATGCACTGGCCGGCGGAGGACGGAACCCCGCTCGAGGAGTACTGGGAGGTCTTCTCTGAGCTGCGCGACAGAGGCCTCATCGCCGCGGCAGGGCTTTCGAACCACCCGGTCGCGCTCCTCGAGCAGGCCGAGGTGCTGGGGCACGTCGATTCGGTCCAGCCGCCGTACTCGCTCATCAAGCGGCGGGCCGGGGCGGATGTCATTCCCTGGTGCGCCGCGCACGGGACCGGTGTCATCGTCTACAGCCCGATGCAGTCGGGGCTGCTCTCCGGCGCGTTCAGCGCGGCGCGCGCCGCGGCGCTCGCCCCCGATGACTGGCGTCGCAGCAGCCCGGACTTCTCCGGCGCGGAGCTGGAAAGGAATCTCGCCCTCGCCGAGGCGTTGCAGCCGATCGCCGCGCGCCACCGCACCTCCGTCGGGGCGGTCGCTGTCGCCTGGACGCTCGCGACGCCGGGAGTCTCCGGTGCCATCGTCGGGGCTCGTAGCCCTTCCCAGGTCGACGGCTGGTTCGCGGCCGCGAACCTCATCCTTGACGAGGGCGACCTCGCCGAGATCATCTCGGCGCTCGAGCGGACGGGCGCGGGAGAAGGCCCGACCCGGCCGTAGGGAGCGCGGCCCTCAGGGCCGCGCCGCGCCGCGACCATGTGCCGCGAGGGCGGCGAGGAGGTGGGCCGTGCACGACGTCACCGCCTTGGCCGCCGGGATGTGGAGGCACTCGTCGGGAACGTGCGCGTTCGACCCGGGGCCGAGCACGCCGGTCGTGACGAACTGAGCCGCCGGGTAGCGGTGGGCGAGCGATGTCACGAACGGGATCGACCCGCCCAAGCCGAACGAGCGCGGCGCCTTGCCGAAACAGCCGCGCGACGCGTCACCGATGGCCGTCGTGAGCCAGGCGGGGAGCTCGGGTGCGTCCCAGCCCGACGACGCCTGCTCGATGCGGACGGAGACGTCGGCACCCGACGGGGGATCGCTCGTCAGTGCGGCCCGGAGCGCCTCTGCCACCGCGAGGGCATCGGCGGTCGGCGGGGTCCGCAGAGAGAGCTTGAGCGTGCTCGATGGGCGCAGCACGTTGCCGGCGGCCTCGATCGCGGGGAAGCCCGCCGCGCCGGTGACCTCGAGCGCCGCCCGCCACGTCAGCCGGCCGAGCCGGGTGGGCGCATCGTCGCCCTCGAGCTCGACACCGGGCAGGAGGGGGAACTGCCCCACCGCTCCGTCCCCGAACTCGGCGGCGACCTCCTCGATCTCGTGCAACCGTCGCGGCGGGATCTCGACATCGCATCCCGGCACGAGGACGCGGCTGCTGGTCGCGTCCTCGAGGCGGTCGAGCAGCTGGCGCATGACGCGGAACGAGGAGGGCACGACGCCCCCGGCCATTCCGCTGTGGATGCCCTCGGTCATCACCCTGACCTGCAGGATCGCGTTGACGGTGCCGCGCAGCGAGGTCGTGATCCACAGCCGGTCGTAGGTCGCGCAGCCCGAATCGAGGCTCACGACGAGCGCCAACGGGCCGATGCGCCCGGCGAGGGCATCGAGATATGCCTCAAGGTCGGTGCTGCCGCTCTCCTCGGCCGCCTCGATGAGCACGAGGACGCGTCCGTGAGGCACGCCCGCAGCCTCGAGGGCCTCGAGCGCACCGAGCGCCGCGAAGAGGGCGTAACCGTCGTCGCTGGTTCCCCGGCCGTAGAGGAGGTCGCCGACCCGCACGGCCCTGAACGGTTCGAAACCCTCCCGCCATGCACCGAGGGGGGGCTGCTTGTCGAGGTGGCCGTAGACGAGCGCCGTTTCCGGGGGCTCCCCGGGCGTCGCGGCGACGTCGACGAGGACGCAGGGCGTGCGGCCCGGGAGCCGCACGACCTCGGCCGAGCACCCGGCTAGCTGCCGGCGCGCCGCCCAGGAGCGAAGGAGCTCCGCGGCCTGGTCGATCCGCCCGTTCGACACCCATTCATGGTCGAAGTCGGGCGAGAGGCAGGGGATCGCGACGAACTCGGACAGCGTCGTGAGCGCGTCGGCCTCCCAGTGGTTCTCGACGAACGGCGCGACGCCCGACAAATCGGCTTTGTTCAACGGATTCCACCTTCCAAGGTGTGCAACGCGATCATCCTCGCGCTTTGCCGGCCGCGGGCCCGATGCCGGCGGTTCCGGGCGGGACGGATTGCGTGCGCCAGGGCCGCGCGGCTCCGCGGCCCGAATCCGGACGCGGGAGCCGGCGAATCCACGTCGCCAGTTGTAGCGCAGCACGGCCCCGGTCCTTCGGCGAGAATGGGCTCGTGGCCTCCCGCCCGCTCTCCGTGATGGTCCTTGCCGCTGGCGAGGGGACGCGGATGCGATCGGCGACGCCGAAACCCCTTCACCGCCTGTGCGGGCGGCCGATGGTGCTCCACGTGCTCGACGCCCTGGCCGAGCTGCCGATCGGCAAGGTCGTCGTCGTCGTTGGATTCCGCTCCGTCGACGTGGTGAAGGCCGTGCAGGCCGAGGCACCCCCAGAACTACAGATTGAGTTCGTCGAGCAGTCGCGGCCGCTCGGGACGGGCGATGCCGCCGCGGTCGCGCTCACCGCATTCGACGAGGGCGCCGACCTGGCCGACGGGGACCTCATGATCCTGCCGGGCGACACGCCGCTGCTGCGTCCGTCGACGCTCGCCGAGCTCGTGCGGACGCATCGGGAGAGCGACGCCGCGGCGACCCTGCTCACCGCGCGGATCAGCGACCCGACCGGATACGGGCGTGTCGTCCGCTCCAAGAGCGGGAACGTCGCCCGCGTCGTCGAGCACACCGACGCGAACGAGGGCGAGCTCGAGATCGACGAGGTCGCAACGTCGATCTACTGCTTTCGCCACGGTGTTCTCGCGCCCACGCTTCGCCGTCTGTCGCCCGCCAACGCGCAGGGTGAGTACTACCTCACCGACACGATCGCCGTGCTCGACGCCGCGGGCTACCGGGTTGCGACGTTCGTGGCACCCGATCCCGCCGAGACGGCGGGGGTGAACGACCGCGCCCAGCTCGCCGCGGCGGAGAAGGTGCTGCGTGGGCGGTTGAACGACAGATGGATGCGGCTGGGCGTGACGATGGCCGACCCCGGCCGCACCTACCTGGACGCTGCCGTCGAACTCGCCGAGGACGTCGTGCTGCAGCCAGGCGTCATCCTGGAGGGCGCGACGTCGGTGGGCCCGGGCGCCGTGGTCGGGCCGGACTGCCACCTCGTCGACTGCACCGTCGGGCCCGGGGCGAGGGTCACCCAGACCGTCGCGCACAATGCGACGATCGGCGAGGGGGCCGTGGTGGGGCCGTTTGCCTTCCTCGCCAAGGGGAGTCGCGTCGAGCCCCGTTCGGCGACCGGGCCGTTCGCGCGGATCGAGTTCGACGAAGATCGTCAGTAGGGTCGGATCGGAGAGGGGACCAAGATGGAGCTCGTACCGCGGCGGCGCCTCGAGTTGTTCAGCGGGAGATCGCACCCCAGCCTCGCGCGGGAGATAGCCGACAACCTCGGCGTCGCGCTCGGCGAGGCGAACCTGCACGACTTCGCCGACGGTCAGATCCACTGCCGCTACGACGCCTCGATCCGCGGCTCAGACGTGTTCATCATCCAGCCCCACAGCCACCCGGTGAACGACTCGATCATGGAGCAGCTGATCATGATCGACGCCGCCAAGCGGGCCTCGGCGCACCGGATCACCGCGGTCTGCCCCTACTACGGCTACTCCCGGCAGGACCGCAAGTCGACGGGTCGCGAGCCGATCACCGCCAAGCTCATCGCCGACTTGCTGACCGCCGCCGGGGCGGACCGCGTCGTCAGCGTCGACCTGCACTCGGGCCAGATCCAGGGCTTCTTCAACTTCCCCGTCGACCACCTCACCGCGCTGCCGGTGCTGTGCAGCTACCTCGCCGAGCAGGACCCGCGCAGGCTCTCCATCGTGTCGCCTGACGCCGGCCGAGTGAAGGTCGCCGAGCGGTTCAGCCAGCAGCTCGGCGCCGACCTCGCCTTCGTGCACAAGCGGCATCTGGCGAGCAAGGCGAACAGCGTCGAGGCCCGTGAGGTGATCGGCATCGTGAAGGGCCGTGTCTGCGTGATCATCGACGACCTCATCGACACCGGCGGGACCATCCTCGGTGCCGCCGAGCGTCTGAGGGATGCGGGCGCGACCGACGTCTGGGCGATGGCGACCCACGCCGTGCTCTCCGATCCGGCCCTCGAGCGACTGAGCGGCGACACGATCAGCCGGGTCATCGTGACGAACACGCTTCCTCTACCTAAGGAGCGTCTGATCGACAAGATCCAGGTGCTCTCCGTGGCGCCGTTGATCGCGGCCGCGATCGACGCGGTCTTCGAGGACACGTCCGTCTCCGGCATCTTCGGGGGAAACAACCTGTCCTGAGCCGGCCGCCCAGGGCCCGCGGGCCGGGTTCACCCGGAGACGCCAGTGCCGGCTTGCCGCAGACCCGGCACGTCGCCCCCGCGGTCGCCAGTTCTGTAGTGGGTCAGCCGCTCCTTCATCACATCAGTTTGAATCCACCGAAAGTTAGGAATCGGGACCTATTCCTGACTCCTCCGGGGCTGTAGAAGAGTGTTGCGCTTAAGGTGAATTAATTAGTACACGACAACTTGAGAAGTTGTTCTGTTAACACTAAGACTCGTGGAACACAACAAATCTCCTGGAGGGCGTCCGTTCCGACAAGTCGTCTACTGGAGGCGCAGTCCGTCGGTCGTGAGCTGGATGCGATGGCTCGGGTCAATGCGGGAACGCATGTCAGCGATGAAGGTGTAGGCGTCGGCCATCGTGCGCTCACCCACCAGCCAACTCGGGACAAGTTTCGTGTCGGCGTCCACCGCGACCCACGTCCACACATCCCCGTGGCCGAGGGTGTCTTGGAACTCGTCTGGAACGTTCTTCTGCTTCGCATAGCAAAGCGACCAAACCTCGTCGCACTCCATCCGGCTCGGGCGCAGGTTGGTGAGCACGGCGTCTTGGTATTCGGCACAAGCTGCGCCGAGGTCGACCAGGACCTTCGTGACGGTGTTCTTGGCCACGCCGGTCACCCGCATGATGGAGCGGATGCACATGCCTTCGCAGAGCAGGCTGACGACCTGGCCTCTGCGTTCGGTGCTCAACCTGTTCATAGTGACCACTATGCGTGAGGAGTAAGCAGTTGTTCACTGCCTCAGTAACAGGTTGAATCTGTAGCCAAGGATGATACAATATCCGCCAGGGATAGGAGAAAGGGTACTTTCAATCATGTTGTTCGCGACGCCGGACCTGGGAGATCGAGAGCTGGAGGTTCTCGGCCATATCGGGGAGCTATCCGAGAAACTTCGGATTCGCCTCCACGACCCGCAACGTTGGTACGGCTCTCTGCGCCGGGCGCAGTTCGCCCGCGCCGTGCAGGGATCAAACAGCATCGAGGGATACGAAGCCGCAATTGACGATGCAGCCGCCATTGAATTAGGAGAGGCGCCTCTCGACGTGGACGAGGAGACTCGTCTGGCAGTTAAGGGTTACTGCGATGCCATGACCTACGTACTCCAGTTGTCGTCAGAACCCAACTTTCATTATGGCGAGCAATTGATCAAGAGTTTGCACTTCATAATGACCTCTTACGATCTAAAGAATCGTCCGGGACTCTGGCGCGCGGGAGCGATCTATGTGCGCGACGAAGCGACCGGTGGGGTTGTCTACGAGGGTGCCGATATAGACGACGTTCCCGCGCTCATTCACGAGTTCGTGTTGCAATTGAATCACGAGAATCCGGGACCGCAGATCGTGCTTGCCGGGATGGCACACCTGAATTTGGTCATGGTGCATCCGTTCCGAGACGGCAATGGCCGTATGGCTCGATGCCTTCAGACGCTGGTGATGGCACGTAATGGTGTCCTTTCGCCAGTGTTCTGCAGTATCGAGGAGTACCTGGGGCGCAACACCCAGGCGTACTACGACGTTCTCGCGAAGGTGGGGCGTGGCTCCTGGGACCCCACGGGCGACGCGATGCCCTGGGTGCGCTTCATCCTGGCGGCCCATTTGCGGCAAGCGCGCACTCTTCAGAGGCGCATCAAGGAAAGCGAGCGCCTCTGGGACGATTTAGAAGAAGTCGTTGTTCACAACAGATTGCCCGAACGAACATTGAATGCGCTGTACGACGCCGCAATGGCCTTTCGAGTACGCAACGGAACCTACCGCGCCATTCTGGCGGATACCGAGGAAGAGATCACAGATCAGGTAGCGAGCCGCGATCTAAAACATTTGACAGAACTCGGTCTACTACTTCCGCACGGGACCGCTCGCGGTCGCTTTTACACTGCCGCACCTCAATTAGCCGAAATAAGACGAGCGATTGTTGAAGGCCGCGATCCGCGAGACAATTCAGATCCCTTCGCCGACGCCGCTTGAGTGGTTCCACCGCGCCCGAGCAGCATGCCGAGCTGCTTGTGACCTCTGTTCGGGAGTGAGTTTCGCGGCTCTCGCCTTGCCGCCCTTCTTCCCCCCGAGTCGTCCCAACTCGACAGCCGCGGGGTTCTTCCCTCCGTAGAGATCGGGCTCCGGCTCGTCGCTCGTCGACTGAGCCACGAGGGCCGCGGCCAGGGCATTCAGGTCACGGGGCTTGCTTGACCGCTTTAGCATACCCCCAGCGTATGCCAATCGCTCATCGAGCCAAGCTCGAACTGATGTGATGAAGGAGCGGCTGACCCACTACCCCAGTTCCGGGCAAGGTCGTGGTCGCCTAGACTCGGGAACGGAAAGTGCCGTGTCGTGGCCACCTTCGGCGGTCTGGCGCAGATGCGGCCGCGGTCGACCGGCTCGAGCCCCGAGGAGCGCGTCAACATGGATGAGATCTCTCTCGTCGCAGAACCCCGCAATGACAAGGGTTCGCCCGCGACTCGTCGTCTCCGGGTGACTGGCCGGGTGCCGGGTGTCCTCTACGGGCACGGCGTCAAGCCGATTCCCGTGAGCGTGGACGAGCGGGCGCTGCACGGCGCGCTGTCGACCGGGGCCGGCGCCAACGCGCTCATCGACCTCACGGTCGGCAAGACGCACCACCTCGCACTGGCCCGTGAGCTCCAACGCCACCCGGTTCGCCAGACGGTGGCGCACGTCGACTTCATCGTCGTGCGCCGTGACGAGATCGTGGCCGCCGAGGTCCCTGTCACCCTCCTCGGCGAGGCGGTCGCCGTGAGCCGCGCCGGTGGGACGGTCGAGCAGTTGCTGCTCAGCGTGGACGTGCACGCCAAGCCGGCCGACATCCCGCGGTCTTTCGAGGTCGACATCAGCGATCTCGACATCGGCGACTCGATCCGGCTCTCATCGGTCGTGATCCCGCCAGGTGTGACGCTTGACCTCGATCCGGAGTCACCGGTCGTCGTCGGGCACGCCGCCCGCGTCGAGGTCGTCGAGGAGCCCGTCGAGGAAGAGGGTGCCCCCGCCCCGGCTGAGCCCGGAGCCGAGGCCCCGACTGACGAAGCCGCCGGGAGCTGACGACGACGCTCCTCGGTCGGCGCGCCGCGCGCGCGAGGACCGGCGCGACGGCCGACCTTCTCGCAGTCGGACTGGGCAACCCCGGCAGCGAGTACGCACACACCCGCCACAATGTCGGCGCCGACGCGGTCGCCCTGATCGCGCAGCGCCACGGTGTCGTCCTGCGGGCCGAGCGCGGGACCTCGGCCCGGGCCGCCGATATCGTCACGGACGGGCGCCGTCTCGCGCTGGCGATCCCGGTCACCTACATGAACGATTCCGGCATCGCGCTGGCGGGGCTCACCCGTCGGTTCTCGATCGCCGACCCGGCGTCGCTCGTCGTCGTCCATGACGAACTCGACCTCCCAGTCGGGCTCGTGCGGGTGAAGCGTGGCGGTGGGACGGCGGGCCACAACGGTCTTAAGTCGGCCGAGCAGTACCTCGGGTCCCTCGAATTCGTCCGCGTCCGGATTGGCATCGGCAAGCCCCCCGGGCGCATGCCCGGTGCCGACTACGTTCTGCGCCGGCCCTCGGCCGCCGAGTCCGAGCTCCTCGCGGTCGCCGTCGAGCGCGCCGCCGAGGCGGTGGAGCTCATCTTCGCCTCGGGGCTCGAGGCGGCGATGGGCCTGGTGAACGCCGGGGGATGACCGCACCGCTCTCGCCGCTCGTCGGCGCGCTGCGCGCCGAACCGGTTCTCGCCGAACTGCTCTCCGTGGGGGACTCGGCTGTCGCGGTGGCCGATCCCGCACGCGCCTACCTGCTCGCCGGCCTCGCCTCGCTCGGCTCCGCGCCGGTAATGCTCGTTGCGACGCCGACCGCCGTCGAGGCCGACCGCATCGCGCACGATCTCACTGCCTTCTGCGACCCGCTCAGGGTCGCCGCGCTACCCGCCTGGGAGACCCTGCCGTTCGAGCGGGTCTCGCCCGCTGCAGAGACCATGGGGGGTCGTCTGCGGACGATCTGGCGGATCGACCGGGCGCACCGTGGCGACCCCGCCGGCCGCGGGGAGGCGCCTGGGGCGCTCATCGTCGTGGCGCCTATCCGCGCACTGCTGCAAAGACTCGCCCCGACGACCAGCGACGCGGCGCCGGTCGTAATCCGCCGGGGCGGCGAGATCGATCCCGTCGAGCTCGTCGCCGATCTCGTCGCGGCGGGCTACCGGCGGGAGTACCAGGTCGAGCACCGCGGCGAGTTGGCGGTGCGCGGCGGGATCGTTGACCTGTTCCCCTCGACGGCCGACAACGGCGTGCGCGTCGACTGCTGCGGGGACTCGGTTGAACGGCTCACCGTCTTCGATGTCGTCGACCAGCGCAGCGTGCGCGACCTCGACGAGGTCGAGGTCTTCGGCTGCCGGGAGCTGCGCGTCTCCGAGACGCGCCGGGCCGCCGCCGCCGGGCTCGCCCGGGCCGCACCGTTCGCCCGGGAGCAGTTCGCGCGGATCGCCGAGGGGGAGGTCTTCGACGGCCTCGAGTCCTTCCTGCCGTGGCTCGAGGCCGACGTACGCCTCGTCACCGACCAGTTGGGCCCGGCCGACCGCATCGTGCTTGTCGACCCTCGGCGGATGCGTGACCGCGCCGTCGAGATCATCGACGAGGAGTCGGCGCTGGCGGCGTCGCTCGCCGAGACCTGGCGCTCCGCCGGATCACCGGCCGAGCTCGGCAGGGCGAACTTCCCGGCGCTGCACGCCGGCTTCGACCGGCTGTTGGCCGCCACGCCAGCGCATGTCACCTCGCTGCTCGCGACCGCCGAGGGACCGGGCACCGAGACGATCCGGGTCGGGGGCTGGCCCCAGGCGCTGGGTGACGCGGTGCCACTCGCCAGCCGTATCGGCGAGCTTTCCCGCTCCGGAGCCGTCGTCGTCGTCGCTGCCGAAGGGGCCGGGAGTGCCGCCAGGATCGCCGACGTCCTCGACGAAGCCGGTGTCACGGTCGACCGGCTCTTCGCGACGCCCCTCGACGACGAGGCGCTCGCCCGCGCACTGCGTCGCCCCGGGACCCACGTCGTCGTGGCGTCTCTCGACCGGGGCTTCGTGCTCGAGGCCTTGCATGTCGCGGTGCTCGCCGAGAGCGACCTCACGGGTCGGCACCGCCCGCACCGCGTGCCCCGGGCGCGCGCCCGCCCCGTCGAGGGCTTCTTCGACGACCTCGCCGTCGGCAGCTACGTCGTCCACCACGTCCACGGCGTCGCCCGTTACGGCGGCATGGTGCGCCGCGGCGTCGCCGGCACCGAACGTGACTACCTCCTCCTCGAGTACCGGGGCGGCGACCGGCTCTACGTGCCCTCGGACCAGATCGACGCGATCACGCCGTACACGGGGGGAGAGCACCCCTCGCTCAACCGGCTGAACGGAAGCGACTGGCAGCGGAGCCGAGCCCGCGTCCGCCAGGCGGTGCGGGCGGTCGCACAGGAGCTCGTCGTGCTGTACCGCCGTCGCCTCGCCTCGCCGGGCCACGCCTTCGCCCCCGACACGCCCTGGCAGGCCGAGCTCGAGCAGTCCTTCCCCTATCCCGAGACGGCCGACCAGCTGCGGGCCGTGGCGGACGTGAAGGCGGACATGGAGCGCCCCGTCCCCATGGACCGTCTGGTCTGCGGCGACGTCGGGTTCGGCAAGACCGAGGTCGCCGTGCGCGCGGCCTTCAAGGCCGTCCAGGACGGGATGCAGGTCGCGGTGCTCGTGCCGACGACGATCCTCGCCCGGCAGCACTACGAGACGATCGCCGACCGCTTCGCGCCCTACCCGGTGCGGGTCGAGATGCTCTCGCGCTTCCTCACGGCGGCCGAGGCCGCGGCCGTCGTCCGCGGCGTCGCCGACGGCTCGGTCGACCTGGTCGTCGGGACCCACCGGCTCCTTGCCGGCGACGTGCGGTTTCGCCAGCTCGGCCTGCTGGTCGTCGACGAGGAGCAGCGCTTCGGGGTGAACCAGAAGGAGGCGATCAAGAAGCTGGCGATCGGCGTCGACGTGATAACGCTCACGGCGAACCCGATCCCGCGCACTCTCGAGATGGGCCTCACCGGGATCCGCGACCTCTCGGTCATCGACACGCCCCCCGCTGAACGCCAGCCGATCCTCACCTACGTCGGCGAGGAGGACGACCGGGCCATCTCCGAGGCGATCCGCCGGGAGCTCCTGCGGGAGGGCCAGGTCTTTTTCGTGCACAACCGCGTCCAGGGGATCGAGGCGGTCGCGGCGCGCGTCGCCGCGCTCGCGCCCGAGGCGCGCATCGCGATCGCCCACGGCCAGATGGACGAGGGCAGCCTCGAGCGGACCGTCGTCGACTTCACCGAGGGGCGCTACGACGTGCTCGTGTGCACGACGATCATCGAATCCGGGATCGACATGCCGACGGTGAACACCCTCGTCGTCGACCGTGCCGACCTGCTCGGTCTCGGGCAGCTGCACCAGTTGCGCGGGCGGGTCGGCCGCTCGTCGTCGCGGGCCTACGCCTACCTGTTCCATCCTGCCGACCGCGTGCTCAGCGAGCAGGCCTACGAGCGGCTCCGCACGATCGGCGAGCACACCGAGCTCGGCTCGGGCTTCAAGATCGCGATGCGCGACCTCGAGATCCGCGGCGCGGGGAGCCTGCTGGGCACCGACCAGTCCGGGCACATCGCGGCGGTCGGCTATGACCTCTACGTCCGCATGGTCGCCGAGGCTGTCGCCGAGCTGAAGGGCGAGGAGATCCTCCCCCCGGTCGAGGTCCGCCTCGACGTGCCGCTCGACGCCCACCTGCCGGCGAGCTACGTCGCCCGGGAGGACCTCCGCCTCGAGGCCTACCGCCGGCTCGCTGGGGTGCGGGACCAGGCCGAGGTGGACGACATCGGCGCCGAGTGGCTCGACCGCTATGGCCCGTTGCCGCCCCCGGCGGCGGCGCTCCTCGAGATCGCGCGCCTGCGCGCCGAGTGCGTGCGGATCGGCGCGACCGAGGTGACCGTCGTCGCCGTGCGGCCCGGCTCCGTCGGCCCGGGACGCGCCGGCGAGGCCGTCGCCCGCATCTCGCCGCTCCGCCTGCCCGCCTCGGCACGGGTCCGCCTCATTCGGCTCGCGCCCCGGGCGATCCTGAAAGAGGACCCCTCGCAGCTCGTCGTGCCGCTCGCGGCGGGGTCGAGGCTCGCCGCCGACCTCGTGGCGCTCCTCGGAGCGCTCGTGCCGGCGGAGGCATCGGCGCCGAAGCGGGCGTGAATCGGTTGGCTTTTCCCCCCGGGCGGCCCGTACGATCGGCGAAGCGTGCGCAGGATCTCCCTTCTCCTCTGTCTGGCCCTCGTCGCGGCCCTGGCGCTCGGCGCCTGTAACGCACAGTTCACGCCCTATGCGGCCCGGGTGGGCGGGGTCGCCGTCCCGCAGTCGACGCTCGACGCCGCGCTCGACTCGGTGGCGGGCGACCCCGGCTTCCGGTGTCTCGTCGAGGCGTCGTCCGGGGGGGCGTCCCGGGTCGTCGGCGTCGCCCCGGGGACCTACAACGCCAGCTTCGCGGCCGGCGTGCTCACGCTGCTCATCCAGGCCGACGCCATCCACGACATCGCGGGGCGCCTCGGGCTTCCGGATGGAAGCTTCGCAGCCAAGCTCGCGAGCAACCAGATCGAGCACGACCTGCAGAGCGAGCTCGGCTCGAAGTGCAAATTCAGGGCGGCGAAGGTGTTCTCGGGCCTCATCGGCGCCTATCGCGCCGCCCTCGTCGAGTACTGGGCCGGCGAGTTCACGCTCGCCGCCCACGTCGAAGGTGTCCCGCTCACCGCGGCGGGCGTCACCGCCTACGAGCGGAACCACCGCGCCTCGGCGATGCTCGACTGCGCCAGGGTGATCGTCGTCGCGTCACGGGCCAAGGCGGCGCAGCTCGCGATCGCGATCAACGGCGGGGTCAGCTTCGCCAAGGTTGCCCGGCTGAACTCGCTCGACACCTCGACGGCGGAGCGCGGCGGCGACCTCGGCTGCAGACTGCCGGCGACCCTCGCGCAGCCGCTCAGGGGGGCCGTCGCGCAACTGACCCTGGGCAAGCTCTCCAGTCCGGTCCGTTTCGGGAATTACTGGTTGCTCCTCGAGGTCACCCGCCGCCCGGTCGCACCGCTTCTCGACGCGGCGTTCGGCGTCGTCTCGGCCGGCATGACCGCGGCGGGAAAACAGGCGGCCGCGGGCTTCGATCGCGCCCAGGTCTCGGTCGACCCCGCCTACGGCACCTGGGTGAAGGTCAGCGGCGCCTGGGAGGTGCGTCCGCCGAGCGGCCCGCCGGTCGATCTCGTGCCGAACCCTTCGGCGGTCGGTGCGGGCAGCACCCTCGGAGGTTAGGTGACCGGGGCGGCGGGGCCTGGCCCGGCCGGCCGGTCGCTGCCGACGGTCACCATCGTCGGGCTCGGCCCGGCGGGCCCCGAGTTCCTCACGGCGGCGGCGACCGCGGCCCTCGCGGCGATCCCGGTCTGGTACGTGCGGACCGCCCGCCACCCGGCGGCCGAGCCGCTCGTCGCCGCCGGGGCGATCGCCCTCGACCACCACTACGAGACAGCGGCCACCTTTGCCGAGACCTACGCCGGCATCGCCGAGGAGGTCGTCGCCGCGGCGGCGGCACACGGGCGCGTCGGCTACGCCGTCCCCGGCTCGCCGTGGGTGCTGGAGGCGACGGTGCGGGCGCTCCTCGCCGAGGAGCGCGTCGCGGTCGAGGTCGTGGAGGGGATGTCGTTCTTGGACCTCGCCTGGCGCCGTCTCGGCATCGATCCCGTCGAGTCCCGAGTCCGGCTCATCGACGGCGAGCGCTTCGGCATCGACGCCGCCCGTGACACCGGGCCGCTGCTCGTCGCGGACGTCTGGTCGCCGTCGATCCTCGCCTCGATCAAGCTCGCGCTGTCCTCGATGCCGGCGAAGGCCGTCGTCCTCCAGCGGCTCGGCTGTCCTGACGAGCACGTCGAGGAGATCGAGTTCCGGATGATCGACCGCGTCGTGCCCGACCACCTCACCAGCCTGTACCTGCCCGAGGTTGCCGAACCGGTCGGGATCGAGCTCGCCCGGCTCGAAGCCGTCGTCGCGCGCCTGCGTGACGAGTGTCCGTGGGACGCCGCGCAGACCCACCGCTCGCTCGTGCGGCACTTAGTCGAGGAGTGCTACGAGGCGATCGAGGCGATCGAGGAACTCGGCGAACCGCCGGACATCGCCGCCTCGGCACACCTCGAGGAGGAGCTCGGCGACGTCCTGTGCCAGGTCGTGTTCCACGCCGAGCTCGCCCGCCGCGAGGGGTTGTTCACGCTCGGCGACGTCGCGGCAACCGTCCACGACAAGCTCGTCGCCCGGCACCCGCACGTCTTCGCCGGCGTCGAGGGCGTGAACTCGGTCGACAGGGTGCTCACCCAGTGGGAGGAGCTGAAGCGGCGGGAGAAGGGCCGGGAGAGCGTGATGGACGGGATCCCGCCGGGATTGCCCTCCCTCCTGCTCGTCAACAAGCTCGAGAGCAAGGCGGCCGGGGTGGGGCTCGGCTGGGGGGCGACCGGCGAGAACACCGGAGCGATCGACCGCCTCGTCGGCGAGCTCGACGGCGCCGAGGCGTTCGGCGGGCTCTTCTTTGCGCTCGCGCGACTTGCGGCGGACCGGGGGATCGACACCGAGGAGGCGCTGCGGGGCGCGGCGACGCGGTTCCGCGTCCGGTTCGCGGCGGCCGAACGGCTCGCCGCCGCCGCCGGCACGACGCTCGCCGCGGCGGACGAAGCGGCGCGCCGTGCCTACTGGCAGGACGCCGGCGTCGCCTGAGGCGCCCACCCGGCTGTCCGCTCCCCACTTTGGTAGCCTTTGATCACATCTGTCACTTGGCTACCAGCCAGATCAGGAGAAACAGATCCGTGGGCACGATCGCCGAGCTCGACGCGAGAGAGGTGCTCGACTCCCGTGGCAACCCGACGGTCGAGGTCACGTGCATTCTCGAAAGCGGGGCCGAGGGACGGGCGATCGTCCCGTCGGGCGCCTCGACCGGTGAGTTCGAGGCGACCGAGCTGCGCGACGGGGGCACCCGCTACGGCGGCAAGGGCGTGCTCGACGCCGTCGGCAACGTCCGGGGCGAGATCGCCGAGGCGCTCGAGGGGTTCGACTCGTTCGACCAGCGGATCATCGACCTCGCTCTCATCGATCTCGACGGGACGCCGACGAAGTCCCGGCTGGGCGCAAACGCGATCCTCGGCGTGTCGCTCGCCGTCGCTCGGGCCTCTGCCGACGAGCTCGACCTGCCGCTCTACCGCTACCTCGGCGGGGTCGACGCCCACGTCCTCCCGGTGCCGATGATGAACGTGCTGAACGGGGGCGTGCACGCCGACAACAACGTCGACTTCCAGGAGTTCATGATCGTGCCGCACGGCGCCGCCTCCTACGCCGAGGGGCTGCGCTGGGGCGTCGAGACCTACCACGCCCTGAGAAGAGTCCTCCACGACGCCGGTCTCGGCGGCGGCGTCGGCGACGAGGGCGGGTTCGCGCCGAACCTGGGTTCGAACGAGGAGGCGCTGACCATGCTCGTCGCGGCGATCGAGAAGGCGGGTCGCGTCCCCGGCGACGAGATCGCCATCGCCCTCGACCCCGCCGCCTCCGAGTTCTACTCCGACGGCTCCTACGTCCTCGCCGGCGAGGGCCGCACGCTGACGCCCGCCGAGTTCGCCGCCTACTGGGCGGGGATCTGCGGGCGGTACCCGGTGGTCTCGCTCGAGGACGCGATGGCCGAGGAGGACTGGGCGGGGTGGGCCGCGCTCACGGAGGCGCTCGGGGCGAGCGTCCAGCTCGTCGGGGACGACCTTTTCGTGACGAGCGTCGAGCGTGTCGAGCGCGGCATCCAGGCCCGCGTCGCCAACGCGGTGCTCATCAAGGTGAACCAGGTCGGCACGCTCACCGAGACGCTGGCAACGATGCGGCTCGCGCGCGACGCCGGCTACCGCTGCGTCGTCTCGCACCGCTCCGGCGAGACCGAGGACACGACGATCGCCGATCTCGCCGTGGCGACGAACTGCGGCCAGATCAAGACCGGCGCCCCGGCGAGGTCCGACCGGGTTGCCAAGTACAACCAGCTGCTGCGAATCGAGCACGAGCTCGGCGAGGCGGCCGAGTGGCTGGGCAAGCGAGCCTTCGCGCACCCCTTCGGCGGCATGACGCCATGAAGTCGTTGGGGCGCGCCCGCCTCGCCCTCGCGGGTGCCGTCGTCGTTGCGATCGTGGTCGTCGCGACGGGCCTCCCGATGGGAACGATCGTCCACCAGCGCCAGGCGCTCGCCGCGGTGAGCCGCCAGCTCGCAGCGGTCGAAGCGCACAACACCGCCGTCCGCGCCGAGATCGCGAGTCTGAGACAGGCCCCGACGATCGAGGCGATCGCCCGCGAGGAGTACGGGCTGGTCCGGCCCGGCCAGCGGTCCTATGTCATCCTGCCGGGCAAGGGAACGCACACCGTCGGCGCGGGCAATCTCGGGGCGCAGCGGATCCCCGCTGGCGACGTCGTGCCGACGGGCGTCTCGGCTCTCGATCCACCCGCGACGGCCACCACCGGGTCGCGACCCGCGAGCCTGTGGAGCCGGACGCTGAACGAGCTCGAGTTCTGGCGCTGGGCCCTCTGAGCGTCACCGGTCACCGTCGCCGGTTCCTCGGCTCCCGCCGGGTCGCGCGGCCGATTCCCCAGGAACTGGGCGGAGGAACTGCCCGGAACGTGGCGTGAGCGTTAGAGGCCGAGCAGGGCCGAACAGGCGGGCCAGGGGTGCCAGCCGTCGCGCTTGTAGAGGAGGTAGGCGGCCGCGTCCTGGCTCGCGGGCGGCGCGTTGCTCGGCAGGCCGGTCTGGCCGAGCCCGAGCCAGGTCTGGAGCGCGAACTGGTAGGCGCCGTAGTAACCGTTCCCGGTGTTCGACTGGTAGTCCCCGCCGGACTCGCAGTGGCGCAGTTCGGCGAAGTCCTGGCTGAGCGAGCCGGACGGGATCGGCGATTTTCCAAGCCCCTGTGTCCCCGACAGTGACGGCGGGCCCGTCTGGTTCCCGCCTCCCGGCCCGGCGGCCTGTTGCTTCGCCTGGGCGGCCTGCTGGGCGGCGAGCTGGGCGGCGACGAGCCGGGCGAGCCTGCCCTGCACGGAGTCGTACAGCTGCTGTTCGTGTCGCAGCGTGCTGACGACCTGGACGCGCGCCGTGGTCGTGCGGGCGAGCGCCGCTTTCGCGGCCGCGGCGTCGTGGGTCTCGACGGCGAGCGACGCGTGCAGGCGCGCCGCTTCGTTCTGGTAGCTCGCGATCGCCGAACTGAGCTTGTCCTCGGCGTAGCGGAGGTAGGTCTGTTCGACAGTCGCCTCGTCGGGCTTGCCGACGAGGAGGCTCCCGAGGTCCGTCGTGGTCCCGGCGTTGACGTAGGCCCCGACCGCGGCTGAGATCGTGGCGGCGCGGTCCCGGCCGATGTGCCGCTCGATGCGCCCCACGACGCCGGAGGTGACCGTGGCGGCGGCGCTGGCCCGCGTGTAGTCGGCCCTGGCTGTCAGGTACTGCTCGCCGAGCGAGTCGAGTTGGCTGTTGTCCCGGGCGAGCGTGGCCGCGATCGCGCTCGCCTGCGCCTCGAGGCTCCCCGTGGACGGCGTCCCGGCCCCGGCTGGTACTGCAGTGGCGACGAGGATCGCCGTCACGAGGCCGACGAGCGCGCCCCGCGCCGCTCTCGTCATGCGGGCCCGGGCCGGTCGGGGGACGACGCGCACACCCACCTCGCGCGGACGGCACCTCCGGGGTCGTGGGGCACACCGCGACGTTAGCCAAGGACCGTCTCGCGCCGCCGAGTCGCCGCGCCGCGGGCCCGCCGCCGGGAGGGCCTGGGCCACCGGGGCGCCTCTAAGCTGCGGCGATGAGCACGATCGCCGTCGTCGTCGCCGTTGACCAGTCGGGTGGCGTGAGTCCCGCGCCGCTCGCCTCGGTCGCCGCCTCCGCTGTCGCGTCGGGTCTGGGCGAGGTCGTCGTGGTCGTGGGCCCGGCGGCGTCGCTGCGCCATGTGCCGGCTGAGGCGACGGTGCTCGTCGATCGCGCCGACGCACCGAGCGAGGCCGCGGCCCTGCGGGCGGCGGTCGACTACGCGCAGCGCTCGGGTGCCGACGCCCTCGTGGTGGCGCTCGGCGAGGCCCTGGTCGCGGGGCGCGCCGGGGCCGACCCGGAGAACTGGCGCCGGATGGGAGAGGCACCGGCAGGCGAGATCGTCGTCGGCACCGTGGGGGGGAGGCCGGCGGGCCTTGTCCGGCTCGCGGCGGCGGTGTGGCCGCTGCTCCCCCTCGAGGGCCGGGTCGACCGGATGCTCTCGGCCCAGACCGCCCGCGTCACCACCTGTCCGCTCGACGTCCCCGGCTCTTCGCCGTCGCCAGCGGAAGCCGAGGAGCGCGGTGCCGCTGACAGTGGTCCGGGCGCCGGGGAGGCGTCGGCCGCCGATCTCGCCGCCGTGACGGAGTTGCTGGGTCGCCCTCCCGCCGGGGGTTTCCGGGTCGTCGTGCGGGACGCGGCCGGCGCTCCTGTCGTCATCGCCAACGCGCCGTTCCTCGACGACGGCACGCCGATGCCGACTACCTACTGGCTCGTCGGCCGAGCCGACCGGGAGCTCGTCGGTCACCTTGAAGCCGACGGTGGCGTCCGCCGGGCCGAGCGCGCCGTCGACCCGGCCGTGCTCGCCGCGGCACACGCCCGCTACGCCGCGGCGCGTGACACGCTGATTCCCGCCGGCCATCCCGGTCCTCGCCCGACAGGCGGGGTCGGCGGCACCCGGATCGGCGTGAAGTGCCTCCACGCCCACCTCGCCTGGTACCTCGCGGGCGGCGGGGACCCCGTCGGCCGCTGGGTCGTCGATGAGCTCGACGGGCAACTCGCCGGCGCGGTGGCGGCGGTCGACTGCGGGACGAACTCGACCCGCCTGCTCGTCATGGCCGCCGACGGCACGACGCTCGAGCGCCGGATGATCGTCACGCGCCTCGGCGAGGGCGTCGACCGCACGGGCGAGCTCGCCAGCGCCGGCATCGAGCGCACGCTCGCCGCGCTCGCCGAGTACCGGGAGCTCATCGACGCACACGGCGTCGTGCGTGTCCGGGCGGCGGCGACCTCCGCGGCGCGGGACGCCGGCAATTCGGCGGTCTTCTTCGACGCCGCGACCACAGTCCTCGGCGTCCGGCCCGAGCTCATCGCCGGCGAGGCGGAGGGGCGTCTTTCTTACAAGGGCGCGACGGCCGAGCTCGCCGTCGCCGACGGTCCGTTCCTCGTCGTCGACCTCGGCGGCGGTTCGACCGAGCTCGTCGCCGGGAGTGCGACGGGCGACGGCGCGCCGGGGGCGGTCGTGTCGCTCGACGTCGGCTGCGTGCGGGTGACGGAGCGCTTCCTTGCGAGCGACCCGCCGGGCGCCGCCGAGTTGGCGGCCGCCCGTGGTTTCGTCGGCGGGGTGGTTGACGCCGCGCTCATCCGCCTGCCCGCCCTCGGCGTGCCGCGCCGGATGGTCGGTGTCGCCGGCACGATCTCGACGCTCGCCGCGCTCGAGATCGGCCTCGACCACTACGACTCCGACCGGGTCCACCTCGTCGAGCTCTCGCGGGCCACGGTCGAGGAGTGGCTCGGCAGGCTGGCGGCGGAGAGCGCGGCGCAGCGTCGCAGCCGCCCCGCCATCGAGCCGGGGAGGGCGGACGTGATCGTTGGTGGCCTCGCCGTCCTCGCCGAGCTGATGTCCCGTCTCGGCCACGAGAGCCTCGTCCACTCCGAGCGCGACATCCTCGACGGGATCGCCGCCGAACTGCGCGGGGTCTAGACCCCCCGGCCGGCCTCCCCGTGGGGAGGGGCCGCCGGGCGGTGACCGAGCACGAGGGCGGCCATGCGGGCGACGAAGTCATCGATGTCCCCGTGCCTTGTCTGCGTGTAGGCGCGACCCTGCCTGGCGAGCACCGCACCGATGGGCGTGCGCACGAGGACGCGCACGGCGTCGAACAGCTCCCCGATGTTCCGGTACCACAGGCCTCCGTTGGCTGCGGCGACATGCGCCTTGGCGGCCGAACCATCGGGCACGACGGCAGGGACGCCGAGCAGCATCGACTCGATGGCCATCGTGCCGACCGGACCGGGGGGCCGGACGTCGATCGTCGCCCGGGCGCGGGCGACGAGCCGGGCGAAGTTCACCCCGCTCGGGTTCACCGGCAGGACCGCGGTGTTGTGGTCGTCACAGATCCGCCACGTCTCACCGTCGACCTCGGCGACCGAGAGGCCGTCGAGGATCGTGGGGAGCGTCTCGGCGTTCACTGAGCGCTCGAGGCGCGGTCCCCCCGCCGGGAAGCGCCTGATCAACAGGACGTACTTGCCGAAGGCGGCGACGCCGGCGAGCGGATCCGCCGTGGCGTGGCGGTTCACGCCGATGGCGAGGTCAACGGGCACGATGTCGCGTTCCCGTCCGGGTGCGAGCCCGACGAGGGTCGCGCGCTCGTCGGGGTGGATCGTCCCGATCCGGTCGGCGTGCTCGACGAGCCGCACGATCTCCGCCGGCACCGGCCGTCCGGCGTCGAGGAAAGGGATCACGAGGACCGGGGGCCGGCTCCCGTCGCCGGGTCGGCCGAGCACCGAGACGTCCCAGGGCTGGTCGACCCCGGCCAACACGACAGCGTCGGGGGCGATCTTGTTGAGCTCCCCCTCGACCTCGGGTGCCTCCCCGCCGTACCGGCGCAGGAGCTCGGCCGCGGCGGGCGGTGGGCCAGCGGCGTCGGCGTGTCCGTTCAGCGCGGCGCGCAAGAGCGCCGAGCGGCGCGGGTTCGCCCCGTGGACGGCGGCGGGGTGGATCTCAAAGACGCTGTCGAGGTAGGTCGCGCCGGCGTTCTCCACGAGCTGGACGACCGCCACGTCGGCGTGGCGGGCGAGCGCCCCGGCGACGAGTCGCGTCGCGGCGGCCGCCTCATTGGCGGCCTGGCCCCAATGGCGCGTCACGATCGCGACGACGGGGAGCCGAGCTCGTGACGGCACGGCCGGGGAGTTGGCCACCTCGGTCTAGCGGTCGACTTCGCGGGTGTCGAGCCGGTGTTCGACGTGGCGGGCGAGTTCGATGAGGTCCTCCCGGACCGCACCGAGCAGCGCCCGCTGGTCGGCGTAGTTGAGGTTGTCGACGCGGTAGGCGATGGCGTCGATCGACCGGGCGAGATGCGAGCGGAACATCTGTTCTTCGGCGAAGTAGTGGCTCATCGCGCCGTTGACGATCCGGCTGAGCAGACGCTGGACGATCGCCTGCGGTCCCCAGCCGATCCCCTTGCAAGAACGCGAGTCCGCCATGTTCCAGTGGCGGTGGAGGTAGTGGATGCTCTCGTGGAGGTGGATCGGCTCACGCCCGTCGTCGGCGACGAGATCCTCGTAGCTCGCCCGCGGCATCCAGGTGCGCGGGTACTCGTGCCGGCCTTCGGCGACGAGCGACCTCAGCTGCTCGACGATGGTTGCGGCGTCGAGAGTGTCGTTCTCTGAAAGTCCGTCCATCGTTCGTCCTCCTGTACCGTCGAGATCGGGCACCAGTCTCGCCATTTGCTAAGGAGCGCGTTGTAGTAGGGGTCGCCCGCGGCGATCATCGGCCCCCAGCGGGCGAGGATCCGGTCGTGGGCCGCGGAGTCCTCAGTGTGGCCCCGGGAACGTGACTCATGGTGGACCAGCTCGGTGAGCGGTGTGTAGACGACGAGGTAGCCGGCCTCCCGCAGCTTCAGGCAGAAGTCGACGTCGTTGAACGACACTGACAGCTCCTCGTCGAATCCCCCGACCGCCTCGAACACCTCGCGTCTCGCCATCATGCAGGCGCCGGTGACAGCCGAGCAGTCCCGGGTCTGGGTCGCCATCGCGCCGTAGCCGGGCCGGTCGCCTGGCAAGCCGCGCAGCACGTGGGCCGCCAGCCCACCGAGGCCGAAGACGACCCCGCCGTGCTGGAGCGACCCGTCCGGGTACAAAAGGCGCGCCCCGACGGCGCCGACTTCCCTTCGCAATGCGTGCCCGACGAGGGGCTCGAGCCAGCGCGGCTTCACGGCCTCGATGTCGTTGTTCATGAACAAGACGAGCTCGCCCTGGCACGCCCGCACGGCGGCGTTGTTGATCGCCGACCAGTTGAAAGGGCCCGGCGCCTTGATGAGCTGCACCCCGGGCTCGGCCACGAGCCGCTCGACGAGCGCCTTGGTCTCCGGCAGCTCACTGTCGTTGTCGACGAGGACGAGTTCGAGGTGGCCGTAACCGGGTGCCCTGCGGATCGAGGAGATGCATTTCGCGAGCAAGGCGGGTTCGTCGCGGAACGGGATGATGGTGCTGACGAGCGGCTGTTCCGCAAAGCCCCGGCGGATGTTGAACTGTCCCTCGACGGGTCCCGCCTCGATCTCGGCCTGTTCTCCCCGGCGCGAAAGCGCGTCGGCGATCACCCGCCGATTCGCCTCGCCGTCGGGGTCCGCCTTCCTGGGAAGGCGTGCCGCGGTCTGTCGCCGGTGGTAGGCGATGCCCGGCACGTGCACGATCGAGCGGGCCCTCTCGCTCGCGCGCAGCACGAGGTCGTACTCGGCGGCGGTGCCGAACTCCGCGCGCAGCCCGCCGAGCTCGACGGCGAGGGCGCGCCGCACGGCGACGAGGTGGCCGACGTAGTCGCAGCCGAGGTAGAGGTCCGGCGACCAGGCGGGCTTGAGGTCCGGCGCGAATCGCTCCCCGGCGGGATCGACCCGGTCTTCGTCGGTGTAGACGACGTCGGCGTCCGCCGTCCCGGTGATTCGCGCGGCGATGTTCTCGAGAGCGTCCGGCGCGAGTTCGTCGCACGCCCCGACAAGGGCGGTGAACTCGCCATGGCCCGTGGCGATCGCGGTGTTGACCGCTTCGGTTGTCGTCGCCCCGTTGTCGGCGAGCACGGCCACACGGTGGTCGACCTTCGCCAGCGAGGCGAGGTAGCCCGACGCGTCGGGGGAGGACCCGGCGACGACCACGAGTTCCCAGCCGGCGTAGGACTGGGCGAGGATCGACCCGACGCAGCGTGCCAGGAGCTCCGCCGGGGCGTCGCCCGCCGGCGCGACGACGGTGAAGGTTGGCGTCGCCCAGCGGGGTCGTTTCGTCGCCGGGGTGCGGCGCGACTCTGACCGCGGTGAGCCGATGTTGGTCGGCTCGCCCCGCTGGGCGAGCCAGTGGTGGTAGGCGCGGCGATCCTCTCCGGCGTCGAGGGGATGGGCGATGCCGGGACGGGCGGAATCCCCGTTCGTGCCGAGATCGTCCGCGTCGCGCCCGTACCAGTGGTCGGTCGCCCGGGCCGGGTCGGCGTCGGCGAAGGCGTCGAGTTGGCCCGTCGCCCAATCGAGCGCGGCGACGAGGCGGGCGAGCTCGTTCTCGCTGTCCGGGAAGCTGTGTTGACCCGTCATCGCCACTCGATCGGGTTCGTCGTCCCGACGATCGCGACGGCCCGATTCCGGCCGAGTGTAGGTGGTGAGAATCGCCGGGGGATCTGGCACGATGAGTCCGTGGACTCCACCTTGCGGACCGTCGTCGGATTCCGCCCGCCGGGACGGCGTCGTCGCGCCGGGCGGTCGGGTTGAGCGGGCGCGACCTCGGCCTGGAGCTGGCCGGGCGGCGCGTGACACTGCGCCAGCTGCGGGCCGGTGACTATCGCGCCTGGCTCGAGGTGCGCACGCGCGCCCGCGAGTGGCTCGTCCACTGGGAGCCGCGGCGCGCCGGCGGGCCCTACCTCGCCGAGGACCGCGCCTCGTTCGCCGCCCGCTGCGCGATGCGCGAGCGCGACCGCCAGCTGGGCACCGCCTATAGCTACGGGATCTTCCTCGGCCGGACCTTCGCCGGCGAGATCAACCTCTCCTCGATCCAGCGCGGCGCCGCCCAGAGCGCCTATCTCGGCTACTGGATCGACGAGGCGCACGCCGGCCGGGGCTACGTGCCGGAGTCCTGCGTCGTCGTGTTCGGGTTCGCCTTCGACGAGCTCGCCCTGCACCGCATCCAGGTGGCGATCATCCCGCGCAACCGTCCGAGTCGGCGGGTGGCCGAGAAGCTCGGTCTCGCTGAGGAGGGGGTCGCCCGCAGCTACCTTGAGATCGACGGCGTCTGGGAGGACCACGTCCGCTACTCCATCACCGCCGAGGACTGGGCCGCGCGGCGCGCGGCGTACCGCGCCGACTGGATCGAACCGGCGGGCGCCTGAGTCGCCGCCTGTCAGGGCTGGCCGGCGGCGACGAAGCCGAAGTAGTACATCGGCGAGTACGACACGGTCTCGCCGGTCTCGGGCGCCTGGATGATCGTCTCCGTCCCGTACGGTCCCGAGCCGACGTACATCGCGACGTGGCTGATCGGATTGGACCCGTCGTTCGGGAACTCGTAGAAGAGCAGGTCGCCGGGCTTGATCGCCGACAGGGGCACGTGCGTCGTCTCCCGGTACTGGTACCAGGCGCTGTGGGTCAGGCTGACGCCCGCCGCCGCCCAGGCGACCATCGTGAGCCCGGAGCAGTCGAAGCCGTCGGGACCGGCGCCGCCCCAGACGTAGGGGACGCCGAGGTAGCTCTCGGCCTTCTGGACGGCGAGGTCACCCGCCGCCGTCTGGCCCGCCGGGGCGAGCGGCAGGCGGCCGACCTCGCTGGCGAGCGCCGCCTGTGCCTCGGCCGCCTCGGCCGCCGCGGCGTTCCCCCCGCCGAACTGGGTCGCCAGCGCGCCGTACTCCTCGGCGCTCTTCGCGTAGGCGTCGCGGGCCGCCGCCGACTTGGCCGCCTGGGCCTCGGCGGCCTTCTGCTGTGCGATGGCCAGAGCACGTTGCTCGATCAGCGTGGCGAGCTGGCCCTTGACCTGGTCGAGCGCCGCCGCCGTCGACTGCCCGGCGGACGCCGCCGCGACGCGGGCTGCCGACGAGCTGCGGGCGGCGTCGCGGGCGCTGCTCACCTGGATCCGGGCCGCCGACTGGTTCGCCAGGAGCCGGGTCTTCTCGGCGACGAGGCGGACGACGGCTTCGTGAAGCGAGGTCGTCGCGACCCCGGCGTAGGTGGTGATCGACTCGGAGTTGGTGAGCGAGTTGGTGAGCAGGCTGGCGAACTGCGCCGTGCCACCGCCACCGTTGCCGCCTTCGACGTAGGCCTCGACGGCGGCCCGTTGGACGCGGCGCGTACCGGTGGCGATGTTGGCATCCTCGCGGCTGATCTTCTTGTGGAGCGAGGCCAGCTGTTTCTCTGCCAGCCCGATCACGACGTTGGCCTGGTCGTAGCGCTCGCCGGCGATCTGTTCGCGCTCGTTGTCGGCGCTGATCAGCTGCATGAGCTGAATCGCCTTGGCGCGGGCCACCTGGATCTGGGCGTTCGTCGGCCCCCCGGGGGCGCCGGGCGATGCCGCCACCGGGGAGATCCACACCCCCGCGAGGACGGCCGCGCCAAGGAGGGGCGCGATCGACCCCCTCAACCTCACCGATAACACCCATTAACTTTGGCCACATTGGGAGCAAGAGTCAAGTGCTGCCTTCGAACGACCAGGTGAGAGGGGCCGGCGGACCCGATAGCGTCGCGCCCGGCAAGGCCGTCCGTGCCCGCCGGGAGGGGTCGCGTTGTCCGAGGGAACCGTCACGATCCGTGCCGGGACGGTGCGCGGGGTCGAGGTCGACGGCGTGTGGTCGTTCCGGGGCATCCCGTACGCCGCGCCGCCGGTCGGCCCCCTGCGTTTCCGGCCGCCGCAGCCGGGGCCCTCGTGGTCGCGCAGGCGCGACGCCTCGGCGTTCGGGCCGGTCGCGCCGCAGCCCCCCTCCGGCATCGGCAGCTACTTCCCCGGCGATCCCGTCGAGCAGGACGAGAACTGCCTGGTGTGCAACGTCTGGTCCCCGGAGGGGGTGGGGGGGCCGTTGCCGGTGATGGTCTTCGTCCACGGCGGGGCCTTCGCCAACGGCAGCGGGTCGGGGGTCATGTACCGGGCGGATCGGCTGGCCGCCCGCGGCGTCGTCGTCGTCACCTTCAACTACCGGCTCGGCGCATTCGGTTTTCTCGCCCACCCGTCCCTCGCCGACGACGAGAGCGGGGGGTTCGCCAACTGGGGGCTGCTCGACCAGATCGCCGCGCTGGGCTGGGTGCGTGACAACATCGGCTCCTTCGGCGGCGACCCGTCGACCGTCACGGTGTTCGGCGAGTCGGCGGGCGCGATGTCGATCTGCGACTTGTTGGCCGCACCGGCGGCGCGGGGGTTGTTCGGCCGGGCGATCGTCCAGAGCGGTGCCGCGCTGGCGATCGACCCGCCGCCGGCGGCCCGCGTCGCGCGACGCCTGGCCGCTGTCCTGGGCCTTGGCGCCCCGAGCCGCGAGGCTCTCGCCCGCATCCCGGCCGACGACCTGCTCGCCGCACAGATCGAGGTCAGCGCCGAGGTCGACGACGGGTTCGGGCTCCCCTTCCAGCCGGTTGTCGACGGCGGCTTGCTGGCCATCCCGCCCGAGGACGCCATCGTGGCCGGCGCGTCGGCGGGCGTCGACCTCCTCATCGGGTCGAACCGCGACGAGTTCAAGCTCTTCTCGTACGCCGTCCTCGCCGGGCGGGACCTTCCCGAGGCCGAGCTCGAGGTGCTCATCGGCCGTTATCTGCGGGGCGCGGGGATCGCGGACGATGCGCTTGCCCGCGAGGCGATCGCCGCGTACGGCGCGGCGCGGGAGAGTCGCGGCGAGCCGGTGACCCCGCGGGCGCTGCTCGACGCCATCGTGACCGACTGGATCTTCCGCGTCCCCCAGCTCCGCCTCGCCGACGCCCACCGCAGCCGGCGGCCGGCGACGTACGCCTACCTGTTCGACTGGACCTCGCCCTTCGCCGACGGCAGCCTTGGCGCCTGCCACGGCGTCGAGCTCCCGTTCGTCTTCGGCACGCTGCACGAGCCGGTCATCGGGCTGTTCTCCGGCACCGGGGAGGACGCCTTCCGGCTCTCGGACGAGATGCAGGCCTCCTGGGTCGCCTTCGCCCGTTCGGGCGACCCGTCGAACGAACTCACCGGGAACTGGCCGCGCTACGAGGCGGCGCGGCGGGCGACGATGCGGTTCGGCCCCACGACGGAGCTCGTCGACGCGCCCTACGAGCCCGAGCGCCGGTTCTGGGAGGAGCGGCTCGGCCGCTACGGTTTCGGCGGCCCGATCGAGGGTGCCCGGCGTCGCGACGTGGCGCTCGTCGCCCCCGAGGGAGGCAGGGACGCGGGGACGTAGCCCAACCGGCAGAGGCAGGGCGCTTAAAACGCCCACAGTGAGGGTTCGATCCCCTCCGTCCCCACGAACGCCCAGAGCCGTCGCGGCCCGCGGCCGGTCAGCCCGGAACGGCCGTCTTGAAGTAGGTGGCGCCGACGCCCCCCGGACCGAGGTGGGTGCCCATGACCGGCCCCATCAGCGCGACGACGACCTCCTGGTCGGGCACCTGGGCCCCGAGCATCGCGAGGAAGACGTCCAGGTCGGCGGCGTCCGCGTGGAAGGCCGTGACGCTCTCGACCGGGTAGTCGGCGGCGACGGAGTCGACGATCCAGGAGAGGGACCGCAGGCGGGTGCGGACCTTCCCGGCAACCTCGACCATCCCCTTGTCGAATCGCAGGAGTGGGCGGATGGAGAGGGCCGAGCCCAGCAGGGCCTGGGCGGCCCCGATCCGGCCACCGCGTCGCAGGTACTCGAGGGTCTCCGGTGTGCCGCAGAAGGCGGCGGCGTGCCGCAGCTGCTCGATCTCGGCCACCACGGTCGCGAGATCCGCCCCCTCTGCCCCGCGCCGGGCAGCGGCGCGGCAGAGGTTGCCGAGGCCCGCCGACACCGACAGTGAGTCGACGACGGCGACCGGGCAGCGGCCGGAGAAGCTCCCGGCGGCTACCCGGGCGGACTGGTGGGTGCCGGAGACCTGGGAGGAGAGCGTCACGCAGACGATGCCGTCGGCGCCGTCGTCGTCCAACCTGGCGAAGGCGCGCCCGAAATCACCGGGGGAGGGCGACGTCGTGTGGGGGAGTACCTCCGAGGCCCGCAGGCGGTCCCAGAACGCCGCCGGGGAGAGGTCCACCCCGTCGGTGAACTCCTCGTCCCCGAAGGACACCTTCAGCGGGACGACCTCGATCGACAGCTCGGCGGCGATGGCAGGCGGCAGGTCCGCGGAGCTGTCGGTGACTACCCGAACCGCCATGGCTCATCCCATCCGATCGGTCCGCCCGCGGTCCAACCGCGGACGCTGGTACCTGTCACACCTAGAGAGACGGCCCTCCCAGCTGCACGAACGGCTCCGACCGGTGGAAGGACTGGCGAGGGCACACTACCGGCCTGGGGCCGCGCGGCGGGGGATGGCGGGCGCTGACCTGGCATGTGTCGTGATCGGCTGACCGGCGGTCGCCGGGGGCCGCGCGTGGGGCCGGTCAGGTCCCGCTGGCGAGCTCCCCCGTCGGAGTCAGGGGGCGGGCGACCTCCTTGGGCAACGCCGGTGACGACGCCGGGACGGGTTGATCCTCGTCCTCGCCGGAGACGGCCTCGAGCGTGCGGCGGGCCGGCTCAGGCAGGACGGAGGTGAGCGCGAACCCCGCGGCGGCGGCACAGCCCGCCACGACGAGCATCCCCCGCAGCCCGATGTGCAGCTCGAGCTGGGGCACGAGGAAGACCCCGGCGAAGGCGCCGAGCTTGCCGATCCCGGCGGCGATCCCGTGCCCGGTCGTCCGCATCGACACGGGGAACACCTCCGAGGGGAGCACGAATGTCGTCGTGTTCGGGCCGAACTCGATGAAGAAGTAGCTGAGGCCGAACACGGCGAGGAACGGCGCGACCATCGTCGTGAGGGCGGGCACGGCCCCGAGGACGAGGAAGGCCACGGCAATGACGGCGAAACCGAGGTGCTGGAGCCGCCGGTGGCCGATCCGGTCCATCCAGGTGACGGCGAGGGCGTAGCCGGGCAGTGCGAAGACGACGAAGATGCCGAGCGTCCAGAGGAGCTTCGTGACAAGGGTTGCGCCCGGGCTGACGTCTTTCAGGATCGCCGGCAGCGACAACGTGTTGCCGTAGTAGGCGTAGTCGAAAAGGAACCAGGTCCCCGCCGTGCCCGCGAGCAGGATGAGCATCCGGCCCTGGGAGAGGAACTGGCGCAGCGAGATCCGCCGGGTGCCCTCGAGCGTCGTCCCCACGGCGACGACGGCGCCCTCGGAGAACGCGGCGGCGTCCGCCGCGGCTTCGGCCGACTCGCCGCGCACGCGGGCGCGGAAGCGGGGCGATTCGGGCATCCTCGCGCGCAGGTAGATGACGGCGGCGGCCGGCACGGCGCCGAAGGCGAGCAGCAGCCGCCAGGTGGCGTCGTGTCCCACCCCGGAGGTAAGCAGCACGAGCGCGACGAGGGGGCCGACGATCAGCCCGAGCGCCTGCATGGAGAAGACGAGGCCGACGAACCGGCCCCGGTCCGCCCGATTCGAGTACTCGCTCATGAGCACCGCCGAGACGGGGTAGTCGCCGCCGATGCCGAGGCCGAGTACGAAGCGGGCAACGACGAGCCAGACGAAGCCCGTCGCGGCCGCGCTCGCCAGCGCGCCGACGATCATGATCAGGGCGACGACCACGTACACGCGCTTGCGCCCGAGGATGTCGGCGAGGCGGCCGAACACGACCGCCCCGACGAAGGCCGCGAGGATCGCCGATCCCGTCACCCAGCTCGTCTGGGTCGTCGACAGGTTCCACTGCTTCGTGACGAGCGCGGCGACGGTGCTGATGACGAAGAGGTCGTAGGCATCGGTGAAGAAGCCGGCGCCGGAGATGATGACTGCCCGGTGGTGGAACCTGCTGCGCGGCGCCTCGTTGAGGAGGTCGCTGACGGTGGCAGGCCCCACGGCCCGCCCGGCGAGCTCAGGATCGATCATCGGTTCGCCAGCGCCGACGTGGATGACATCGAGGGTCAACAATGTCGCTGGTTTCTGACCGGGAGGTGACATCCAGGTAAACACCAGGCAAACGATTCGCGAAATCTCCTCCTGTGATAGGTAGGGTGGCGAGACGCTATGACCGACTTCGTCCAGCCCCCCTCGCTCGTCGACCTGCGCGTCGCCCAGCTCTTCGCGCTCGTGCGGGAGGCGCTCGCCGGCGCGACGGAGTCGCTCCTCAACCTTGAACCCGCGATCGGGCAGGCGATCGTCGACGCCGACCGGGCGGTCGACGAATTGACGAGTGAGGTCGACAACACGATCTGGCAACTCATCGAGGTCGGCTCGACCACGACCGACGAGCTCCGCCACTTCGTTAGCGTCCTGCTCATCGTGCCGGAGCTCGAGCGCAGCGCCGACCTCGCGGAGCACATCGCCCAGCGGGCGGTCCGCAGCCTCGGGGCCGAGATGACGCCGGTGAGCCGGGGGCTCGTCCAGCGGATGAGCGAGGTCGCCCTCGAGATGTGGAGCGCCGCGGCCGACTCCTATGCCGACCGGGTGGCGCGGGTCAACGTGCTCGAACAGGCCGACGCAGAGCTCGACATCCTCCACGACCGGCTTACCCACGAGATCGGGACCTCGGAGATGGCGAACCCGGTGACGACCGAGGTGACCCTCGTCGCCCGCTTCTACGAGCGGCTCGGCGACCACGCCGTGAACCTCGCGCGCCGCATCGCCACGCTTCCCGAGGTCCGTGCCCGCGCCGACGAGCCCCCCGAGGCCTGAGCGGGCAGCTCGCCACGTCCTCGGCGGCTGCCTCCGGCAGGTGATTCCTGGCGGGCTCCGCCGGACCTCAGGCCAGCGAGTCGAGGACCGTGTCGATGTCGGACTCGCTCGTTCGCGGGTTGACGATCGCCACGCGCGCCATCACCTCACCGAGATGGGTCGTCGGCGTGACGAAGGCGATGCCGTCGTCGCGCAGTTTCTGCGACCACCGGTCGTAGTGTTCGCGTGACCAGCCGGTCCGCGTGAAGCACACGACGGTCAGGTCCGGTTCGCGCACGAGCCGCAGGTACTCGCGGTCATGAACGGCCTTCGCCGTGTAGCGGGCGACCTCGAGCGTGCGCTCGATCGCCCGCGAGTAGGCGTCGGTCCCGTAGGTCGCGAGCGAGAACCAGAACGGGAGGCCACGGGCCCGCCTTGTCAGGTGGATCGCGTAGTCGGACGGGTTCCAATCCTTGGCCGACTCGAGCGGCTCGAGGTAGCTCGCGTGCTGGGTGTGGGTCGCCTTGGCGAGCTCGGGCTGGCGGTAGACGAGCGAGGCGCAGTCGAAGGGCGCGAAGAACCACTTGTGCGGGTCGACGATGAACGAGTCGGCGAGCTCGATGCCCATGAACTGTGACCGCACGCTCGGCGCGGCGAGGGCGGCCGCTCCGTAGGCACCGTCGACGTGGAACCAGATCCCGCGTTCGGCGGCGACGGTGCCGACCGAGCGGAGGTCGTCGATGACGCCGAGGTTCGTCGTCCCGGCCGAGGCGACGACGGCGAAGACCCGTTGCTCACCCCGGGAGTCGACGGCGTCGAGGCGGCGGGCGAGGGCGTCGCCGCGCAGTCGGCGGTCGTCGCCGACTTCGACGACGACGAGGTCGATGTCCATCACCTCGGCCGCTTCCCCGAGCGACGAGTGCACGTCGGGGCTCACGGCGATCGCCCAGCGGCGGGACCCGCCGGGCGCCTCACCCAACCGTTCCCGTACGGCGTGGCGGGCCGTGACGAGCGCCGAGAGGTTGGCGTTGGTCCCACCCTGCACGAAGGTCCCCCCGGCGCCCGGTGGGAAGCCCGCGAGGTCCGCGATCCAGCGGAGCGCCTGGTTCTCGGCGTAGACGGCACCGGCGGCCTCGAGCCAGTTGCTCCCGCTCATCGAGGAGGCGCCGACGACGAGGTCGAAGAGCATTGAGGCCTCCGTGGGGGCGCACGGGATGAAGGCGAGGAAGCGGGGGTGGCTGGCGGTGATGCAGGCGGGTGCGAGCACCTCGGTGAAGATCCGGAGGGCCTCGGCCCCGCCGAGGCCCCCGGCGGTGATCGTCTCACCCGCCTCGCGCTGCAGCTCGGCCAGCGAGCGGGTGTTGTCGAGGGGGAGCGGGTCGAGCTGCAGACGCATCTTCGTGTAGGCGAGAACATCGTCCGCGAGGCGTTCAACATCACTGTTCCAACCGTGCATGTTCCGGAATATAGGGCCGATCGGCCCACATCGCATTTTTGGCAAAGGGAGCGCCGCGGGTCGATCACCACTTCGCGAGCCCGGTGCGCGTAGCCTCGATGGAGCATGCGAGCACGGTCCGATCTTTGCTGCCGGGCGCGACCCGGCGGGGATCCCGAGGCGTAGCCGGTCGTGTTCGTCGCGCTCGTCGTCGGTCTCGGCCTGTTCGGACTGATCTTCGGCTCGTTCCTGAACGTCGTGATCTACCGGGTGCCCCGCGGCGAGTCGATCGTGGCGCCCCGTTCGCGCTGCCCGAGCTGCGGCACGACGCTTGGCGCGCTCGACAACATCCCCGTTGTGTCCTACGTGGTGCTCCGCGGGCGGTGCCGGACCTGCCAGGCACCGATCTCGGCTCAGTACCCGATCGTCGAGCTGTCGACGGCGGCCCTGTTCGGCGGGACGGCCGCACGCTTCGGGTCCTCCTGGGCGCTACCGGCCTACGTGGTGCTGGCCGCCGGCCTGCTCGTGCTGGCGGCGATCGACCTCGAGCAGGGCAAGCTACCGAAGCAGATCGTCTACCTCGTGACGGCCCTCGTCGGCGCGCTCCTCCTGCTCGCCTCGGGCGAGACGGGGGACTGGCGGCGCCTCGTCATCGCGGCCTGCGCCGGGGCGGCCTGGTTTGGCCTCTTTTTCGCGATCAATGCCGTGAACCCGCGGTGGCTCGGCTTCGGCGACGTCCGGCTCGCCTTCTGCCTCGGACTGTCGCTCGGCTGGCTCGGCGTCGGCTACGTGTTCGTGGGGTTCTTGCTCGCCAGTCTCGTCGGAACCGTCATCGGGATCGGCCTGATCGTGATGAAAGGCGCCGGTCTCACGACCCAGGTGCCCTTCGGTCCCTTCCTCGCCATCGGCACCGAGATGGCCGTCTTCGCGGGTTCGCTGATCCTTCGTCCTTTCCACGTCGGCTGACAGCCGCGGGGCGCGGCCCGCAAGCCGTCAGCGTGGCGACGCCCGAAAGGCGGCGAGGTCCCCTGGCACGTCGTACCAGACGAGGACGCCGCCGGTGGCGACCGGCCGCCGCCCGAGGGCGGCGGTCATCTCGGCCCGCACGAGCCCGGGGTGCGCTCCCCGCATCGCCATGACGAAGTCGTCGATCCGGGCCTCGCGTAGCCCGGCCCGGATCGCGCGGTACGTCGCCGTGTCGGCTGGTGGGCGTACGAGATAATCGACGTAGGCGGTCCGCAGCAACGAGACGACCGTTCCCGGATGGATTGGCGGGTTGCCGAAGGGCTGTCCGCCGTTGTTGGAGACGTAGGCGTAGCCGCCTACGAGGCGGAAGCGAAGCCCCGCCGCGAGCTGCCAGATCTCGGCGCTGACGTTGTCCGGCTCGGCGTACGGGTAGGTGAGGACGGTAGCCCCGGTCGTGATGCGGTCCACCGACGAAGACGTGAAGTAGCTCGGCACGTCGGTCGGTTCCGACGGGTACGGCCAGCGCGGGATGAGTGGGAACAACAAAACGACGGCGACGACGAGGCCGCCGACGAGGCGGGCATGGTCGATCCGCATGTGACGGGCGATGAACGCGCGGGGCTGCCACTCGCACAGCACGAGGTCGATGCCCACGGCGAGGATCACCGCCGCCGCGAGATCGACGAAAAGGAAGTAGCGGACGCTCTCGAGTCGATCGAAGAGTGGCAGGAGGTCGAGGGCCCGGTCCGGGAGCGGTATCGGCAGCACGTGGTTGTCGAAGCTGAGCCGTGGGCCGAGCGAGAGCACGAGTGCGACGAGGAACGTCACCGCGCTCACCGACACGACGGCCTTGCGCCAGTGACGCACGACGAACCAGACGAGGCCGACGAGAAGAGGGACGCCGAGGTAGGTCCCGATCTCGTTGGTCATCCCGGCCATGAACTCGTTGCCGGTCGCGTTGACGCTCGTCGAGGCGAGCAGCTGGTTCCGGCCGGGCGTCACGAGTCCCGCGAGGTCGGTGTGGAAGACGGCGAGGATCGAGGGAGCGACGACCGACCCGTGGAGGTGCTGCGGCCCGGCGAGGTAGTACCAGAGGAAGGGCGCCGACAGCACGAAGGCGGTGCCGGCGGCGATACCACAGCCCCGGCAGAAGCGGACCACCCTCGCCCGCCCGATCCGCCGCGCAGCGGCGGTGCCGCAGATGAGGACCGTGAACCCGGCGACGACGAGAGTGTCCATCGCCATTTCGGGGTTGAGATAGAGCTGGGCCGCGATGCCCAACCCGAGCAGCAGGCCGGTTGTGAGGACCTTGCGGTCGTCGTCGTGTGCGAGCCCGTAGAGGGCGAGGAGGATCAACGGCGGGAGCGGCGCGAAGGTGAAATCTTGGTTGACGGCGCTGTGGGCGACGATGAACGGCGAGAACCCGTAGAGGAGGCCACCGAGGAACGCCGAGAGGTCTCGCACGCAGAACCGTCGCAGGACGAAGTACATCGCGAGTGCCGAAGCCACGAAGGCGAGCCGCAGGGTGAGGTTGATCGTCGCGAACGGACCGAACACAAGCGTCACGGGGGCCATGACCACGCCGAGCAGCGGCATCGACTGGTTGACGGACAGATTGACGCCCGTCGGATGGTCGAGCCAGTTCGTGAACAGCACGTTGTGGGCGTGCGCCAGTGCATAGGCCGGCCAGGCGAGGAACCATCCGACGGCCATGGTGTCGCTCGGGAGATGCGAGACGATGCGGCTGTCGTCGAGCGGCCCGACGGGGAGGAACGCCGCGACCGCGAGCACGGCGTAGGTGAGCGTCACCACCGCGGTGTGCCAGCTGTGGTGACGTCCGCATCGCTGGTTGCTCTTCCCGGGCTTGGCCATCACTCGCTCCATCGGGCATTCCGGGATCCGACTGGGCTCGGGACCGGTCGCAGCCACGGTTTCCCGGTTACGGGCGCGACCGGCTGGCAGCCGCAGCTCCGAGGGAGCGGCGCGCACGCCACCCGGGGCGGCCGTCGTTGACGGGAACCGCCGGCGTGAGGTGGTTTCGTGCGTGGGGCCCTCCCGCCGGGATGACGGGGCGGGTGAGCGACTGATCGCATGTTCGGGACGGTAGACGGTCGGCCAACAAAGCGCGCATCTCCGACAGCGGCGCGAGCGGCTCGACCGGAGCCGCGCCTGGCCGCACCCAACCGACGATCAGCGCGGGGAGGATCGCGACCGGCGTGTCGCCGTCACCCCGACCTGCGAGCTGCCGCGACGCCGGGCATGTCGGCGACTGCGTTGGCCGGCGGGATCTCAGACGAGAACCGGTTGCGCACGATCGTCTTATGGGTTGCCGCCGCGGCCGGGTAGAGACCACGGCGCGCCCAACATGCCCCCGGGAACGGCTGCCTACGCCATGGCGCGGGCTATGTCCTTGGGGTACATCGACACCTCGAGGGCGGCGTCATACGTGATGGTGCCGGCGTTGATCAGCGCGATGAGACTCGTTTCGAGCGTCTGCATGCCTTCGCGCTGGTTCGTCGTGATCACGTTGCGGAGCTGGTAGGTCTTTCCTTCACGGATCAGCGCTCGGCTGGCGTTGTTCGCGAGGAGCACCTCGAAGGCACCGACCCGGCCCCCGCCGACCCGGCTGACGAGGCGTTGGGCGACCACCGCACCGAGCGATCCGGCCAGTTGGATACGGATGAGGTCCTTCTTATCAGCGGGGAACACGTCGATAATCCGGTCGATCGCCTGTGGCGCGTCATAGGTGTGGAGCGTCCCGAACACGAGGTGACCGGTCTCGGCCATCGTCAGGGCGATTTGGATCGATTCGAGGTCGCGCATCTCGCCGATGAGCATGACGTCGGGGTCCTCGCGCAGCGAGGCGCGCAGCGCGCGTTCGAACGACGGGCTGTCGACGCCGACCTCGCGCTGGTTGACCAGCGCGCGCTTGTGGTGGTGGAGGTACTCGATCGGGTCCTCGATCGTGAGCACGTGGACGGCGCGGTTTTCGTTGATGAAGTCGATGATCGACGCGAGCGTCGTCGACTTGCCCGACCCGGTCGGGCCCGTCACGAGGACGAAGCCCCGCGGAAGGTTCGCGAGGTAGGTCATGATCGGGGGCAGCTGCAGCTCTTCGAAGCTGGGGATCCGCATCGGGATCATGCGCAGCGCCAGGGCAGGGCTCCCGCGCTGATTGAAGGCGTTCCCGCGCATCCGGGCACGGCCCTGCCACGAAAACGCGAAGTCGTAGTCCCGGTTCTTTGTGAACGCCTCGAGTTGCACCGGGAGGAGCACGGAACGGATCACGCGGCTGACCTCATCCGGCGTCAGCTCCGACGCCCCCTGGATCGAGGCGAGCTCGCCGTCCAGACGGAGCCGTGGGGGCGAGCCGGCAGAGAGCAGGAGGTCCGAGCCCTTGTTGTCCCAGAGGAGTTCGAGCCAGGCGTCAATCGCAGACGTGTCGACATTCACCATGTGCCTTGGACCGCCTTCATCGAGTCATCGAGTCATCGGGACGACAAAAGGGGCCCGACCAAAGCCGGACCCCTTCTGTCCTCGATCTGAATGTGAATCAAGAGTGTTGCCGACTAGGCCAGCGAGCATTCGTTGCCGCCGCCGGTCACGACGTAGGAGTCGTAGTTCTGCCAACTGCCCGGCGTGGCAGGGAGGGGCACAGGATTACCTGCATCGA
>PLPK01000068.1 GCA_003159795.1 Acidimicrobiaceae bacterium | reverse complement strand
GCGGGCGGCGGACCCGCGGGGGGACCTCGGGCGGACTGGCGGCGCGCGAGGCGGCCGGCCGGACCGGGGGCGACTCGCGGGGCACGGCGGGTCGGCTTGGCGGCGTCGGTCGGGTTGCCACCGCGGGCGGGACCTCGCCGAGCTCGGACGCGGGGCGGCTGCGCACGACGTGGTGGACCTCGGCGACGGGTTCGGGCTCCGGTCCGGGCTCGGGAACCGGTTCGGGGGCCGGCTCCGGCTCGGTGACGGGGGCGTGCCGCGCCGTCGCGGCGGGCTTCGCGGGCTTCGGTGCCGGCTCGGGGGCGAGCTCCGGCGTGGGCTGGACCTCGCGGATCAGGCCCTCACGCTCAGCCTTGCGCCGGACCCGGTCCGCCTGGGCATCCTCTATCGACGAGGAGTGGCTCTTCACGCCGATGCCGAGCGACAGCGAGAGGTCGAGGGCCTCCTTGTTGGTGAGGCCGAGCTCTCGCGCGAGCTCGTAGACGCGGATCTTCCTAGCCAAGTTCCCGACAGCCCCTTCTCACAGCGCAGGTGGCGAGCCGAACCAACGGCGCGCGGCGGCCACATCCATCCTCGCACACGACGGCGCGCGCCGTTCCCGGCGAGGTGTCCCGCTGCATCGGACGGGCGGGCCTGGGCTCAGGCAAGCAGCCGGCGTTCCGCTACGGGGCTTCGTCCGGCGCAACGTCGGCCGAATCTGCCACCTCGGCGGCGGTCTCCGCGACCGCGGCATCGGCGGCGGTCTCCGCGACCGCGGCATCGGCGGTGGTCTCCGCCACCGCGGCATCGGGCTCGACCGACCCGTCAGCCGGTGCCCCGGGGGTCGCAGTAACGGGCTCTGCCCCCGCGTCACCCTCCGGCGCCTCCGGCGCGGGTGCCTCGAGACCCTCCGGACCGCCGCCCTGGGCCCACTCGGCCATCGAGACCGGGACTCCCCCGCCGGCGGGTTGGAAAACCATCTCGCCCGACGCGTTCCGCAGCCACTCACCCTCGGCCCAGTCGACTGGCGAGACGCCGCTCTCCTCCTCGGCGAGCTGGGTCTCGCTCTTGATGTCGATCCGCCAGCCGGTGAGGCGGGCCGCGAGGCGGGCGTTCTGGCCCTCCTTGCCGATCGCCAGCGAGAGCTGGAAGTCGTGGACGACGACCGTCGCGGTGCCCGTCTCCTCGTCCAGGCGGACTTCCTTTACCCGGGCGGGCTGGAGGGCGCGGGCCACGAACTCGGCGGGGTCGTCGGCGTACGGCACGATGTCGACCTTCTCGCCCCGCAGCTCGTTCGTCACCATCCGGACGCGCGCGCCCCTCGCTCCGACGCAGGCACCGACGGGGTCGACGTTGGGGTCGTTCGACCACACGGCGATCTTCGTGCGGTGCCCCGGCTCACGGGCGCAGGCCTTGATCTCGACGACGCCGTTCGAGATCTCCGGGACCTCGAGCTCGAAGAGCCGCTTGATGAGCCCGGGGTGACTGCGCGAGACGACGATCTGGGGACCTTTCGAGGTCTTGCGGACCTCGACGATGTAGGCCTTGAGGCGCGCCGCGTGGTCATAGCGCTCGTAGGGGACCTGCTCGGCCTGCGGGAGCAGCGCCTCGACCTTGCCGAGATCGAGCAGCGTGTAGCGGTTGTCGCTCTGCTGGATGATCCCCGTCACGATGTCGCCCTCGCGCCCGGCGTACTCCTCATACTTGAGGTCGCGCTCGGCCTCGCGGATGCGCTGCAGGATGACCTGCTTGGCGGCCTGGGCGGCGATGCGGCCGAAGTCGTTCGGGGTGTCGTCCCACTCCCGGACGACGTTGCCGTCCTCGTCGAGCTCCTGGCCGTAGACGCGGATCTCGCCGGAGTCCGAGTCGATCGTGACGAAGGCCTCCTCGGCGGCGTCGGGCTGACGCTTGTAGGCCGCGACCAGCGCGTTGGCGAGCGCCTCGAGCAGCGTCTCGACGGCGATGCCCTTGTCGCGCGCGATCTGCTGCAGCGCGTCGAGGAACTCGAAGTTCGTCGTGCTCATGACGCCTGACTCCCCGTCATCGCCGAACTGGCACGTGCACGCCCGCCCGCGAGGGCTGCGCGCCAGTCAAAGACCGTGTGGGCGCGGTCGATCGCCGGGTACGGGACCCGATGCTCGGCGCCGCCGTCGTCGGTGACCGTGATCGCGTCCGCGTCGGCAGCCCGCAGGGTGCCCTCGAACCGTCGCTCGCCGGGGGTTCCCGCGATGGTCCGGACGGCGACGCGCCTGGCGAGTGCCTTGGCGAAGTGCGCCGGGCGGCGCAGCCGCCGCTCCACGCCCGGGCTCGAGACCTCGAGCTCGTACCGGCCAGAAGGTGCCAGGTCGGACCGCTCGTCGAGCAGTGCCCCGACGAGGCGGGACATCTCCGCGAGTTCGTCGAGATCGAGGCCGCCGTCGCGCTCGACGGTCACCCGGAGGACGCCGCCAGCGAGCTCGACGTCGACGAGATCATGACCACAGGACTCGACGACGGATCCGATGGCGCGTTCGAGCCTGTCGGCGGCATCCGCCTCCGATCGCCTGTGCCTCGCCACGTCCGCTCTCCCTGTCGCCATCGCCCCCGAGACCCTCGTCTGCTCCCACCGACCACCGAACTGCTCCGAAAAACAAGAACGTGGGCGCGGAGCCCACGTTCAGACCAGTCCTCCGTTCGACAAACCGCAGCGCAAAGTATAGCAACCGGACCGTTCCCGGAATCTGGCCGATTGGGATCCCTCGGGGGGCGTTGACACGTTCTCATCTGGCGGGAAACGCCGCGAGGCGGTAGAAGAAACGGTACGGCACCCGTCGATGCTGGCGTGAGATCGGGCGGGTCCGATCGGCAACCGCGGGGGTCCACGGACTCCCCAACGGGGGACGCGAGATGCGGGAGGGAGCATCGATGGGCGGCGAGCCGACACAAGCCGCGTTCGGCCGGGCAGGCCGATCCCGTGATCCGGGCGCCGGCACCGAGAACGCTGCGCCCCCGGCCAGCGGCCGGGACCGGGGCGAGGGACGCCGGGCGCTCGCGGACGAGATCGTGGGGTTCGTCGCCCTCTCGCTCAGCACCGAGATCGGCGAGCGGCCCGTCGTCTACGAGCTCACCCGGCACGAGCTCGTCCTCGCCTCCGACAGCGGGATCCGGCTCAACCCGCCGCTCGGCGACGGCACGGTGCGGGACGGTTGGACCCTCCTCTACGACGCGACCAGCTGCCCATCGGGGGCGGGCGACGTAGCGGACGCGGTGGATGTCTGCCTCGTCACGGTGCCGAACGGCGGCGGCCCGACGCTGTTCGTCGACCTCGTCGCCGCCGAATGCGCCTCGGTCGTCGGTCCCGCCGACGACATCTGCCGGGTCATCGACTCCACCATCCGATCCACCACGGCTTCCCTCACCCACCGGGCGCAGGTCCTCGTCGTCGGCGACCTCGGACCACCACACGCGCCCCGCGTCGCGACGATCGCCGAGGCCTTCGGCGCGCTCGCCGAGTCGACCGATCCGGTCGTCGTCTTCGTCGGCACGCCGTGCGCGGACGACGACCTCGAGCGGCTCGTCGCCGCGGTCCACCGCCACCGGGCCTCGGCCTGCGTCGTCGCCACGGCACACACCGCGGCGCGGGCGATCCTCGTCGCCGGGCGACGGGACCGTTGCGTCGTGTACGTGCGCGCGCCCGAACCCCCCCGCGCTCCGGTGCCAGCGCCGACGGCCCGAGTCCGTCCCGACGCGCTCCCGGGGTTCGCGGACCAGACCGCGCCGATCGAGGTCGCCGTCCTCGGTCCGGTCGAGATCCGGGGCGCGGCGCTCCCCCTCGAGAGACATCCGAGGCTCACCGAGCTCGTCGTCTACCTCGCGATGCACCCCGGGGGGGCGACGACCCCAGCCTGGGAGACCGCCCTCTGGCCCGAGCGGCGCATGCCGCCCCAGACGATCGCCAATCGGCTGAGCGAGGCGCGCCACGCCCTCGGCCTCTCGCCCGACGGCAGACCGCGCCTGCGCAAGTCCGGCGAGCGCCACCTGATCGCCGATGTCGAGACGGACTGGGAGCGCTTCAAGGCCCTCGCCGGTCGAGAGGACGACCCCGCAGCGTGGCGCGAGGCGTTGGGGCTCGTGCGCGGCCGCCCGTTCCTGGAACTCCACCAGGGCCAGTGGACCGTCCTCGAGGGCTTCGCCGTCGAGATCGAGCACGCTGTCGTCGAATGCGCGCTCCGTCTCGGAGGGCTCGCCCTCGCCTCGGGGCGCCCCGACGACGCGATGTGGGCGGCACAACGCGCCCTGCGGGCGACGCCGTGGGACGAGCGGCTCCACCGGCTCCTCATGAAGGCCGCCGACGCGGCGGGTGACCGAGCGGGGGTCGAGGCGACGCTGCGCCACTTGGCGCTCGTCCTCGAGATCGACGGCGATCCGCTGCGCTCCGTGCACCCCGAGACGGCGGCGCTCTACGCGCGCCTCTCCGCCCATCCGACCGAGATGAGCCCCGTCGGCTGACCGGGCGGGGATCGCGAACGGCACGTTGGCGCCGGCCCGGTCGGTCGGACCGCCCGCCAAAGCGGTGCCGGGAACGCCCCAACGGCGCGGACAGCACCCGATACGTGCAGGTCATACCCGAAGGGGCACTCTTCGCCAAGTGCGGGGCCGGGCCGGATCACCCGGCCGGACGTTGCGCGCAACGTCACGAACTTCGTTGCACTCGGTTAGCATTTTGTCTTCTGCAGCGATTCTCCTAGACCCGGATCTTTCGGGGGGAAGTGGTGTACATGCGCACGGTTCCATCGTCTGACGTCAGGGGATTGGCGAGACGCGCCGGTTTCCTGGTCCTCGCCGCCCTCTGTGCCACCACCATGCTGGCGGCGACCGCCTCGGCCGCGTCCGTCGCCACGAAGAAGCCAAAGGGTGGCTCGACCTCGCTGACCAAGATCGCCAAGTCGCTAAAGGCTGAAGAGAAGGCGACCTTCAGTGTCACGTACGCATTTGCGGCCGGCGGCATCAAATCCTCCTACTCGTACGCCCACAAGCCGGGGGCCTTCCGGTTCTCCTTCTCGTCGAAGTCCGCATCCGTCATCGTCGTGGAGATCGGCAAGACGGTCTACGGCTGCGAAAGCGCGGCCGGCCACACGTTCTGCGCGAAGGAGGCGTCGTCGGCGTCCTACATCAACGAGCTCAACTACTTCGAGCCGGGTGCTGTGCTCTCGAAGATCGGCGCGCTCGAGTCGGGGGCCAAGAACGCCACGAGTTTCACCAAGAAATTCGCTGGCCAGGAGTCAGTCTGCGTCAAGGCCACCTACTCCGGAGAAAAAGTGACCTACTGCGTGACCGACAAGGGCATCCTCGCCGAGGCCGTGACGAACGGAGACGGGGTGATGCTGACCGGCTACTCGGCGAAACCGCCGGCCAGCGACTTCGCCCTCCCGAAGGGAGCGACGATCCCGTAGCCGCAAGGCGCAGTCCATCGGCATAGCTGGACTGGGGGAACCGGCCGGCGGGCTCCGTCGGCCGGTTTTCGCGTCCGGTCACGTACCCGCGCGACGGCGACGCCACAGGGACAATCCGAGCCGGGTCGCACGGCCCGGGCGCGGATGACCCGTCGATTCAGCTCGTGAGCCGGCAACACGCGATTCGCGACCAGGTCGGCCCCGATGGACGCTCGGGGACGCCACCAGTAGTGTCCGCAACGCCGGTCCTTCCGCCCGGATGACGAAGGAGCAAACCTTGGGCCTGCTCGACGGGAAGAAGATCCTCGTAACGGGCGTCCTCACCGAGGATTCGATCGCCTTCGCCGTCGCGCAGCTCGCCCAGCTCGAAGGCGCCGAACTGGTGCTCACTGGAGCTGGCCGCGGGATGTCGCTCACCGAGCGAATGGCACGCCGGCTCCCCCAGCCGACCGACGTGCTCGAGCTCGACGTCACGAATCCTGATCATGCCGGGGTGGTCGCGGCCGAGGTCGCCCGGCGTTTCGGGCGCCTCGACGGGATACTCCACTCGATTGGCTACGCGCCGGACCCGTGTATCGGGCGGGGAATGCTGGAGGCGGGCTGGGCGGACGTAGCGACCGCCATCGAGATCTCCGCCTACTCGCTCAAGGTCCTCGCCGAAGGTTTCCTTCCACTTATGGAGGCCGCGGGCGGCGGGTCGATCGTCGGGCTCGACTTCGACTCGACCGTTGCCTGGCCCGGCTACGACTGGATGGGCGTCGCGAAGGCAGCGCTCGAGTCACTCACGCGCTATCTCGCGCGGGACCTCGGGCCAAGGTCGATCCGCGTCAACCTCGTCGCCGCCGGTCCGATCCGTACGGTCGCGGCGAGGGCGATCCCCGGTTTCGAGCGCTTCGAGGAGGTATGGGCGGAGCGCGCGCCGCTCGGCTGGGATATCGACCGGGACCGCGACGCCGTCGCCAAGGCGTGCGTCGCCTTGCTCTCGGACTGGTTCCCGCGCACTACCGGCGAGACCGTCCACGTCGACGGTGGGTACCACGCGATCGGAGCATGAGCCGGGCTTCGCTGCCGGGACGGCAGGGTGACCACAGGTCGGGCGGTGATCACGTCGAAGTAGGGTTGCGCAAGACGGCGGCGTGGCCGAGTGGCTTAGGCAAGGGCCTGCAAAGCCCTGTACCCCAGTTNNAGGGCCTGCAAAGCCCTGTACCCGGGTTCGATTCCCGGCGCCGCCTCCCTGTTCAGAGGCACTTTTCCGCCGATCAATAAATTTTGATCCCGCGTGTATCCCGCGGCTACGAACTGATAGCGCGGATTTTCGCCTTCGGGGCCCTCCCGGCCGCGGTGATCACCTCGTCCATGAAGTCCGCCAGCTCCCGGTTGCGCTTCTCCGTGGCGTGCTGGTAGCGAAGTGCCGCGGCTGGCGACGCGTGCCCCATCGCCGCCATCAGTTCTTTGAGGGTCACGTCCGGCTTGTGGGCCATCATCGTCCCTGCGTGGTGGCGAAGGTCGTGAGGATGCACGCCTTTGGGTCCTACGGCCGCGCAAGCGTCCTTCCATGCGTTCGACAGGTCCGATCGGCGCAGCGGCAGTCCCGACGGGCGGGTGAACATCGGCTCGTCCGCCTCGGGCGCCACGTAGGCAGCTAGGTGATCAGTCAGTGCCTCTCGGATGGCGCCTGGCAGCGCGAGAGTGCGCTCGCCCGCCTCAGTCTTTGGGGCGGTGAATATGCGCCCTTGGCCGGTAATCTCGTGGACTTGCCGTTGGACGGTCACGGTGCCGTGCAGTAGGTCGATGTCCCGGCGTTCGAGTCCGAGCAGTTCCCCCGGCCTGAGCGTGACGAACCCGGCCAAGAGCACGAGGCATCGAAGGCGCGGCGTGATCGCGTCGGCGAGCGCGAGAACGGTCGGGGTGTCGAGCATCGGCCGTTCGACGGCGTGTTCAATCCCAGCGCCTTTGATAACACAGGGGTTCTTCGCGATTACTCCGTCACGTGCAGCTGTGGTCAGGATCGCCCGCAAGAGTCGATAAGACTTCGCAGCCTGGTCGGCACCTTTGTCGGCTGTAAGTTCAGCGTGCCACTTACGCACCCGCTCGGGCGTGATCTGGCGCAGTTCCGCCGCGAGCATCGCGTCCATCATCCGCACGGCGAACCTCCCCTCGATATACACCATAGGCAAGGCCCCGGGGCGCGCACAGGTGATTCGCGACGGGCAAGCAGGTCACGGCCACTTCGGAGCGAAGCGCCAAGCAAGCCGGTCAACTCGGCCGCGCCTGCTCTCGCCTGCGGACCGCTCCGTCTACGGGAGGCGGTGGGAGGCCAAGCGCGGTCAGGTAGCGGACCGTGAGTGTTCGCCAGCGGGCCGAAGCGACGCGGTCGGCCCAGGAGTAGAGGGCTTCCACGTCGAATTCGTTCGGTATCTCAATTTCGGGGAGCGAGCCATGGCCTGTCCGGGCGACGAGCAGGTAGACGGTGTCGAAGAGTGCCTTCTCTGGCGTGGCTGTACCGGCGCGAATCTCCGTGGCGCCCTCGATCCCGCCATAGAGCTCGGGCGTGACGCGGTGGACCCTGAAGGTGCCGATCGAGGTCGGCATCTCGCGCGCCCGATCGAGCGAGACGGCATGGATAGCTCGCGGGATCTGCTCGATCATGTCGTGAGCAGCCAGTGCGGTCCATAGCGACGAGTAGCTCGGGTATGGGCGCGTCAGCATCGGGAGAACCTCTAACGGGTCAACCCTCCCCCCGAACGAGTTGGGGATCGCCCACAGGCCCTGGCGTAGCTTCACGATGAGACCGTCCCGAGCAAGGCCGGCGAGCGCGTGCGCGGTCGCCGTCTTATCGAGGCGGAGAGCCGCGACGGCCTCAGCGTTCGCGAATACAGGTCGGTGGAGGCCTTGCAGGCGGGCGTACGCCTCGGCCGGCCTCATAGTCCGAGCTCCGGCGCATCGGTCGGCGAGCGCGTGGCGACGCCAAGGGGGTTGGAAATGGCCTCGCCGTCGACTCCCTCGCCTCCCTCGGCGCTCGCTACGAGCTCGAGCAAGCGCTCGGCGACCGACTCACGCATCTCGGACCACCGATCGGAATAGATCGCCGCCACATCGGGATCGAGGAAGGGAACGACCTGGGACTCGAAGTCCTCGTCGGTGAGTGCCAGGCCGCGCTCGGCGGCCAGCTCGGCCTTAGGGGCGGTGAGCACGCGTGGCTCGACCTCACGGTCGCGGAGGCGAAAAAGCAGGTCGAGGTCGAAGACGTCGCGCGCCTTTGTCTGGCTGCGCTCGGCTAAAGCGGCGACCTTCTGCTCGAGTGCCGCTCCGAGGCGATAATGCGTGACAGTCGGGGCGAGTAGGCCGTAAGGGCGGACGACGGGGGGCGGGACCGGCGCGAACTCCTGGTCGTCCGAACCGTCCTCGCGGGCCGAGAACTCGATGGTGGTGCGGAGCGCGTCGCCTCCCCGCTCGCTCGGGGCGGTTAGCCCGAGGCGCCAGCGGCGTGTCGTTGGTGTCCGTTTTGGCTTGCTGATCGAGTCGGGCACAATCCCGACGTCCGCGGTCTGAAGTATCCGCGAAAGTGCCGCGGAAGCCAGCGCACCGTCAACGGCTTCCTCGAGCTGCCAATCCCTTGGAGCGACCACATCGAGATCGATGTCGTTCGAGTAGCGGACCGAGTTGAAAAAGTAGCGAAGGTTGGCGCCGCCCTTGAGGATACAGCGTTCCTTGCGGACACCAACAACGAACACCTGGAGAAAGGCCAGGTGAAAGGCTTCGATCCGTTGAGCTGAGGTACGCACCATTGTTCTAATGATACAGGAAGTTGAGCGCTCAGACAATTATCCGTACTCTCAACTCAGGGTTAGGGTGCGCAGGGTTGAGCGCTCATACAACTCTCCGTACCCTCAGACTGTCATTGCCTGGCGCCATTACACGAGCCTTGACAAACGGCCCCCTCTTCATAGAGGAACCTTCAAGCAGTTTTGTCGTATCTCTATACATGACTCAGCCTGGCGCGAAGCTGCGGAGATGGAGAACTACCTGGGTCTGAGCAGGAGGCTCGTCGTGAGCTCTTCTTTGGGGCGCTCAAAACCATCAAGAACCCAACCAGCTATCGCGAGCTTCGCTACGAACACCCCACTAAGGCGAGCGAAGGGATCCTGCTCGCCGACCTCCTGATGTGGATCCGAGATCGGATCGAGGTGTGATGGCGACTCGCTTTGAGCAATGGGTCTTGGATGACGACCGGTGTGTCAACGGCGGCTGAATTTTGACCCGGCTGTGCACAAGAGGAGGAACGTCCGGTCCTACCTCGACGAGATGACGGGTCGGGCGATCGACCGTCAGCTCGCCCGGGCGTTCAACGACCCGGACTAGGCTCGCGGCCTGCGGGTCGCGAAAGGCGTCGCCACCCAGCTCGGCGACGAACACCCCTCGGCGGCGGCGTCCCTGCGCGAGGGGCTCGAGGAGATGTTCACCGTGCGCCGGCTCGGGGTGCCCGACCGCCTCGCCCGCTCGCTCTCGTGCACGAACTCGATCGAGTCGATGATCTCGGTGGTGCGCGACCTCACCCGGCGCGTCAAGCGCTGGCAGGACACGAGGATGGTGCGCCGCTGGGTGGGGGTCGGCATGCTCGAAGCCGAGCGCTCCTTCCGTCGCGTCAAGGGCTGCCAGGACATGCCCATCCTCGTCGCGGCCGTGCGACGCGAGGTCGCGCGGCGCCTGGAACAAGACGAAGGCGCGAACCAGTCGAACGAAGAATACGATCAGGCTGTCGCCTGAACAGCTGTGGGGCCGTCACCGAAAAACCACACGGATCGGGACATCCTCCGAGAGAGGTCCGAAGCAGAGAAGTCGTTGACAAAAGGAAGGCTGTCGCGCAAAGGGGGCATATTGATGTCAACATGCCGTAATCATCTCGCGCGTGCGCGCATGATCGCAGCATTCGCGCTCACCTTTGCAAGTCTCGCGGCTGCTGTGCAGATTGCGATGGCAGTGCCAGCATCGGGCCAGGTCGCTTCCTGCTCCTCGCCGCACTGCTATTCGTACGGCTACGCATCCGGTAGATACGCGGGACTGGAGGCGCAGTGGCACGACGAATCCCTCGTCATCCCGGCCTCCGAGGTAAGTGTCGAATACCACATGAGCAATGAGATGTGGCTACTTATCAACTCCAACACCGGCCAGTGGGTGGAGGAAGGACTCATTAGGGTGTGCAGTGTATTTCCCTTCTCTAGCGGCACTTGCGCGAGCAATGGCGGTGGTACTACTTACGAACAGTTCTGGGGTGACGCAGATGACGCAGGCAATATCTACTTCCATCCGATTGAACAACTGACCGCGGATGGAGACAACCATGTGTATGAGATTTGGGATTCGAGCGATGGATCTAACGACGATTACGACGTTTATGTTGATTACTCGTTAGTTGGAACGAGCACGGATCAGACCGCGTCATCAGGATATGAGATGAACGTAGGGATGGAACTGTATTCTAACGGTCCGAATTCGAGCGAACACTCTGGCACCTTTGACAACTATCCAGAGGTGTACAAGAACAGCACTGGCGTCTGGAGCGCTCCCTCGATGGTTGGCAGCGTGACTGACGGTTGTGACGTCGATCCACAAGGGGAGTGTTTCAACGGGGCACTATACGACAGCAACCAGGAGTGGGCCGACAGCAAGCCTTCTTAGACGACTAATGTTGCGATCGAATCAACATTCCTAAGCTCGCATTAGGAGCGACGACGATGAAACGTGTGACAGCAAGATCAGTTTCCAGGCCGAGGATTCTGGTGTGGGCGGCAGTTGCCGCTTCTGTAGGTTTGACCATAGGCTTGACGTTCGCTGTGACGGGAAGCTCTGCGTCCTCGACGAGAAGCCACATTGATTCCTATCGGACCGCCGTGGTGAAGACCCAAGCGCCAGACGTGTACAACGGAGTCAATCAGACGGATCTCGCACAGTGCATCGCAGCGGGTGGGAACTGCCTTGCCACCGTGCCAGGACTGGCTCAGTGCATGCAGGCGAGACTCAACTGCAATGATGGATCGGCTGAGGTAGTTCCAGGGGTTGCGGAGTCGGCACTTCCAGCTTCGGGTGGTGAGCAACTCACGGAGTCTCAGGCGATCGCGGAACTTGGGTGGCCAGCCGCGTCCGTCGCGGGGGAACTGGTTACCTATGGGCAACTGAAGGTTATGATGCCAAGTCTCGCCGCCAGTGATGTAGTTAATTCGCAGCGCGAGTTCTGGGCACTAACGCTTTATGAGACACAGACTCTGCCAGCTAGCGAGGGATTCGAGCCGCCGACGGGGGGGAGCTCAACAGGATCAAAGACGTTCACGACTGAATCGGCGCTGGTCGACGCAAGCAGTGGAGTCATCACGGATGTCTGCTTCGGCTGCGCAGTGGTCGCCCAGAGTGCCACTCCATAGCTACCGGGCTCCAGAGAGAGCCTCGGGTGCCTCGGTCGCTGAGGTGATGAAAGTGAACCTAACCCAGGTCTTGATAATTTGACTCTTTTCGGGAACTTGTGGCGAAGTTCGTTGGACTTTAGGAGAGTATTGGAGGTCAGTATGACGGCAAGAAAGCTCGTCACCCTCCTCGGGGCGCTCCTTCTGGTCGGTATCGTTTTGGCGGCGACAGTCACACCTGCTCTGGCGAAGAAAGCCCCTGGCTCTTTCGGCACAGTAACGGGGCGACTCGAGCGCGTTGGAGGGCCACCGTCACTTTCGCCCCGAGGTCTTCCGGGCAGGGTGGTCTTCACACTGCTCTCGACAGGTCGTGCCTTTCGTTTTCCGACTACGTCTGAGGGCTACTACCGCGCGACCGTCCCAGGGGGGACGTACGAGGTCACCGGCTTCCCGTCCATTGGGGGGGAATGCCGTGCCTCGCATCGCGTTCGTGTGCGCGTTCACTATGTGACCATGTCGGTCGACGTGACATGCAATGTGGTATAGAGAAGAGCCACGAACTCGGGTCTGGTAGCTTAGGCGAGCAAAGAGTGGAAAAACGCTCTCGCCTGGGTGGCTTCAAGAGACGCATCGGTGAGGCCTACACCCGCGAAGTGGCGGAGGACGTCCTCGAACCGGCAGTCCCGTTGTGGGAGTGCGCAATCAGGCATTGGAGCGTGTGGTCACCGATCTGCTGGCAGACCTGGTCGGGCGCGGTCTCCGCCACGAAGATGGGATCCTCGTCGTCGCCGACGGGGCGAAGGCGCTGGCCACGGGCGTGCAGCGCGTGAGTGTGCTCTTCTGATTTGGCCCCACCTGGGACGGTTGAAAATTGACCCCCTCGCGGTCCTCGGTCTCAGCTCGGTTCGTCGGTCGGAGCCATCCTCCCCATGTCCCGGCCCTTCAGCCGGTAGCTGTCGCCTTTCAAGTTGACGACCTCGGCGTGGTGCACGAGGCGGTCGATCATCGCCGCGGCGACGACCGGGTCCCCGAAGACCTCGCCCCATCGCCCGAACGGCTTGTTCGAGGTGACGACCACGCTCGCCCGCTCGTAACGGGCGGAGACGAGTTGGAAGAAGAGGTTGGCGGCTTCGCCGTCGAAGGGGATGTAGCCGACCTCGTCGATAATGACGAGCGGGATGCGCCCGAGGCGGGTGAGCTCGTCGTGGAACCTGCCCTGTTGGTGTGCCTCGCCCAGGCGGGCGACCCACTCCGCGGCGGTGGCGAACGCCACGCGGTGTCCCGCCTGGCACGCCCGGATGCCGAGGCCGATCGCGAGGTGGGTCTTTCCACAGTCCTCTACAGTGGCCCAGATTTGGCATTCTACCTGGGACTTTGCTCGCTTCTACCCGCTGCGCTGCGAGGACCCATCTTGCAGATTTCGGAGAGTTTTTGGGATTTTTTTGGGATGACAAACCTTCGGGTTCCGCCCCGAAGGTCGCTCGGAGACGCTCCGGAGAGGGGCCTCATGTCTCCCTCCGGGCGCTCGACTGAGGATTTACTCCAGCACAGAAACCACCCCGAACTCGGGCGCTCCGGCCTCCGGCTCGCGCTCCGCGACCGCAGGCGCTAGCAGATCCGCACCGAGTTCGCCTCGGCGATCGTCGAGTACATCGAGGCCTTCTACAACCCGAGGCGACGCCACTTCCCGATCAGCAACGTGAGCCCGTCGAGTTCGAATCCCGCTTCACTACCGCCGAAGTCGCGACATGAGCATCTCAGCCAACCTGTCCGGAGAACCGGCGGCAGCTCAGCGCGAGGTCTACGAGCGGATGCTCGAACTCGCCGAGCTCACTGTTTACAGGCTCTACGCAACCAACCGGGGT
>PLPK01000079.1 GCA_003159795.1 Acidimicrobiaceae bacterium | reverse complement strand
TCAACAATCCTTGGGGCAACGTCGGTGGCGACCCTGGGCTGTCCGGGACACGGGACGTGGCCCGCGTGGCCGTTGTTCCAGGTCGACCGGTCGCGCGGCCGTCGAATCGGCCGGGCAAGGCCGAGGACCCCGCACGATCCCGGAGGATCCTGCGGGGCCCGCCAACCCGGGAAGGTCCCTTGACCGCGGTCAGGCCAGCGACCGGCTCGTCTAGCAAGCGTCTCTTACTCGCGAGCGAAGTCCCACGCGAGTTTGGCGAAGTCCGGGTAGCCGAGCCCGGAGCCGACGTTGTAGATGTGCCCCGGAGTCCCGCTGTAGTACAGGTTGTCGTTGTTGGCGCCCGAAGTGTCGAGCGGGGTGAACGGGGAGTTGCCCAAGGCGGCCAACCGGTAGATTTCCGGGTTCCAGAATCCGACCCGGTGGCCGAGGTACGAGTCGATCAGGGCCGTCGAACCGTTCAGCTGGGGCGCGACGAAGCTCGTGCCACCCCAACCGGCCTCGAGCGCGTTCGGAGAGTACTGCGAGTCGTACACCTCATACCCGGTGAACGGGTCGGCGTCCGTGGACACATCCGGCGTGGCCCGGCCGGCGCCGAAGCCCCTTGACGTGGACGGATTGGGGTTGAAGTTCCAGGCCGTCGGCAGGGACATGCCGTCGGCGTATTGGTAGTCGGTGGGCGTCAGGTACTCGACCGCGCTGAACTGGTTCGCGCTGTTGACGTCCTGCTGATACGCCGGGGTCGGCTCGTAGACGCTGAAGCCCCCGCCTCCCCCGATGGGGTTCTGCTCGGCGAACTCCGCCTCAGAGGTGCACGGGACCTGTGTCGTCGAGCCCGGCGACGCGATGCAGGTGAACTGCGACCAGTATGGCCAGAGCCAGTCCCAGCCCCACGTCCGCTGGGCGCTGACCGTCGCCGAGACGGTGTCGGAGAGCGGGACCGTCCCCGGGAGCGTGATGCCGCCCGCCGAGGTGACCCACGGGCTGCTGTCCGGGTTGCCCGCCGAAAGGTTCGTCGATCCCAGATCCCCGGCGGCGGTGTAGGCACCGAAGTCACCCGCCGAGACGAAGGCACTCTGCCCCTGGGCCGCCATCTCGAGGAACGCCTCGTCGAAGCCGATCGCGTAGTTGCTCGCCTCGGCTCCCGAGTTCACCGCGGCCTCGATCACGGTCTCGGACTCACCCCAGCTCGCGGAGACGCTGTCGGCGACGTTCTGGCTCGCCGCGTCAATAAAGCCGTCGAGGAAGCCGTAGTCCGTGTTCGGGGCCTGGTAGACGTCGATGTTCGCCTGCGGGGCGAGCGCGCCGGACTGCTCGACATCCAGGGTCGACTCGTCGGAACCGGCGGACAGGCTGACCGGGCCGGCCCCGCCGTCAACGTCGATGAGGTTGATCCGGTTCGGCTTGGTGTTGATCCCGAGGACCGAGTTCCAGAAGGTCGTCGGGTCGGACGGGTCGACAGACGCCAGCGTGACGATGCCGATCGTCCTCCCGGTCCCGTTCGCCCGCGCGTAGAGCGGGCTGAGGTCGTAGTTGTTCGCGAAGTCCGCGGGGGTCAGCGTGCCGGTCTGGACGGCACTCGGCTTCACGTCGGTGGCGCGCGCCGGCTCGCGCACCGAGAGGCTCGCGAACGTCGGGTAGTTCGTCAGACCGAGGATGGCCAGCACGAACTGCGAGAGGTTCGCCGGCAACAGTGGCGATTGGCGTGCGCCGTGGATGAACGTCGCGGGCCGTCCCGCCTGACCGAACCGGCCGGGCACCGCGGGCACCTGATACTCGTTCTGCTGGACGGACAGCGCGCTGTCGAACTCCCCCGCCGTCCCGGTGGCCGTGACGTCCAGGCCGTCCGGGTAGGCGTAGCTCAAGATTCCGAGGTGCGCGAGATAGCCCTCGAGGGCGCCGATGTTCGATCGCGGCTGGCCGTACTGGGTCGCGAACTGGCCGACGGACAGGAAACCGCCCGGCATGCCGGACTCGACATTCCTCTCGAGCTGGGTGAGATTTCGTGCATCGAGCACGAACGACACCGTTTCCGGTGTGCTCGGGGACACCGGGCCGAACACCGTGGCGTCTTTCAGGGCCGCGGCCCCGACGCCCTGCGGGACCGCGACTTCCGCGCTCGACCGGACGGTCGAGGCGCTGCTCTCGGGCATGAGCATGACCAGTAACAGCACCGCTGCCGCGGCAACCGTCGAGGCAACTCCTGCGCGACGCGACCTGGACCTGCCTAAGACTCTCATCGGGAACCTCCCCCGCGTCGTGAAGACAAGGACATCCCGGCGACTACGTGACGTTGCCCTCACCAACCCGGTGGAGCCGCCCGATCTTCGTACGCCGCGACTGAGCGCGCATTCTATGAGCGCTGCATCCATTCCCTCCAATGGGCGCGACCGGCGATCCGCGCCCGAAAGCCACCCGCCGCCACCCCGGGGGAAGCCCGGGAGACCGCCTCGGCTCGGTGCGGCGGCTGGCCCGTCGGATCCACTCGGCGCCGTCGTTCTGTGCGAAAGAAGAACAGGTGACAAAGTGTCGAACTAGAAGTCCAGTGAGGGGCCGTAGCTCAGTGGTCAGAGCAGGGGACTCATAATCCCTTGGTCGCAGGTTCGATCCCTGCCGGCCCCACTACAAAGAGGCTTTTTAGAGATGCTAGCCTGACTCCCAACATTTTCTCCCAACAAGCGAGGCCGAAAATGGGGAAAGCCCAGGTGACAAGTGGCGAGCAAGAGTCGGTCGAGAAAGAGCGCGCCAAACGAATCAGGGTCGAGCGCAACATTTACAAGCGCACCGACATGGGAGCCGAGACCTACGAGGTGCGCGCCTACGTCGCCCGAAAGGCGAACGGCTCACCTCACCACGAGTACCGCTACATCACCGGAACCCTGAGCGACGCTCGGGACGCTCTCACCACGCTGAAGGCCGAGGTGATCGCCGGCAAGTATCGCGTGCCAGTCGTCGAGCCGAGTGGGACCGATGTCGCAAATGAGGAACCAAGGTTGGACGAGTGGGACGACCTTACGAAGGTGAACGATGCGATTGAGGGTTGGCGTTTGAATGGCTGGCAAGACCTGTCACCCTCCACCACGAGGCGCTACATCAGCATCTTCCAGGTGCACGTCAAGGACACAATCGGGAAGGACCGAGTATCGGAACTCACCCCCTACAAAGTCGAGACCTACTTCCGAGGTCTCAAGGACAAGGGTCTTTCGCGGTCGAGCGTGCGTCAGACCCGAGCGCTGCTGCACAGGGCTTGCTCTCTCGCTAGCAAATGGAGTGAACGAAAACTTCAGAATCCAATCCATGACGCCGGGCTGCCGGTCTGGACTCTGGCTGAGAAAGGAGTCGACGTGAGGTCGCCCACTGCTGCTGAGTTGCGCAAACTTCTCGCTGCCGTTCCCGAGGAAAACTTACGATTCGCCTCGTACCTCCGGCTCATCGCGGCGACGGGTATTCGCCGAGGCGAGGCAGCAGCGGTCTGCTGGGAAGATCTTGACTTGACCAAAAAGAAGACCGTGCGAATCAACAAGAGCATTGTTGCCGACGTGGACGGAGCGAAGGTGCGTGCGCCGAAGTCGAAGGCCAGTATCCGAAAGCTCTCCATCGACGCGGGGACTGCGAGCCTGTTGCGGAGACTTCGTGCCGAGGCGGAGTCAGCCGCTAAGTTTGGCGAATTCGAAGTCGAGCCAACGCACTTCTGCTTCGCCTCAGAGCTTCCCGGAACAAATCCGCCTCACCCCGACTGGTTCAGTCACACTTTCGCTGACCTTCGTGAGCAGACCAAGGTCGCTTCGGACATTCACTTGCACTCCCTGCGCCACTGGCAGTCGACCGCTCTCGATTCCGTCCTATCACCGACTCAAAAACAGAGGCGCATGGGGTGGTCGAACTCGGCAGCGGCACAGATGGATAGCACCTATACGGATACCGTTGAGGCGGAGGATGTACGAGCCGCTGAGCACATCGGTGGCCTCCTCGACGGACCTCCGACAAAGAAGAGCAAGAGCTAGCGAAGGCCGCGCCCACTCCGCCGACACGCAGGGCTGGGGCCAATCCGGATTGCCCTCACGGTGCCAACTGAACGCGTGGCAGGGGTGGACACGTCACTACCCCGGTTGGCGCACCGCCGTCTCGCCCGCGTTGTCGATCTGGCGAAGGTCTGGCCCGTCGACGAGGACGACCTGACGGGGCGACCGTCACGGCGCTGGCACGCCCCTCCCCCGGCGGCGCCAGCGCACGCTCGGCAAGCTCACTCCCGTCGAGTTCGACTTCGCCTTCGCTCGCGACGCCTCGCTGACCGCATGATCAGTCAAGGCAACTGCCAC
>PLPK01000035.1 GCA_003159795.1 Acidimicrobiaceae bacterium | reverse complement strand
TTCACGACGGACACGCCCGCCGCCCTGCGTGCCGCCGAGATCGAGGCCGAGGTGATCCTCAAAGGGACGCACTCCGGCGTCGACGGCGTTTACAGCGCCGATCCGCGCCTCGAGCCCACGGCGACCCGCTACACCGAGGTCAGCTTCATGGAGATCATCTCCGGCGACCTGCGGGTGATGGACCTCACAGCGATCACGTTCTGCAAGGACAACAACCTGCCGATCCTCGTGTTCGACCTGATGACGGAGGGCAACATCCGGGGAGCCCTCGCCGGCGAGCAGATCGGTACGCTGATCAGATGACGGCCGACACGATCATCGAGGAGGCGATCGCCGACGCCCGCGAGAAGATGGCGCGGGCCGTCGAGCACGCCAAGGGCGAGTTCGGTGCGATCCGCACCGGCCGGGCGGCGCCGGTCCTCGTCGAGAAGCTGAAGGTCGATTACTACGGCGCCGAGGTCACCCTGCAGACCGTCGCCGGGATCACGGTCCCCGAGGCGCGCACCCTCGTCATCCACCCGTACGACAAGTNNAAGCTCGCCTGCTGACCATCCAGCCCTTCGACGCCTCGACGATCAAGGCGATCGAGAAGGCGATCAAGCTCTCCGACCTCGGCCTGAACCCGTCAAACGACGGGGAGGTCGTGCGGCTCGTCTTCCCGGCACTCAATGAGGAACGTCGTCGTGAGCTCGTGAAGGTCGTCCACCAGCGTGCCGAGGAGGGCCGGGTCGCCGTCCGCAACGTCCGCCGCCACGCCCGCCACGAGCTCGAGGTCCACGAGCACGGGGGTGCTGTCTCCATCGACGACGTCGAGCGCGCCGACAAGGAGCTCGACAAGGCGACCCACGAGTTCATCACCGAGATCGACCGGCTGCTCACCCACAAGGAGCAGGAGCTGCTCGAGGTCTGAGGCCGGGGATCCGTCCGAGAAGTCGAACGGGGAGACCCGCGGAGGGAACGCACAGTGGAAGACGACGACAAGGCGACCCGCGACTCCGATCGACAAGCCGAGCCCGCCTCGGACGACGCCCCGGCGGGCGACGCCCCCCCGGCCCGCCCCGCCGCGTCTGCGACGGAGGAGGTCCGTGTCGTCGCCGTCGAGGCGGCCGTGGCCGCCGGCCTCGTCCCCGAGACTCGCCGCCCGCCCGCCGACGACCCATCCCAGCGCCCGCCCGACCCGCTCGAGGGTCCTGAAGGGGCGCATTTCGAGCTGCCGGACTGGACGGACCCCCCGACGGGCCAGGTGCCGCGCGTGCTCCTCGGTGACACCGAGGCCTCCGGCCCGCTCGAGCGGGGTGCCCGCGGGCCGACCTGGCGCCAGACAGCGTCGGACTGGAAAGAGGACGAGTCCGATCTCGCCTTCCTCTCAGAGGACGCCGAAGGCGAGAGCGAGGGGATCGACGAGTTCTCGACCATCGCCGGTCGCGGGGAGGACCCGACTCTCAACGCCGACCCGTTCGAGTTCGACTTCGACGCGCCGACGACACGCCGCCGGATGCACCGGCGCGCCGCGGTCGCGGCCGCGGCGGCCGCGCCGCCCGAGCAGGGCCCCGACCGGCCTGACCACGCGGCGTGGAAGCAGGTCGTCGGAGCCCCCGGGACGCGTCGCCGCGCCCGCGGGGCCCATCGGCCGAGCCGGCGGGCGACGCCCCCCGTCCCCGGGGGCGCGCCACGGCGCAACGCCGTGGTCGCCACGGCGACGGGCATCGTGCTCGCCGGTGTCGCCGTGCTGTGTTTCGCCAACGGGCCGGTTCCGGTCCTCGTGCTCGCCTCGGTCATCCTCGCCGTCGCCGCCGGCGAGACGTTCGGCGCGGTGCGCCTCTCCGGCTACCAGCCCGTGGCGCTCATCGGCCTCGCGGCGGTGCCGGTCCTCGTCGTGGCGAGCTACCTGCGCGGCCCCGAGGCCGTTCCGGTCGTCCTCGCCTGTGTCGTCGTGCTGGCCGGTGGCTGGCGGATCGTCGCCACCTCGGACTCCTCGCCGGTCGACGACATCGCCGTCACCGTGCTGATCGTGGCGTGGGTCGGCGTGCTCGGCTCGTTCGCCGGGCTGCTCCTCAACCCGACCGCCTACCCGCTCCGGCACGGCGTCGCCATCCTCGGCGCCGCAGTGGCGCTGACCGTCGCCCACGATGTCGGCTCGTTTCTGGTCGGCTCGACGCTCGGGCGGCACCGCCTCGTGCCCCGTGTCAGCCCCGGCAAGACGATCGAGGGCCTTATCGGGGGCACGGTCCTCACGCTTGGCGTCGCCGCCGGGATCGTCGCGCGCGTGCACCCGTTCAACCTCGCCGACGCGCTCGCCCTCGGCGGCGTGATCGTCGTCTTCGCGCCGTGGGGCGACCTGTTCGAGTCGGTCGTGAAACGGGACCTCGGGCTGAAGGACATGGGCCGGCTGCTCCCGGCTCACGGCGGCGTGTTCGACCGTATCGACGCCATGCTCTTCGTGCTGCCGGCGACGTATCTCCTGGTGCGGCTCGTCCATCTGGGATGATGCCGCCCCGCAGCGTAAGCATCGTCGGATCGACCGGCTCGATCGGGCGCCAGGCGCTCGATGTCGTCGCGGCGGCCGGCGATGCTTACCGCGTCGTCGCGCTCGGCGCGCACCGCTCGGTTGGTGACCTCGCCCGCCAGGCCGCCCGGTTCCACCCCGAGGTCGTCGCGATCGGCGATGCGGCGTCGGCCGCCGAGCTCGCCGCGGTGCTCCCGTCGGGCATCGAGGTGCGCGTCGGTACCGCCGGGCTCGCCTCGCTCGGCGAGCTGGGTGACGTCGTGCTCAACGCCGTCGTCGGTTTCGCCGGGCTCGAGGTCACGGTGACGGCGCTGCGGTCGGGACGCCGACTCGCGCTCGCCAACAAGGAGTCGCTCGTGGCGGGGGCCCCGGTTGTCCAGGTGGCCCGGGCGAGCAGGGGTGCGGAGATCATCCCGGTCGACTCCGAGCACTGTGCCGTCCACCAGTGCCTCGGCGAACGGCGCCAGGCCGCGCTCGTGCCGGGCCCCGGGACCTTTGGCGCGCCGGAGGCGCCGGCCGACGTCGTGCGCCTCGTGCTCACGGCGAGCGGCGGCCCGTTCCGGGGGCGCGGCGCGGACGAGCTCGCCGCGGTCACCGTCGACGACGCCCTCGCCCACCCCACCTGGCAGATGGGCCCGAAGATCACCGTCGACTCCTCGACGCTCATGAACAAGGGCCTCGAGGTGATCGAGGCGCACGAGCTGTTCGGGGTCGACTACGACCGCATCGAGGTTGTCGTCCACCCGCAGTCGGTCGTGCACTCGATGGTCGAGTTCTGTGACGGCGCGACGATCGCCCAGCTGTCCCAGCCTGACATGCGGCTGCCGATCGGCTACGCGCTCGCCTACCCGGAGCGGTTCGCCGAACCATTCGGCAGGATTGATTGGGCGGGGATCTCACAGCTCGAGTTCGGCCCGCCCGACCGCGCGACGTTCCCCTGCCTCGACCTCGCTCTCGAGGCGGGGCGGACCGGGGGGAGCGCGCCGGCCTGGTTGAACGCGGCGAACGAGGTCGCCGTGGCGGCCTTCCTTGCCGGGCAGTTGAGCTGGCCGGGGATCGCCGCAGTCGTCGCGGCGACACTCGCCGCCTACGAGCCGACCAAGCTCGTCGACGTCGAGGACGTCCTCGCGGCCGACGCCGCGGCGCGCGCCGTCGCGGTGGCGGTGCTGGCGCGCCAGGATCGGAGCGCGTGAGCACCATCCATCCGCCAGGACCGACGGAGGTCGAATCGACGAACTCGAGCGCGCTGTGGCGCCTCGCGGGGTTCGCCGCGGTGGTGATCGTGCTCGCCGCGGTGTTTCATGGCCTCGACGTGCTAATCGTCGTCGCGGCCATCGTCGCGATGGTGATGCTCCACGAGTTCGGCCACTTCGTGGCGGCGAAGCTCTCGGGGATGAAGGTCACCGAGTACTTCTTCGGCTTCGGGCCCCGCCTCTGGTCGGTCCGCCGGGGCGAGACCGAGTACGGCGTGAAGGCGATCCCCGCGGGCGGCTACGTGAAGGTCGTCGGCATGACGATGCTTGAGGAGGTCGACCCCGCCGACGAGGCACGCAGCTACCGCCAGGCGACCTTCCCGCGCCGGCTCGCCGTGGCGGTCGCCGGCTCGACGATGCACTTCGTCATCGCCTTCGGGCTGCTCTGGGGGATGGTCGCCTTCACCGGACTCCCGACCGCCGTGACGCCGAGCGAGGTGACGGGGCTCATCACATTCGTCAACCACGCGAACCCCGCGAGAGCCGGCGGGGTGAAGGTCGGCGACGTCCTCGACGCCGTCGACGGCCACCACTACAAGTCGTTGGCGAAGTTCGTTACCTTCATCCAGCACAGCTCCGGCACCGAGCTCAGCCTCGTCGTCCGGCGCGACGGCCGTCTTGTCACCCTCCACGTGCGGCCGATCGACGGCCGTAAAGCCGACGTGCGGGGGCCGTCCGGCAAGTTGACTCCCGAGAAGAAGGGGAAGAAACCGGTCGGCGTGATCGGCGTCCGTCTCGGCGGGCAGGTGCTCGTGACGGCGCCCCCGCTCGCCGCGCTGGGCCGGGCCGGCACGCAGCTCGGGCGGGAGTTCGTCTGGACGGCCGAGGGCATCGGCCAGGTCTTCTCGCTCCACGGGCTGCGGGCTTTCGCGCACGACGTCGTGACGGCGAACAACCACTCCGGGTCCGGCGGCAAGGGCGGGCACGCCTCCGGGTCCGGCGGCCAGGGCGAGATCCTGTCGCTGCCCGGGGCGGTCGAGATCGCCGTGCAGGCCCTGCAGGTCAACGTGGCGAGCCTGCTCGCCATCCTCGTCGCGATCAACATCTTCGTCGGCCTCGTGAACCTCTTCCCGATGCTGCCCCTCGACGGGGGGCACGTCGTGATCGCCATCTACGAGCGGGTCCGCTCCCGGCGCGGCCGCCCCTACCACGCCGACGTCAACAAGCTGATGCCGATCGCCTACGCCTTCCTCGCTTTCATCTTGCTGGTCGGGTTGGGCGCGCTCTATGTCAACATCCTGCAACCGCCCCACCTGCCCGGCGGCTGAGGTCCCGGGCGGCCCGGTGAGGTTGGGGCCGTAGGCTGGGCACACGGCCGCGGGTCCCCGGCCGGGAAGTGGAGAGGCTCGAACGTGGAGATTGCGGAGCTGAACATGGCCCCGAGGAGGCCGACCCGCCGCATCAAGGTGGGTTCGGTGCCGATCGGCGACGGCGCGCCGATTTCGGTGCAGTCGATGACGACGACGAAGACGGGCGACGTCGCCGGCACGCTGCAGCAGATCTACGAGCTCGCCGGGGCCGGTGCCGACATCGTGCGGTGCACCTGCAACGACGCCGAGGCCGCCGAGGGGCTGGCCCAGATCGTGCCGCGCTCGCCGGTGCCGATCATTGCCGACATCCACTTCCACGTCGAGATGGCGCTCGCCGCCCTTGAGGCCGGGGTCCACGGGCTGCGGCTCAACCCGGGCAACCTGCGCAAGCCCGAGGAGATCCGGCTCGTCGCCGCCGAGGCCCGCGACCGCGGCGTGCCGATCCGCGTCGGCGTGAACGCTGGCTCGCTCCACCCCGATCTGTACAAGAAGTACGGCGGCGCGACCCCCGAGGCGCTCGTCGAGTCCGCCAGAATCGAGCTCGCCTACTTCGCCGAAGTGGGCTTCGAGGACGTGAAGATCTCGGTGAAGGCCTCGAACGTGCCCCTCGTGGTGGCGGCGTACCGCCTCGCGTCGGCAACTTTCGACCACCCGCTCCACCTCGGCGTGACCGAGGCGGGGCCGCTGCCCGGCGGCCTCATCAAGACGACGGCGGGCATCGCGACGTTGCTGTGTGAGGGGATCGGCGACACGATCCGCTTCTCACTGACCGCCGACCCCGTCGAGGAGGCCCGGGCCGGCCGCAAGCTGCTCGAGGTGCTAGGGCTGCGCGAGCGCAAGGGGCTCGACCTCATCGCCTGCCCGTCGTGCGGGCGCACGGAGATCGACGTCATCGACGTGGCGCGGCGCGCCCAGGAGGCGCTCGAGGCGCGCAAGATCCCCCTGCAAGTCGCCGTGATGGGTTGCGTCGTGAACGGCCCGGGCGAGGCACGGGGCGCCGACATCGGCATCGCCGCCGGTCGTCACAAGGGCCACCTGTTCATCAAGGGCAAGATCGTCCGTGTCGTTCCGGAGGAGGAGATGGTCGAGGCCCTCGTCACCGAGGCCGAGCGGATCGTCGCCGAGGGCATCGAGGCCCGTCTCGCGGCCGCCGACGTAGGCGCCGAGGCCGAGGCGGCGGCCGACCGGGAGGTGCTCTTTGGCGAGCAGGGCGTCGACGCGAACCGCTCCGATGAAGTCGTCGCGAAGATCCGCCAGACGCTCGGCGATCTGGAACCGGACAGCGGCACGGACGGCACCGACGCCTGAACCGTCAGCGCCGTCCTTTCAGCCGCAAGCCAGGCAGCCAACAGGTCGTAGCCAGCTTTGGCCAGTAGTATGCCGACGGTCTCGACAGGGGAGCAGGAATCACGATGGCCTCACGTAAGCGACGTTCGCGTCGTCCCGCCGCCTCGCCGCGGTCCGGGCCCGGTCCGCGCCGCCTGGGCAGCCAGGAGGCGCCCACCCCCCGCTCGGCGAGCGCCGACCGCCGCTATCAGCGGACGCACCGGCAAGGTTCCTCCCGGACGAGCTGGGTGGTGGTCGGTGTCGTCGTCGTCATCGTCGCCGTCCTCGTCGTCGTGAAGCTCACGGGGTCGAGCAGCCCCTCGGGTGGCATCGCCTCGGGTCGCAACCCGGCGCCGGTCCCCGCCGCGGTCGTAGCGGCGCTCGAGAACGTGCCGGTGGCGGTGTACAACTCGGTGGGGACCGGTTCGAACACGGATCCCTTCGTCGAGGCGAAGGACCAGCCGAGCCTCACCGAGAACGGCCTGCCCCGGGTGGTCTACATCGGCGGCGAGTTCTGCCCGTACTGCGCCATCCTGCGCTGGTCGCTCGTCGCCGCGCTCTTGCGGTTCGGCACCTTCACAGGACTGAAGGAGAGCTCGTCGTCGACCGACGTCGCGCCGGTGCCGACCTTCGCCTTTTTCGGCACGAAATATACAAGCAAGTACGTCGCCCTCTCGGCCTACGACGTGGAGGACCGCAACGGGAAGACGCTCGAGGTGCTGCCGAAGGACGTGGGCAAGATCTACACCAAGTACGCCAACAACTCGGGTTTCCCGTTCCTCGACATCGCCAACCAGCACGTCGCGTCCGGCGACCCGCCGTTCCTTGTCCCGTCCCTTGACTCGCCGCCGATCTCCGCGCTCGCCGGTGCCGGCACGGGTGACATGCTGAGCATCGCCCGGGCGATCGCCGACCCGACCTCGACCTACGGCCAGTCCATCAAAGCGGCGACTTTCGATATGGAGACGAACTTCATTACGGCGGCGATCTGCCGTTCTAACGGGGGCAAGCCGGCGAGCGTCTGCGATTCGCCGGGAGTGAAGGCGGCCGAGAAGGTGATCGCGGCGACCAAGCAGGTCTCGTAGCCGTGCCGAAACCCCCGACCGCGGCGCGCGGCCGCCGCGTGGCAGCCCCCGCGCCACCGCCTCCGGCGCCACGGCGGAGGCGTTTCTCGCTGCCGGCAAGCCGGTACCTTCACCGGCCGCTCGTCGCGCCGGGCGGGCCCGACCCGAGTTCTGCGCCGGCGAGCGCGCGCCTGGCCGTCGTCCTGGGCTCGTCGATCGCCGGCATCGGTATCGCGACCTACCTCACGCTCGTCCACTACACGTCGGTCGTGCCGCTCACGTGCCCCAGTACGGGGGCGGTCAACTGCGGCACCGTACTGGCGAGCCCGGAGTCCTACCTGCTCGGCATCCCCGTCGCGGTGCTGGGACTCGTCTATTTCGTGGTGGTGCTCGTCTCGGCGCTACCCGCCCTGTGGCGCTCGCCGAACCCCCTCGTCGCCCCGGCGCGTCTGGCACTCGCCGTCGGTGGGATCGGCTTCGTCTGCTACCTCGTCTACACCGAGCTCTACGAGATCGGCAAGATCTGCCTGTGGTGCACCGGGGTCCACATCCTCACCTTCGTCATCTTCGTCGCCGTCGTGACGGGGTGGGACGAGATGACGAGCTTCGCGCGCGGCCAAACCGCCGGGAACTGAGGCGGCGCGGGCCACACCGCGCGTTAGGGCTCGGACGCCGCCCCCGTGGCACCGTCGAGCGGAAGGTCGATCACCGTGCACCCCGGGTCGGCCGCCTCGAACACCGCGACGACGTGCGGGTGGCAGGTGAAAGCGAGCACCTGGTGCGAGCGTGCCAGGGCCGCGATCGCGCGGGCGACGGCGGCGGCGCGCCCCGGGTCGAAGTTGACGAGCACGTCATCGAGGACAAAGGGCAATGAGACGGTGCGCTCGGCGTGCGTCGCGGCGAGCCCGAGCCGCAGGCACAGGTAGAGCTGCTCGGCCGTGCCCCGGCTCAGCGACCCGGAGTCGACCCGCTCGTTGCGGGCCGTGATCGCGGTGATGCCGTGGTGGGCGGCGCGGTCGTTTTCTCGCGCGACGAGCCGCACGTAGCGGCCGGCCGTCACGTCGGTGAACAGTTCGCTCGCCCGGGCGATCACGGCAGGCTGCTTTTCGCGCTCATAACGGGCGACGGTTTCCTCGAGCATGCGGTGTGCGAGGCCGAGCACCGCCCACTCGCCGAGCGCGTCTCCCAGCTGGGTCGCAAGCTCCGCCCGCTCCACCTCGAGCCGGGCGATCTCGTCGGAGGACCGGAGCGCCTCGAGTGCCTGGGCGCTGTCGCGCTCGGCGTCACGGGCGGCTTCGAACGCCTCTTCGGCCGTGGCGACGAGCTCCTTGACCTCCTCGCTCTGCGCGGCCCACGACACCGGGTCGGCGGCCGCCAGTTCGTTCCGCAGCCGGACGGCCTCGGGCCCGAACCCCGCGGCCTCGGTGAGATCGGCGTTCGCCTCCTCGATCGAGGTGCGGAGCCCGCGGCGGGTATCGGCGGCGTCTTCGGCCGCCTCGAGCGCTGCGGCGAGCCGCCCACAGACCTCGGCGGCGCCGGCGTCCGCCTCGAGACCGCAGGTCGTGGCGGCGCGGCGCACGGCTCCCTCGAAGGCGTCGACCGTGGCAGTGTCGGTCTCAATCGCGCGCGACACCCTCCGCCGTGCCGCCTCGAGCTCGCCGAGACGCTCCTGCAGCCCGGCGAGCGAGCGGTCGAGGGCGTTGGCCCGCCGCCGCTCATCCCATTCCTGCTCGAGCCGGACGGCGACGGCATCGACCTCGACGAGCGCCGGTGCCGCGGCGAGGCCGAGCAATTCGGCGGTGCGGGCGATCTCGGCGGTCAAGTGTTGCGGGTCGACCGGGGCGGGACCCGGCACGGCCCCGTCCCGCGCCGCCGAGGGCTGGGCGCGCGAGCCGGTGACGATGAGGGCCGCGGCCGCACCGATGGCGAGTGCCGCGGCGACACCGAGGATGCCGAGGCTCGTGTGGTGCCGCGCGAACTCGTCGACGGCGACGACGACTGTGGCGATCGCCGCCGCGGCGACGAGCGCGAGGGCGACCCTCGGCCGTGCGGGCGCGGGGGACCGCCGTGCCATCCGTTCCATCGCCTCCCGCTGCGCCTGCTCGGTGAGCACCTGGTCGCGCCGGCCGATCAGCCCGCGCAGCAACTGGACCGCCCCATCAGCGCGCCGCAGCTCAGCCTCACTGCGTGCAGGTCCGCCCGGTTCGCCGTCAGCGGGCGGCGCGGGAAGGCGCGACTCGGCGAGACGCGACATCTGCTCGTTGAGCCCGTCGATCGAGCGTTCGATCCCGGCGAGTTCGGCCTGCTGTTGCCGGAGGGCGCCGAGCCGGAGGGCGTGGGCCGAGCGTTCGGCGTCGAGCCGGCGGATCTCAGGGGCGAGTTCTGCGAGTCGCGCCCCCGCCTCGTCGGGTGGGCCGAGGGCGGCGAGCCTCGCCTCGGATTCGTGGATCCGGTTCCAGTACGGCCAGCAGGCCCGCAGGCGGTCGAGCTCGTCATCCCGGTGGCGCACCAGATCGAGCTCCTCGCGGGCGGACACGGTGGCGGTGCAGAGCCGGCGGTGCTCGGCCTGCGCCGAGGCGTAGCCCTCAGCGGCCCCGCGGGTCGCGCGCAGGCTGGCGTCGACGTCGTCGAGCCGCCGCTTCAGCTGGTTGGCGCGGCCGTCGCCGCTGCGCTGGCGGACGATCCCGGCCCGCCGGCCCTCGAGCTCGTGCATGGCGCGGGTCGCCGAGCGTCCCGCCCCCAGCACCCCGGCCGTGAAGACGAGGTCGCGCACGTCGTCGTCGTCGAGCGTCTCGAACGAAGTCAGCTCGTCGAGCCCGAAGGCGAAGATCGAGCGGAAGAGCCCCGCGTTGGCGCCACCCAGCAGGGCCTGCAGTTCCGTCTCACCACCGAGGCGCCCGTCGGGTCCCGTGAGCAGGGGCTCGCGGGCGTCCGAGTGGCGCTCCAGGGTCCAGGGCCGTCCTTCGGCGTCGAGGAGTGCGAGCGTGCCACCGTGGCGCCCGCCCCGCAGCGGCTCGCGCCGGTTCTGGCGGCTCCGCCGGTCCGGGATGCCGAAGAGGACCGCCCGGACGAAGTCGAGGAGGGTAGATTTCCCAGCCTCGTTTGGTCCGTAGACGACCGAGAGGGTCGGGGAGAGCCCGTCGAGGTCGAGTCCGGCGAGCGTGCCGTAGCCGTCGACGTGGATCTCGGTAATCTTCACGGCTCGTCACCCGCGACCGAGTCGAGAGCGACCGTGGTCGCCTCCTCGACGAGCCGGGCGAACCGCTCGTCGTCGCCGACGATCCCGTCGAGCACAGCGGAGAAGGCGTGGGGCGCCTCCGAGACAAGCCCCGCCGCCAGCTCCGCCCGGGCGGCCGGGTCGAGCTGGGTGCCCTCGGCGAGCGCGAGGAGGTCCGCCGCGAAATCGCCCCGCCCGCGCAGCGTCTCGCGGTCAATCACCCCGCGCGTCTCGTCGCGGAGCTCATCCCACCAGCAGAACGGCCAACGGAGGCTGGAGACCTCGCGCAGCTCGCGCACGGTCTCGCCGGGGGCTCCCGGCCGGGCGAGGACGGCGTGCAGCTCGCCCCGGCCCGTGAGACGCGCGCGCAGGATGACGGAGCGGCCCTCGGCCGCGGTGACGCGGTCGGTTCCGAGATCGGCGAGGCGTTCGACGAGCGCCGGGGGGTCGGCGAGGTCTTCGATCGGGCATTCGATCTCCTCGAACCGGACGCGGTCGCACGCCACGAACTCGGCGTCATCGACGACGCCGTCGCGTACGTGGACGACGACTGCCCCCTTGGCGCTCTGCTCGCTCGGCTTGGGGCTGCGGGCCTGGCTGTTCCCGGGGTAGACGATCCAGGGATCCCCCGGCCCCGTCCCGGCGACCGTCCGGCGGGTGTGGATGTGGCCGAGCGCCCAGTAGTCGAGGCGCGCCCGTCGCAGGTCGTCGAGGCTGCACGGGCTGTAGGCATCGTGGTTGGTGGCCCCTTCGAGGTTGCAGTGCAGCACGCCGACGTGGACGCCCGGGCCGTCGGGCCGCCGGAAGCGGAGCGCGAGGTTCTCGGTCGTCTCCCGGGTCGCGTAGCTGATGCCCTGGACGGTCGCGACCACCATGCCGTCACGTTCGACCGGGACGAGGCCGACCGAGTCCGCCCCGAAGACCGTCACGCCCTCCGGCCAGGAACTGATCGCCGACCAGCCTGTCGTCACCGGGTCGTGGTTGCCGTGCACGACGAAGCTAGGGATCCCCTCACTGGCCAGCAGCGCGAGCCCGCGGTGGAAGTGCACCTGGGCGCGCAGGCCGCGCTCGGGGCCGTCGTAGATGTCGCCGGCGACGACGAAGAAGGCGGCCCGGCGCTCGAGGGCGAGCTCGACGATCGAGTCGAACGCCTGCAGCGACGCCTCCCGCAGGGCATCGGCGACGAGCGGCGGGAGGTCGTGGACGTCGCGGAACGGCGTGTCGAGGTGCAGATCGGCCGCGTGGACAAAGCAGAACGACGCCCCGGGGCTGTCGGCCATCACGGTGAGGCTACCGATTGGCTGCCTCATCCTCCGACTGTCGCCGCCGGAGAAGCGACCCCGCTCCCGGTCCGGTCGGTCGACGGGAGCCGTCGCAGGTCTCGCTGCACGTCGGGCCAGATGTACGAGTCGTGGAAGGTGACCGGCGGCACGCCGAGCGCCGCTTCGAAATAGGCGAGCACTCGTCCAACCGGGGGACCCTGGGGCACGACGGTGATAGCGCCGACCTGGTAGCGGCGCAAAAAGATCCGGATGTCCTTCGCAGTCGCCGCGTCGTTCAGCGGGGGTGGGCTCGGTCGCCCGTAGAGCCAGTAGACGAGGGCATTCTCGGCGGCATAGGGCAGCAGGAGAAGCGCGGCATCTCGCAGGGGCTCGCCTCCCGGCCGGTTGGAGACCGCGCCGCGGAAGGCGATCAGCTTGAAGCGCATCCCGGCGGCGGCCTGCCACAGCAGCGCCTGGTCGTTGGAGCCTTCGTAGCCGATGGGCAACGGGTAGGAGAGGACAACTGATCCGGATCGCAGGGGGGAGTTCGCCGCGGTGAACAACGCCGGAACTTCGGGCGAAGTCGAGGAGTACGGGAGGGCCGGAAGAAGTGGGGCAAGCGCGAGCGCGGCGACCCCGAGGCAGCCGAGGGGTCGGGCGAGTTGCTGTCGGAGCCCCGGTTGCGACGACGCCGGGTGGCCGGGGGCCTCGATTCGCGTGACCGGCTGCGGGCGTAAGTGGCCGAGGCCGGCGAGGATGCCTTCCCGTCTAATCCGATCGAGCCCGATGGCGACGATGATCGAGACCCCGAGGTACATGAGGAACGAGTAACGCAGGTCGAGCGCGCCGTTGAGGAGCGGGATCCTTGCGATGAGGTCGTAGGGAAGTTTGATGCCATGCCGATCGGCCCCGAGCGTGATCACCCAAGCCCCGAAGGCGACGAGGGCGAACAACTGGACGTGGGCGACCCGTCGGCAGCGGGCGATGAGGAAAGCGAGGAACACGAGCAGCGGGATGCCGAGGTAGGTGGTCGACTCGACGCCGTTCCTCAGGGTCAGCGCCATCCCCTTGGCTAGCCAGCTGCCAAAACCGAAGTGTTCGAGGTTGGTCGGAAAAATCAGCGAACCGGGGCTCGATTCGTACTGTTCGAGCTGGGCGATCGGGTGGGGGGGACCCGACACGTGGTAGGGGCCGCGGAAGTAGACCCAGAGCGGGTACCCGCTGAGGACGACCGCGGTGACGACGGCGGCCGCCGCGCCGCGGGCGAGACCTCCGATCCTCTCGCGAGTCGCGACCGGGTGAAGAACGGCCATCACGACGAGCGCGCAGGCGGCTGCGAAGAGAGTAATGCCCAGGATCTCGGCGGAGATCATGAACTGTGCCACGACGACCAGTCCCAAGAGAATGCCGTTACGAAGGAGGTGCCTTTGATGGACGACCAACTCCTCAAGAAGCACCGCGATGATCGGGGGAAACGGGAGGAAGGTGAGAAAGAGGTGGGACTGGGATTGGCCGACCATGTAGGGCGAGAACTCGTAGACGAGCCCCCCGACGAACGCGGCCGGCCACCATCTGGTCCAGCGTCGCAGCACGAAACACATCGAGATTCCCGACACGGCGAAGGCCGTCCGCATGAGCAGGCTGTAGGTCGAGAGGGCTCCGAAGGCGAGCGTGAACGGCGCGAAGACGATGCCGAGCAGCGGCGTCGAGGTGTTGTTCATCAGATTGACGCCGTAGGGAACGTCGGCCCAGCTCGTGTACAGGGGGTTGAGGCCGTGCGAGAGCGCGTACGCCGGCCAGGCGAGGAACCAGACGCCCGGGGGGATGTCACCGCAGGCGCAAGGCGGCAGAGTGGCGCTCGTCGCGGGGGGGTGCACGCCGTAGACGAAGGCGGCGAGGATGGTGTAGGCGAGTACGCAGAGCACCGGCGGGCCGTAGCGCCGCAACCGGGTCCGAGGGCGCGGCAAAAACTCTCGCGGTTCCCTCGCCCCAGTCGGCCAGTGGCCCGCGGCATCCCCTCGGCGCCTTTCGGCGGGAGTCAATGATTCACCCTGGAAGCAGTGCCGTCGGGATCGTGCCCCGCCCGGGCCATGGGCATCAATCGTCGCGGACAGGGCCCAGCTCGCACTTTTGCGGACAATATCACCCGGCCGTGCGTGCCCCGTGCGGAGTGGTGTGTTGCCTATACGCTGGGGCCTTCGACGCGTGGAGGATGGCGATGGGCTTCGATCTCAACGAGGTGCTGGCGAGCCACAGGGGTGAGAACTTCCGGCTCTACAGCCGGTACATCAACCCCCAGCTGGTGAAGGTCCTCCGCTCGATCGGCTTTGACCGCTTCTACTCACGCGCCGAGGGCGCCTATCTCTTCGACGACGAGGGCCGTCGCTACCTCGACTTCCTGTCCGGATTCGGGGTCTTCGCCCTCGGCCGCAGCCATCCGGCGATCAAGAAGGCGCTCCACCAAGCGATCGACGCCGACCTGCCGAACCTCATCCAGATGGACGCGGCGCTGTTGCCCGGGGTGCTGGCGAGCGAAGTGCTGAAACGCTGCCACCCCGGCCTGGGCCGGGTGTTCTTCACGAACTCCGGGGCCGAGGCGATCGAGTCCGCCCTCAAGTTCTCCCGGCACGCGACGGGCCGGTCCCGGGTGCTGTTCTGCGAACACGGCTTCCACGGCCTCACGCTCGGTGCCCTGTCGGCGAACGGCGGTGCGGAGTTCCGCAAGGGTTTCGGGCCGTTCCTCCCGGGTTTCACCCAGGTTCCCTTCGGCGACGCCGACGCGTTGGAACGCGAGCTCAGATCCCGCGATGTCGCCTCCTTCGTCGTCGAGCCGATCCAGGGCCACGGTGTCTACGTCGCGCCGCAGGAGTACTGGGACGCCGTCTCGGAGCTGTGTCGCCGTTACGGGACCCTGCTCATCGCCGACGAGGTGCAGACCGGCCTCGGCCGTACCGGCAGGCTCTGGGCCCACGAGCACTACGGCCTCGTCCCCGACATCGTGACGATGTCGAAGGCGCTCTCGGGTGGATTCATCCCCATCGGCGCGATGGTGTGCTCGACGAAGGTTTCCGACAAGGTCTACTCGTCGATCAGCCGGGCGCTTGTCCACTCCTCGACGTTCAAGAACAACCAGCTCGCGATGGTGGCCGCCCTCGCGACGCTCGCCACGATCGATGACGAGAACCTTGTCGACCGCGCCCGGATGAACGGCGATGCCTTCGACAAGGCGCTCGCGCCGCTCATGGAGCGGCACGAGGTCTTCCACTCGGTGCGCGGCAAGGGTCTCATGATCGGGCTCGTCTTCGGCGAGCCGAAGTCATTCCGTCAGCGGACGCGCTTCAAGCTGCTCGAGGCGGCGCGCACGGGCCTTTTCTCGCAGATCGTCGTCGGACCGCTCTTCACCCGGCACGGGATCCTCACCCAGGTCGCAGCCGACTCGATGAACGTTGTCAAGCTCCTTCCACCGCTCATCATCGGCCAGTACGAGGTCGACTACTTCGCCGCTGCCCTCGACGACGTACTCACCGACGCCGAGAAGAACTCGTCGCTGCTCGTCGAGTTCGGCAAGACGCTCGTCAAGGGCTCGCTGCGACGCGCCGGTTGACCACGAGGCTGCGGCGTGATGGCACGCCCGTGCGCCGTCTGCGCTCCGTCGGTCTCCTCGGCGCGGTCAGCGTAATCGCCTGCGCCGTCGCGGCATGCGGCGAGGGTTCCACGGCGCAGGGTTCGCAAGCCGCATCTGTGCCGACGACGACGCTGCCGGTCGTCACGCTCGTCACGGGCTCGGCCGCGGGTGGCACCTTCTCGACGCTCGGTTCCGTCGAGCGCGTCTCCGTGCTCCCCGTCGCGCCCGGACGCTTGGCACCGCGCCTCCTCGGCGACGGGATGTTGGGGCCCGGGTCGCTGCAAATCGCCTTCCGCCAGTTCGGTTCGGGGCCTGACCTGCTGCTCATCACCGGCGAGCACGGGTCGATGACGTCGTGGGACCCGCAGTTGCTCCTCGAGCTCGGCTCGTACTACCGGGTGACCATCCTCGACCTGCCCGGAATCGGCTACTCCGAGCCGAGCCCCCATGCCGAGACAGTGCCGTTTCTTGCCGACCTGACGGCGGGGTTGATCTGGTCGCTCGGGTTGTCCCAACCGACCGTCGTGGGCTGGGGTTTCGGCGGCGAGATCGCGATGTCGCTCGTCGAGCGGCATTCCGGCCTGGTCTGGCGCCTCGTCCTCGCCGACGCGACCGCCGGCGGACCCAGGTCCTTCCGGCCCGCCGCGGCCGTCTCACGACTCATCGCCTCGCCGTCGGCGACGATGCCGGAGCTCTCGCGGTTGTTCTTCCCCGTCACCGCCTCGGCGGCACGCGTGAGCTGGCTCACCGACTTGGGCCAGATCAGCCCGGACGACGTGACCGCTCCGGCGGTGGAGGCACAGGCCGCCCTCGTCGCCAAGACGTACCGCAACAGCGCCGTTGCGCACGATCTCGGCAGGATCGGGATCCCGACGCTGATCTTCGCCGGGTCGGACGACGCCGTCATGCCCCTCGGCAACGCCCGCGAGCTCGCACGGCGGATCGCGCACTCACGGCTCATCATCTTCTCGGGCGCGGGTTACGCCAGCATCTTCCAGTACGCGTCGGATTTCGTGGGCGAGCTCACGACCTTCACGAGTTCCTGAACGGTCCCTCCGCGTCACCCACCCGCTGTCGGCCCAGCGAAGCCCCGCCGCACCCACGGTTAATCTCTCGTCGTGACCGATGCCACCCGCCTTCATGACCCTGGTTTCCACGGATTCGCCAGTGACAACTGCGCGTCGGTCCACCCGGAGGTCCTCGCCGCGATCGCGCTCGCCAACGAGGGGCACCAGGACTCCTACGGCGACGACGTCTACACGGCCCGCCTCCAGCAGATCTTCCGGCGCCACTTCGGCGACACGGCCGAGGCCTATCCGGTCTTCAACGGAACCGGTGCGAATATCGTGGGCCTGCAGTCGATGACGGACCGCTGGGACTCCGTGATCTGCGCGACGTCGTCGCACCTCAACACCGACGAGTGCGGGGCCGCCGAGAAGGTCGCCGGGATCAAGCTGCTCACCCTCGAGGCGCCGGGGGGCAAGTTGACCGCCGAGTCGCTCGCCGTCCAGGCGTGGGGTTGGGACAACCAGCACCGGGCCTCGCCACGGGTCGTCTCGATCACCCAGACGACGGAACTCGGCACGTGCTACACGCCCGACGAGATCGCCCGCATCTGCGAGCGCGCCCACGACTACGGCATGAAGGTTCACATCGACGGGGCCCGCCTCGCCAACGCCGCCGCGACGCTCGGGACCGGATTCCGGTCGTTCACAACCGACGTCGGGGTCGACGTCATCTCCTTCGGCGGGACGAAGAACGGGCTGCTCTTCGGCGAGGTCATCGTCGTCCTCAACCCCGACGCGGTGCGGGGGATGCTCCACTTGCGGAAGGCGTCGATGCAGCTCGCCTCGAAGATGCGCTATGTCTCGGTGCAGTTCGGCGCGCTCTTAGAGGGAGACCTCTGGCGGCGGAACGCGCAGCACGCCAACGCCATGGCGCGGCGGCTCGCCGACGGGGTGCGGGACCTTCCCGGTCTTGAGATCGCCCGGCCGGTCGAGGCGAACGCGGTGTTCGCCCGCCTACCCGCCGTCGTCAGCCGCCGGCTCCAGGCGCGGTTCCATTTCTACACGTGGGACGAGGCGACCGGCGAGGTCCGCTGGATGACCGCCTTCGACACGACCGAGGCGGACGTCGACGCCTTCGTCGCGGTGATAGCCGGGGAGCTGCGTGCCACCTGACCGTGTTAGACGCCCGAGACGGTCCCCGGTGGGCGGTGTGTTCCCACGCCGGGGGCCGCGGGCTCACGCCGTTGCGTCGTGCCTGGTCACGCCGGCCGAAGGGCATCAGACGGCCGCGCGCGGCAGAGTGGATGGGGAGGTCCGATGATGCTACGACGAAGACGCAGGTCCCGCGAGACGGTCCGGCTCGACGACGTGCCCGTCGTGGAGGGTTCGCCCCGTTACGAGCGTGAGGACGCCGCGGAGGTCGCGGCCCGCGACAGCGAGGTCGATTTCGACGACGAGGCCGAGGAGGAGATCCCGCCGCTCGACGTCGTCGAGGCGGCCGAGCTCGGTGCGTTGCTCGACGATCCCGAGTCGCTCGATGGCGAGGAGACCTAGGGGCTCGGTCGCCGCCCCGGGCTCGCCGCTGGGCTGATCGTTGGCGTCCTGGCGGCCGGGTTCAGCCGAGCAGGCGGTAGGTCACGTTGACGTGGACGCTGATCTTGAGCGTTCCCGCCCGGATCGGCACGGGCTCGGCGGCGGCGAAGGCGAGCTTGTCGGCGTTGGCGTACCCGAAGGGGAGGGGCGTCGTGACCTGCTGCTGGTTGGAGATGCTGATCGCCGCGCCGACCTTCTCCCCGGCCCCGGCGGCGAAGCTCTTCGCCTCGGCGTACGCCTGCTGCATGGCGAGAACACGCGCCCGGGCAAGGAGCTTTGAGTTGTTCGAGAGTGAGAACGAGATCCCGTTGATCTGGACGTCGTTGCCGACGGCGTTCTCCGCGGCGTCGATCGCCTTGGCCGCCTTGGCGAAGTCGTGCAACGTGACCGTGAGGTCGTCCTCGGTCCGGTAGCCGGTGACCGTGCCGTAGTTGTTGTAGGTCGGTGACACGCTGAGGTCGCTCGTCCGCAGGGCGGATTTCGGAACGCGAGCGGAGATGAAGACTCCCTGGAGCTGTGCCATCTGGGAGTTGTTCTGGTCGAGCGCGCTCGCCGCCGTGCTCGCCGTGTCCGTCACGGCGAAGTTCGCGGTCAGCGTGTCCGGCGCGCCGCTCAGTTGGGCGTCGGTAGTCACGCTGATGGTTCCGACGGACCGCAGTGGAGTCGAGGAGCGGGAAAGCGCGTAGCCGAGGGCGCTGAGCGCGGTCGCGAACGCGAGCACCGCGAGCACGATCGCCGTCACGGGGGATCGCAGGAACCTTGTGTTCGGCATGTCAGAACCTTTCTCTCGGGGTTTGCTCAGTGCGCTCGTGTGTGGCTGCTGGGTCGCGTGCTTTCGCCGGCTGGCAACTTTGGACCTGGCCCGCCGTCTGTTCTGGTCATCGGCAGGGCGTCACGCAGGACGGGGCGGAGCCCCTCGCCGCCGGGAGGCCGGTCCTCGCGATCGCCAGCACGTCGCTGGCGGAGAGTCCATGGGCGAAAAAGACGACTTCGTTGTTGCCGCCTTTGGAGCGGAAGTTGATCGAAAGTGCGACGTCTGACGGGTCGCGGGCTGGCACATAGCCCGAGTCGGGCCACACACTGCCGTACAAGGAGGCCGAAAAGGCCAGATTGTCGGTTGCCTGGAGGCCTTCGGAGGCCGGCTTCGCGGGTTCCGCAATGAGATAGGCCTCGATGCAGCGGCCACCAGCGGAGACGGCGGACGAGAAGGCGGCAATCCTTTCCTCCGGGATCAAAGCACCGAATCGTTTGGGCGCGGGTGCACAGGTCGTTCTCACGGTCGCGAAGCCAGCCGGGAGCTTGAACCGGTAACTCGCCAGCCAGAGGGTCGGACCGGTTGATTTCGGCGTCGCGGCGGTCGCAACTCGAGGATGGGGGCCGGGCAGCGCGATTCGGACCAGGGCGAAGACCCCGTATGCCGCGAGGCCGATGATGACGGCAACGGCAACTGCTCCTGTGAGTCGGCGGGCCCGATGACGGGTGGCAACCCGGCCGGGAAGCGCGGTCGGAGTCGACGTCCTCGGATCGGAGGCGATGATCCGCCTGAGAATCCGGTCCTCCTCCTCCGAGTCGACGATCCTGTCCGTCTGCGACAGAACCGCCGGGCGGACGGCGGCAAGCCGAGCGAGAGCTCTGCGAGAGCGCATGTCAGCGGGCCTCCTTCGCGCGTCGGAAAGGCAGCGTGTCGTGGGGGTCGAGGATCTCGGCGCCGGAGCCGCGGCCATATGCCGCGCCGCCACACGGCCCCAGCCCGTCCGCCTCTGTCAGGGCGGCTGACAGACGGTGACGTGCACGGTGCAGCCGCACGCCGTACGCCACTCGACTGATTCCTAGAGCGGTCGCGGCGACCCGGGCGGACAGCTCGTCCCAGACCGCGAGCTTGAGTACCTCGCGGTCGTTCTCGCTGAGCCTCGCGAGGGTGGCGAGCACGAGGGTGCGCTGCACGACCTCTTCGTCGATGCCACGGGTTGTGGTGCGTCCGGCTCCCACAACCTCGAGTCGGGCGCGCAGCGCTTCTCTCCTCGAGGCAGAACGGAGCTGACCGGCGATCACCTTCTTTGCGACCCCGAACAACCAGGGAGCGGCGTCGCTCGGCACGTCCTCGAGCCGCCGCCAGCAGATCAGGAAGGTCTCCGCCGTCGCGTCCTTCGCACTTTCTGGATCGAGACGAGCCAGCGTGAAGCGAAGGATCGCCCGGAAGTTCTGGCGGTAGATCGACTCGAACCGCGTGATGTCGTCGTTACCCACCTGGGCTCGTTCCCTCTATGTCCCCTGCCAGAGATGTGGCCGGCAACCGGCCAATGATTACAGGCCAGAGCCGAGTTTCGTCGGCGGGGCCCATCGGCCATGGCGCCGAGTTCGGTTCTCCCGGCCAGAACCTCGCGTTGTTGGGATTGACGGATTCCCCTCTTCGCGCTCCCTGGGGCGGTGAGTGCCAACTTGAAGTGAGGCGGAAGACGTGGGAGAAGGAGAAGCTGGTCTAGACCGACCGTGTCGCGATTTGTCGTCCAGCCCGCTCACTCAATTGGCTGACGGGCGATCACCGGCGGTTGGCGTCCCGCCAGTAGCCAGGCCACGACTGCAGCAGCGAGCGGCATCGCGACGAGGATCGCCAGCAAATTTGCGAGGGGAACATTTCCGAGCGCCGAGATCCCGCCGTTGAGCGAGTTCGAGCGGATCCACCCGATCACCCCGATGTACCCGGCGACCGTGCCGAGAAGCGCGCCGAGGAACCCCAGCGCCCCGGCGGTCGCTGCCGTGATCGTGCGCCTCGTCGTGCTGCTCGCCCCGGTCGCGGCGAGCGTTCTCAGGTCGCCTGCCGTTTCGCCTCGGATGAGACCGACGCTCATCGCGAGGATCGCAAGCGCGAGCACAATGCCGGCAAGCGTCGCCAGGTCGATGACCTCCATTCCCGACGGCGCGCTGTTCTTCGTCTCGATGGACATACCCCACACCTTCGAGGCGTCGAGTTGAGCGTTCCTGATCTGCGCCGCGGTCGGCGGATGCACGGTGCTGATGAACCAGCCGGCGAGCGATGTTTGCAGCCCGAGTGCGTGGACGGCGTGCTCCGTGAAGACGGTGTTCGGCGCCGACGCTCCGGAGGGAAGCTGGCTCAGCTCTTCGATCTTCGGGTTCCACAGACACCCATTCCCACAGGAATTTGGATTCGAATGCGGGCTCTTGTGGTTCGGCACTTTTCCGTCGGGAAGACCGGACGGCGGCGACCAGGTGAGCTGCATCTTCGAGATGCCCGACAGACCAGGTCGCATCGAGAGGATGTCGGCGCTCGGATCGACTTGTGACGACGCGATGCCGAACGCCTTGAGGAGTCCGTGCGTCGCCACGTAAATGGGGCCGTTCCAGTTCCGCCCGGGCCCGGCGTGGCTCAGATTGGCGTTCGTCTGCTCGAGCTCGATCGCCGAAATCGCCCCGAGCGCTTCTGCGATCTCGTGGACACGCTCATTGAGCACCTCCATCGGCGGCGGCTTTGGAGCGGTGCTCGACCCCGTCGGGCTGAACAGCTGCGTGCCAGCTGGCGGTGGCGCGTAGACGACAATCTGGTTCGACGCGAGGTTCGGTCCCGTGTAGTCAAGGACGTTGCCGTACCGTGCTGACGCGGCGACCGCGATGATCACCGCGATCATCACGCTAATGCTGGTGGCGGCGAGTGCCGGTCCCGACCGGGCGCGATAGCGCGCGAGGTCGCGCAGGGCGAGACGCGTGGCGATCGGCGCGTGGCGGCCCACGCTGGCGGCGAGGGAAAGGAAGAACGGCGCGAGCAGGACCACCCCAGAAACGAGCGCAACGAGTCCGCCAACGAGCAACGGAACATGCGGCTTCGCGTTGTTGCCCGCCGTGGAGTACCCGAGCAACACGAAGGACACGACTAGCAGCACGACGCCAGGAATCGCCGAACGGTGAACCCTCTTCGGCTCGACGGGCCTGCCAGAGAGCGCCGCGACGATCGGCACCTTCGCGACAATGCGAGCCGGGCGTCGAGCGGCGACGTACGCCGCGACGACGGCGAGACCCATCGCCGGTCCGATCACGTCCCATGGCAAGGCGAATGTGCCGATGACGTGGAACGAGCTGGTCTCGAGCGCTGGTCGGTAGATGAGCCACACGATGAGGCCGAGCAGCGCGCCGAGCAGTGCGCCAGCGACGCCGACGACGGCGCCGTTCGTCCGGACGACCGCTCGCACCTGCTTCTCGGTCGCGCCGATCGAAGAGAGCATGCCGAGCGAGCGCAGCCGCCGTTGCGCCAACACTGTGAAGCCTCCGGCCGCAATCAGTGCGACCAGCAGCATCCCGATCACGGCGACCAGAAGGATGATCGTTTCGGGATTGGCCGCGCCGAGCGCCACCGAGCTCACGTGCGCGACGTTCGGTCCGATTGTCGAGGGGTCCACCCCTGGCGCGTCGAACAGCAGATCGACCTCTGTTGGGTTTCGAACCTGTCCGGGCACGACGAGGGCAAAGGCGTCAAGAGTGTCCAGCGGGTCTTCGACGATGCCGACCACGCGCCGTTGTGTGGCGCCCTCAGACCACAACTGCTCGATGTGCACGTTTAACGCCGACGCAACGCCCTCGGTGAGGGCGACCTCGCCAGGGCCCGTCGGGTATCTCCCCGCAACGAGCGAGAGCATCGGGGTACTGAATGGCCCGTGCGAACTCTCGGCTCGGAGCTGGTACGTGTCGACGGAACCGGGGATCGCGAGGGTCTCGTCCTCGATGACTTGGATGCGCCCGAAGCGGTGCTCGAGCGCCGCAACTTTCGTCGAAAGGTGTGGAACGGCTCCCTGGTAGGAGGCGAGGTCACTCGCAGTCCCGAAGCCCAGGTTGTTCGGCGTCGGGTTGTTCGTCGCCACCGCCGCGGCGACGAAGATCGCGCCGACGACGACGACGATCAGTGCGAGGACGAGGAGCTGCTGGCGCCACTCGCGCCGGAACAGCCGCCACGCCCAACGCATCACCGCACGGCGAGCCGCCAGTGACCCAGTGCCCCCACCCCGCAGGTCGAGGACGGGGTCCGAAGCCGACGTCACGGCTGTGGCACGTTCTGTACCAGGGACTCTGCGCTCGGCGGAGGTACCGTCTGATCGACGATGCGACCGTCGCGCAGGAAGACAACGCGGTCAGCCCACGAGGCGAGTTGGGCGTCGTGGGTGACGACCACTGCCGCGACGCCTTTCTTGCAGGCGGAAAGAAGCATCCGCATCACGGCTTCCCCGTTCGCCTGATCGAGCGCGCCAGAGGGTTCGTCCGCAAGCAGAAGATGACGTCCACCGATGACGGCCCGCGCGATGGCGACGCGTTGGCGCTCTCCGCCGGAAAGCTGGTCGGGGTAACGCGTCGCCCGGTCGGCGAGGCCGAGGTCTTCCAACACCGCGATTCCTGCCAGGCGCGCCTTTTTTGCGCTGACGCCGTCGAGCTCGAGCGGAAGCGAGACGTTCTCGAGGGCGGTGAGACCCGCGAGGAGGTTGAACTCCTGGAAGACGTAGCCAATCGTGCGTCGTCGAAGCCGCGCCTTGTCGTTGCGCGACATCTTCTGCAGCGAGTCGCCGTCGATCAACACCTCACCGCTCGTCGGCTCCTCGAGGCTGCCGGAGATCGTGAGCAAGGTCGACTTGCCTGACCCGCTAGGGCCCATGATCGCGATGAGCGAACCCCGATCGACTTCGAGATCGATGTCAGCTACCGCGTGCACCTCGCTCGGACCCGCGCCATAGGTCTTTGAAACCTGGTGAAGTTCGAGAAGACTCATTTGCGTACCGCCAGTCTCCGTCTGAGAATCGGAAGTTCCGCGCTTGCAGCGCGCAGCGCTGGCGCCTCACGCTTCAACCGGCCGTCGACGGCATCGAGCCATCGGATCACCGAGTCAAGTCGAAACAGCTCGGCGTCAACGACGAGGGCCAGCCTGAAGTCGTATTGACCCTCGTCGTCTTTCAGCCGGGTCCACTGCTGCATCAGCTCGACGAGGTACCGCCTGTGAATCTGCAGCAACTTCCGCTCGTCGACGCCAGGGATGTCGAGCGCAACGAGCACCTTGATCACAAGCTCGTTGCGAGGAGGGACAGTGAGGTCGGTCGGGGTCATTAGCCACCTAGCGAGTTCCTGTTCGCCGGCGGCGGTGATTCGGAACCACTTCTGGGGCCCCTCGGAGTCCGCCTCATCGGATTCGACCAGCCCGTCTCGCTCAAGACGCTGGAGGGTCGTGTACACCTGGCCGACGTTGAGCGGCCAGACGTCGCCGGTCTTCACCTCGAACTCCTGCCGGAGCTGGTGGCCGTACTTCGGCTGCTCGCTCAGCAGCCCGAGCAAGGCGTGTTTGACGCTCATCTGCGAGTGCCTCCGGGTTGAATACCCAGTATGTTACGGAGCTAAATCCGTTCGGGCCAGCCCCTCTTCGAATGGCATGCCGACCGCCAGAACCCGGCTGTTCGGCACGCTCTCGGTGTCTTGAGGCGCCGAACTCGCGACTGGCGTCGGCGGGGAGACGTCCCGCCGGTCGCCGGCCAGAGCTCTCGGCGCCGCCGTCGCTGTCGAAACTCCTCGCGGCGGTTTCGTCCCGCTTTGCTGCTTCGGCCTATCTCTCCCGTCAGGCGCTCGTGCGGGCGAGAGGACTCGAACCTCCAACCCCGAAGGGACCGGGACCTAAAGTGCCCCTGAGGCATCGCAGTGCGTCCCAACGTGTCGCATCTGGTCCCAAAATTCCTGGCAAGCGAGATGGACGCCATCGCGTCCGTCCGAGCGGGTCCCGGTCCGGACCAGGCTGTCCTAACCGCGCGTTAGCAATTCCGTTAGCAACGCGACCTCGAAGGGTGGGGAGACATCATTTCGTGATACGATATTATGAGTGTTGAGATCGCACATTCCGCCCGTAGGCACCAAGGTCATGACGGTTTCGAAGATGCTGACGTCCTCCATGCCATCGAGAACGCCTTGTACGCAGCGGTCCCGGCAGAGGATCCCGACAAGGTCTTGTACCTCGGTCCCGACCGGTCCGCCCGACTTCTCGAGATCGTCACAGCGGTCCGCGAGGACGGATCAGAACTCGTCATTCACGCGATGAAGATGCGGCCCAGCTATCAAGCCTTGCTCGGGGGAACTGGAGGCTGACATGGCAGAGAAGAAGCGCTCCTATGGCAGGACGAGAAGTGGGATCAAGTTGACCGACGAGGTCCTCGAGCGGATGGCCGGCGAAGCCGAAAAGGGCTTCGAGCTGTCGGGGCTTGCGCCACGCGGCCGAGGCAGGCCTCCCATCGGATCCGCGCCAGCGGAAGGTCTGCCCGTGAGATTCGAGCCCGAGCTGCGAATGGCCATCAACAAGAGGGCCAAGGTCGACGGCGTGTCGGCCGGCGAAGTCGTCCGCCGAGCCGTGCGGAAGTACCTGCGAAGCGCCTGAGGGTCGCCCGCGGTGCGGAGCCGCAGGATCTCGGCGGGCCCCCTGGGGGAACGGCTACGGAAATAGCTGCTGAGCTGCCCTGTGAGAACTTTCTATACGGGTATCGAGCGCTGGCGACGTTCGCCATTGGGTCCCGGTTCGAGCTCGATCCAGAAGCACCAGCGCGAACCGCGCTTGCGGAAATGGCCTGACATGTCACACCTCGCCGTTAGCAATCCGTTAGCAACGGATGCGACAAGATTCGGACGTCCACCTACCGCTTCGCGTACCTGCTCGTCGGGCGCTCGTGCGGGCGAGAGGACTCGAACCTCCAACCCCGAAGGGACCGGGACCTAAACCCGGCGCGTATGCCAATTTCGCCACACCCGCTAAGGGCGACGAGCATCCCAAGGTGCTTCTAAGCGACCAGAGCTTACCGATGCCCGGATCGCGGCCCGGGCGTGCCCGGGTTAGCCTCAATGCATGACTGAAGAGCTTCCCGTGCCGTCCGGCGTCCTCAAGGCGTCGCTCAACCTGACCGCGGACCCGTCCGCCGACGTCTACCAGCGTCTGCTGCGTGAACGGATCGTCTTCCTCGGGACCCAGGTCGACCAGAACTCGGCGAACTTGATCTGCGCCCAGCTGCTGCTGCTCGAGGCCGAGGAACCCGACCGGGACATCTCGGTGTACATCAACTCGCCGGGCGGGTCGGTGACCGACGGACTCGCGATCTACGACACGATGCAGTACGTCCGCTGCGACGTCTCGACGATCTGCCTCGGGCTCGCGGCCTCCATGGGGCAGTTCCTCCTCTGCGCCGGCACCCCCGGCAAGCGGTACGCGCTGCCCCACGCCCGCATCCTCATGCACCAGCCTTCAGGCCAGATGCAGGGTCAGGCGGCCGACATCGCGATCCAGGCCGAGCAGATCGTCTACCTGAAAAAGATGATGGCCGAGAGGATCTCCTTTCACACCGGCCAGACCGTCGAGCGGATCGAGGCTGACTCGGACCGCGACCGGTGGTTCACCGCGGAAGAAGCTCGCGAATACGGTTTCATCGACAAGGTGATCGACCGCTCGGGTGCCCACTCGGCCAAGCACGACTGAAGCCCGGTGCCGGGTTTCCCGGCCGCGCCGGATCGCGCGCTCGGCGGCGCTGTGGGGACCGACGCGGGAGAAACCGGTGAACCCGTGTCCTACGACGCCGTGCCGTCGTGTGCCGGGTCCTGATGGAACATCGGCCACGCCGGCTGGATGCTCGGGGCGACGGGCAGTGGATAGGACACGATCTTGCCCGGGTAGCTGAACTGGGCGGGACCGCCGCAGGCCTCGATGACGCTCCAGCCGGCGCCGGGACCCTCGCCTAGCACGTCAGCGACCGCGGCGGCGTTGAACATGCGGCAGGATGGGTCGATCGTCCAACCCGTGGGCGACGACCCGAACATGAAGGTGCCGGTCCGCCCGTTGATCGCGTAGAGACCGGCGCCGGAGCCGACGAGGACGTCGTTCCAGGTCCCGGTGTGCAATGGGGCGAGGACCGGCGACGAGAAGTCCGTCGGCTGACTCAGCTCGTCGGACCAGAGCCGGTTCCCATTCCCGTTCCACGCCGTCACCCGCGAGGCGTTGGTCGTGAGACAGCTCGTCACGGTGAGGCCGTCGCACGCCCACGACGTGTCGACGACGGCCGGCACGCCGGTTTCGTTGATCGTCCCGATCGCCGGGGAGCCGAACGAGGGTCCCGACGTCACAACCGGCCAACCTGGCACGCGCGCCCCGTTGTCGGCGTAGTAGGCGAAGAGCCTGTACGTCGCCGAGGGGAACGGCTGCCAGAACCAGCCCGTGCCGACGACGACGGCGGCGCGGCCCGAGGAGTTGATCACGCCGACCGCCGGGCTCGACCAGATCGTCTGGCTCTCACAGTGCTGCCAGACGAGTGTCAGAGTGCCTCGGACGTAGCGGTAGTCGCTGATCAGCCCGCCGCGGCAGTTGTGCCAGCCCGAGGCGTCGGAACCGATGTAGATGCTGTCACCGACTGTCCCGGGGACCCGGTAGAGCGCCGGCGAGGACCAGATCGTGTCGGCGTTGTTGATCGGGAAGCCGGGGAGGAGCCTGCCTGCCGGCGTGAGCGCGTAGAGGTAGTGGTCCCAGGAGCCAAAGACGATGTCCTGTTGCGAGCCACCGGTGAGGTTGCCGACGGCGGGAGTCGAGATGACTCCGACCGCGGTGCCCGGGGCCCAGCCGACGTGGAAGACGAAGCGGATGGCCCCGCTCAGCCGGAAGGCCTCGACCTCCCGGGCGGTGTTGTGCACCCAGGTCGAACCCGCCCCGACGATGATCGAGGGTGGTTTCCTCGGGCCGTCGAGGAACGCGATCGTGGGGCTCGACTCGATCGCGACCCGAGCGCCGGCGGGTGCGGCCAGTCGTTGCGGCCAGCCGGGGAGTTCGCGGCCGGTCGCGGCGTTGATGACGTGCAGCATCCCGTTCTCGTCGCCGACGGCGACGATCGTCGTGTCGTTCCAGTCCGCGACGGTCGGGGAGCTCTCGGCGATCGAACCCGTGACGCACGTCGTCCAGGAGGCGCTCGGCCAGGTGATGCCGTGACCCTGCCGGACACTGCAGGCGGCGTCGCGTGGTGCGGCCGCGCCGGCAAGTGGCGCGACGGTCGCCGTCGCGCCGGCGGCGGTGGCGAACGCCGCGAGCAAGGACGCGACAAGAACTTTCGTGGTCTTGATCCGACGAAGGCAGAGCGCGTGGGTGCGACGGGCAGCCCGCGGACCTACGTGTGGCCACTCTCCGCGCTTGTTGGGTGGAGCTGACCTAGTCACGCAAGCATCGTCCCCCCAGGGTTGCTACCAGCACAGACACGTACGGGGTCATTGCGACTGGCCTATACGACCCAGTCGAGACTGGTCCAGTTGTGCTGTTCAGCGACCACTGTTCGTGATGATCGTGAGGACGAATCGGAGCACTTCGCGGACCCTAGTTGCATCTGTTGTGTCCGTCGAGGACCCGTGGTCGCCTACGCTTTCCCTGCTCGGGAGCGTCCCACCGGGCGGGGACGGGAGAGAAGGCGGCCGGCATGGCGCGAAAGACGAGTTCGCATGCGCGGATCGCCTTCGTCACCCCCCGCTACGGCCCCGGCGTCGTCGGAGGCTCCGAAGCCGTGATGGGCGAGGCGGCACGTGGCCTCGCCGGCCGCGGCTACGCGGTCGAGGTCCTGACCACGTGCGCGCGGTCGCACTTCAGCTGGGCGAACGAGTTCGACGACGGGACCAGCGAGGACCGGGGTGTCGTTATCCGGCGCTTCCCAACGACCACCTCTGGGTGCCGGCTCACCGCGGCCAGCCTCGAGCAGCGGGTCCAGCGCGGTGAGCGGCTGAGCCCCGCGACGGAGATCGCCTGGGTGAACAGCCGCTTCCGGGTGCCCGAGTTGTACTTGTACCTGCTCGCCGAGGCGCGACGCTATGACGCCATCGTGCTGTCGCCGTACCTCTTCTGGACGACGATCTTCGGCGCGCAGGTCGCGCCCGAGCGGTCGGTCGTGATGCCGTGCCTGCACGACGAGCCGTACTCACGGCTCTCGATTGTCCGATCCATGCTCGCCTCGGTGGCCGGCGTGTGGTTCCTTTCGGAGCCCGAGCACCTGCTCGGCCACCGCCTCGCGCCCGACCTGGCGCCTCGTCACGGCGTCGTCGGAGCCGCCGTCGAGGTCCCCGACTCGTATGACCCGGCGGGGTTCCGGCAGGCCCACGGCCTGAACCGGCCGTTCGTCCTCTTCGCCGGGCGACGCGAGGGGGGCAAGGGCTGGCGCGAGCTGCTGTCCGCCTACGCCTCCGCGATTGCCGGCAACGACACGCCCTTCGACCTGGTGACGATCGGCGTCGGCGCGCCGGACATTCCCGAGGACCTCGCGGGACGTGTCATCGACCTCGGCTACCTCGGGGCCGCCGAGATGCCGAACGCCTTCGCCGCGGCAGCGGCGCTCGTCCAGCCGAGCGCTAACGAGAGCTTCTCGCGCACGCTCATGGAGGCATGGCTCGCCGGCACCCCGGTGATCGCCTCGGCGGCGGGTGAGGTGGTCACCTGGCACTGCGAGCGGTCCGGGGGCGGGCTCACCTACGCGGACGAGCTCGAATTCGCGCAGTGCCTCCGCTTCCTCGCCGAGGGGCCGAAGGCCGCGGCCGTGCTCGCCGAACGCGGCCGCAGCTACGTGCTCGCCAACTACACCTGGGAGATCGTGCTCGACGCGATGGAGGGGTCGCTCGGTGCGCTGACGGCACGGAGACCGCGGTGAGGGTCCTCATCGTCGGGGCGGTCCCGCCCCCCGGCGGTGACTCCGGCCTCGCCCTTGCCGAGCTCGCGATCGCCCTCCTCGCCGAGGGACACGATGTCGAGCTGCTGTCGCCGGACAACCGGAGCGCAGCGCACCGTAGCGCCCGGCTGCAAGGTCCTGTCTTCGCCCTGCGGCTGGCGTGGCTCTCCCGGCGTTTCGAGGCGATCGTCCTCCATTTCGAGGCAGGCCTGCCGGTCGGGGACCGCGCCGGTCGGCTTTGGCGGGCGGCGACGCTCACGCTTGTCGCGGCGGCACTGCGGATGTTCCGGGAGTCGACCGTCCGCTTCGACGGCGCTTCACCGATCCCCGGCGGTATCGGCAGCCGGGGGATGGGCGAGATCTGGTCGGTCGCGACCCACGTCGTCGTTGGCAACGAGGAGGACCAGAACGAGGTCGTCTCGACGTGGGGCCTGCCCGAGGAGCGTGTCACCGTCGCGCCGGCGCGTGTCGCGTCGCCGGTCGCCGTGCCGAGGGGCTGGGCCGTGAAGGACGCCGCGGACCCACGGACCGAGGTGCTCGAGCTCGTCCGCGCCCGGGCGGCGCACGCGCGGGCGGCGCGGGCCGCGCGGGTCGCGCTCGGAGGCGCGATCGGGACTCCTCCGGCGTCTCCCTTCACCGGCGAGAGGGGTCAGGCGGTGGACGCTGTGGCGTTCACGCGGGCCGTGCTCATCCTCGGGCGCAGACTCGCGGCGAGGATCTCGGCAACGAAGACGTCCTAACCGCGCCGTCTAGCCGACAAGTCCCTGGTCGCCGCGGTCGGCGAGGATCGCCGGGAGCAGTGCCGCGGCTGTCGCCGCGAAGCTGTGGCGCGCCGCGAACGCGAATCCGCCCTCGGCGAGACGCCCCCTGCGGCGTGGGTCGGTCAGGAGCCCAGCGAGCACCGTCGCGAGCTCCTCGCTGGTGGTCGCGGCCGGGACCAGCTCGACGGCCTCCCGGGGCAATTCGCGGAGCCAGCCGAGATCCGTCGCGACCGTCGGCACACCGGACGCCAGGCACTCGCCGACGGCCGCCGAGGCCTCGCCGTTGAACGAACGGCGGAGCTGGACGGCGACCGTCGTCGCCGCGAGCCAGGCCCGGTAGGACTCGGGCGGCAGGGGGCCGGTGATCGCGAGCCGTCCGCCGATCCCGAGCGCCGTCGCGCGCGCCGCGAGGGCGCGGGCGAGTTCGACCGAGATGGGCCCGACCAGGGCGAGCACCGGGGCGGTGTCCCCCTCACCGATGCCGCGCGCCGGTAGCGCTGCGAACGCGTCGATCAGCAGCTCGGGAGCCTTCACAGGATCGACGATCCCGAAGTGGGCGACGACTTTGCGGGTCCCGTCCTCCGCGGGTGGCCGTCCCCACCACGCGGCCGCGACGGCGCAGTCCTGCGGGACCCCGGCGTCCTCGGTGAAGGCCGAACGGCGGTTCCGGGGCGATTCGATCGCGAACGGGAGGATACCGATGCGCCCCGCCAGGGTGGGGCCGGCGTCGAGGCGGGCGAGCGCCGCCGCGGCCCGTGATGAGACGAAGAACACCTCCGACAGGCCGATCACCTCGCGCGCCATCAGCAACCCGTAGTGGGCCAGGTCCCCGGCGGCGACTTCGTTGTTCCTCCCGAGGCGCGCCGGGAGGGAGTCGCCGTACATCGCGCGGATCCGCGCGGCCAGTCCGTGCGGTAGGAGCCCGGGGTCGCCGGTCTCGTGCCGGTAGAGGTTGGTCAGGCGCACGTCGTGGCTGACGACGGCACCCGGGCGTGATCTCAGGAGCGCGAGGGCGCCGAGGTGGTGGTGGCTGTTGCCGAACGTGTAGACGACGCGGTCGTAGCGGCCGGTGAGCCGCTCAACCGAGAGGAGCGCCGGTGCGGCGTGCACGGCCGCGCCCGCCGGGGCCTCGACGCCGCGAGTCGGGCCGTCGGCGAAGACGTCGACCGTGACCTCTCGGGTCGCGAGGATCTCCTCGATCAGGCGGTAGCTGTAGCCGGCGACGCCCGAAGGGGCCGGCGGCAGCGGTGTGACGATCGCGATCCGCGGGAGTCGGGGCCGCCCCCGGGCTGACCGGGGTGTCAGCCATGAGGACCGCGCGGCGAGGAGGTCCTCGAAGGCCTGCGCGCTGCGTGCCGCGACCTCCGGCCAGCCGGCGGAGCGCCGGTCCGATGGGGTCGCCGTCTGACCGCGCCGTGCCAGCGCCGTCGTGATCACCCGGGCGATGTCGCCGACGTCCTCGGGGTCGAAGCGGTTTTCGGGCGCGACGAGGTCGTCGAGCGGGGGACGGTCCGAACAGACGGCGGGCACGCTGCAGGCGGCGGCTTCGGCGAGGGGGAGCCCGAAACCCTCGGCGAGGGAGGGGTAGCAGACGAGCTCCGCTCCCTGGTAGAGCGTGACGAGCGTGTCGTCGTCGACGATGCCGGGGACGACGACGGGATCACCGCGGCCGAGCGGCGTCGCGAGGTGGCGCAGGTGGTTCGCGGTCGGACCCGGCAGGTCCCCCGTGAAGACGAGCTGCAGATCTCGGCCGGCCTCGCCGAGGCGCGTCCACGCCGCCACGAGCCGCTCGTTGTTCTTGCGCGGGTGGCTGCCGCTCGGGTACAGGACGTACCGGCCGTGGAGGCCGGCTGCGCCCAGGCGTGCGATCGCGGCCTTCGTCGCGGCCGTCCGCGATTCGGCCGGGCGGAAGCGGTCGTCGGGTGCCGCGCCGACGATCGTCACGCGCGGGCGCTCGACGCCGAGCCTCGTGACGAGTTCGTCGCCGACCGCCCGCGAAAGTACCTGCAGGCCGGCGGCCGCGCGTACGAGCTCGATACGGGTCCGGTACCGGCGGCGCTCGGCGACGTCGATCAGCTCGGAGGCGGGGTCGCGTGCGGGGATGAGGTCGTAGACGGTGGCGGAGAACTCGAGCGCGCGCGTCTCGACGTCTTCGGGCCAGATCGCCCGCGTGTCGACGGCGAGGTCGAACGGCGACAGGGAGTGGAAGATCCGGGTGTCGGGTCCGATGGCGTGCGGCGCCCCCCGGTACGCGACCTTGCCGGTCGAGGCGAGTTCTTCGATCGCCCCCGGGGGCGGCAGGTCAGGGTTGAGGAGATAGGTCCCGACGAGATCCGGCCGCAGCCGCTCGAGCGCAAGCGCCCAGTTCTCGGCGTAGCGGCCGATTCCGTGGGTGCGGGAGGTCGGGCTCTGTAGCGCCTGGAGGTCGACGACGACGGTCCCGGCCGGCCCCGGGGTTCCGCCGCGGGTCATCGAGGCGCGCGGTCGGCCCCGGCGGCGGCCGTGGTGGCGACGAGCTCCTCCAGCGCCGTCAGGCGCCGCTCAGCAGCCTGCAGGAGCCGTCCGACAAGCTCGGTCGCCTCGGCGTCCCCGTCGATCTGCGCGTGCAGCAGCGACCTGATCTCGGCGAGCTCGGCGCGCATCTCGTCGATCTTCATCTCGACGTGGCGCTCGAGGGTGTCGATCCTCTCGGTATTCGACGCGACCCGGTGTGGGAGGGCTACCCCGGTTCGTATCGTGCGCCACACCAGGCGGCCTTGCGCTCTTTCCACGGCGACTCCTCGGCCCGGGTACTGGGCCCGATGGTAGACGCGCGCATGCGACCCCGAGCCGAAAGGCCGCCCACTAGGATGCGTCCGATCTGGTCCGGAGTCTGGCGGCGCCCCGGAGAGCCAGTCCGACACCGTCGCCTCGATCGGCGTGCATGGAATGAGCTGGGTACGCACCCCGGTGGTCGCGACCCCGGATCGCCGGACATGCGAGAGGTGTGGGTTGCCATGGGGACGGTGAGCGAGGCCGACGTTCCTGCTGTCGCGGGCCGGCCGTCGCGCCAATGGTCCTTCGTGCCCCGTGGCGGGCGCTCGGACGGCGGGGGGGAGTTGACGGCGCGCATCGTCTCGTCGCGGGTGTCGCTCCGCAACCGACTCCGCGAGCTCTGGCATGCCCGGGAGCTGTTCGTCTTCCTCGTCCGCAAGGACCTGAAGGTCAAGTACAAGAACAGCTTCCTCGGTTTTCTGTGGTCGATGCTCAATCCGGCGTTCGTGTTGCTCGTCTACTACGTCGTGTTCAAGTACTTCCTGAAGAACCCGACCCCGAGCTTCGCCCTGTACCTGTTCGCCGGCCTCGTCGTGTGGAACCTGTTTCAGACGGCGACGACCGGGTCGGCGAGTGTCATCGTCGCCAACGCCGGGATCGTGAAGAAGGTCGCTTTCCCGCGCGAGATCCTCGCTCTGTCGCAGGTCGGCACCGCGAGCGTCTTCTTCTTCTTTCAGGCGTTGGTGCTTATCCTGTTCCTCGTCGGCTTCCAGTACTCGCCCGCCTGGGGTTACCTGCCGATCGCGTTGTTCTCGCTCGTCGACCTGATCGTGTTCTCCGCCGCGCTCGCGATATTCCTTTCGGCGGTGAACGTCTACTTCCGTGACGTCGAGCACCTCATCCTCGTGCTGCTGAACGCCTGGTTCTGGGGCGTGCCGATCATCTACAGCTACAACCTCGTCTACGGCCTGTTCGCGCGGCACCACCTCGTCTGGCTCGCGCGTCTATACCTCGCCAACCCGGTGACGACGTTCGTGCTCGCCTTCCAGCGGGCGATCTACGGGAAGGTGTTCGTGCACATCACGGGCAACTCGCACTACCCCGTGCTCGCGAACTATCCCTACCATTTTTACGTCGAGCTCCTCGCGGGACAGCTCGGCGCGGCGATCCTGCTCCTGTTCGGTGCGATGCTGGTCTTCGGGCGCATCAGCGGGAACTTCGCGGAGGAGCTGTGAGAAGCCGATGAGCTCCGCCGTTGAGATCCAGGACGTATCGAAGCGCTTCCATCTCTACCTCGAGAAGTACTCGTCGCTGAAAGAGCGCCTGCTGCACCTGGGGCACATCCCCTACGAGGAATTCTGGGCCCTGCGCAATGTCTCGGCGGAGATCCGGCCGGGTTCGACGGTCGGGATCCTCGGGCCGAACGGCTCGGGCAAGTCGACGCTGCTCAAGTGCATCGCCGGCATCCTCCAGCCGACCTCCGGCCAGGTCGTCGTGCGCGGCAAGGTCGCGGCGATGCTCGAGCTCGGTGCGGGCTTCTCGGCCGACCTGTCGGGGCGCGACAACATCTTCCTCAACGGGTCGCTCCTCGGGATGTCGCGCCGCGAGATCAGCCGCCGCTTCAAGGAGATCGTCGAGTTCGCCGAGCTCGAGCACTTCATCGACAATCAGGTGAAGTACTACTCGTCGGGCATGATCGTGCGGCTCGGCTTCTCGATCGCCGTCAGCATGGACCCGGACGTCCTGCTGGTTGACGAGGTGCTCTCCGTCGGCGACGAGCGTTTCCAGCAGAAGTGCTTGGAGAGGGTGAAGCTGTTCCAGGAGGACGGGCGGACGATCATCGTCGTGTCGCACTCCTCGGACATGCTGCGCGCCATCTGCGACGAGATCCTCGTCTTCGACACGGGACGGCTCGTCGCCTTCGCACCGCCGGGCGAGGCGATCCGCGTCTTCAAAGAGGGCCTCCTCGCCCTCGACTCGGCTGCGGCGCCGGACGCCGCCGTCCCGGTGAGCGCCGCGCCGGACTCCGCCACGCCGGCGCGTCCCCAGGTCGAGATCACCGGGGTCACGGTCGACCACCCTGGGATCGGCGAGCGGCCGTACCTCATCACCGGTGAGCCGCTGACGATCCGGGTCGACTACCTGGTGACCTCGGCGGTCGACAGCGCGCAATTCGCGATCGAGGTCCTATCCGACCGGCACCAGACGCTGTTCGCCACGAAGAGCAGCGGTGCCGACGAGGCGATGATGCTCGCCCCCGGAGCCGGGTCCGTGACGTTCTGTTTCGACTCGCTGCCGCTTCTCGACGGCCGGTTCACCGTGAACCTCGGCGTGCGGGACGCGGGGGGTGTCGTCATCGGCCTCGCCGAGCCGGCGTGCGAGTTTGAGGTGATGAACCCGACGAGGGCCACCGGGGTGGTGTCGCTGCCGATGCGTGTCGAGGTGGTCGTTCCCGGGGCCCCACGCCATGCGAACTTGTGATCGTTCCGCCGCCGGAGTGAGGACCGCCCCCGGTTGAGTGAGGAACCCGCTCCGTTCGCCTCGTCGGTCGTCGCCGCGGCGCGATCCGATGCTGAACGGCTCGCTGCCGACGGGCGCTGGACGCAGGAAGACTCGGACGGGCTGGACCGGATCTTCGAGCGCGCGGCGACCCGCGCCCTGCGAACGCCGCGACTCTCGGAGCGCTCGCTGGCGCTGCGGCGGGTCGCGCGACTTGTGGTGCCGAGGCCGGCGCGGCCGTACCTGCGCCGGGCGCTCGCTTTCGTGGAACGCCCACTCGGCGCTGTCGCGGCGCGCAGGGACCGGTGAGGAGCACTGTGGGCGTCGTGCCCCGGGCCCGACCGACGCGTCTCGACCAGGTGATCCCGTCGATCATCGAGCACGACGCGGTGAGCAACCACACCTTCATCGCGCAGCGGTTGCTACGCGAGATGGGCTTCGTGTCCGAGATCTACGCCTCGACCATCGGACCCGGCTGCGCCGGTCGGGTCCACCCGGTCGCCGAACTGCCGTTCCTCGCCGACAACAGCCAGTGGATCCTCTACCAGTGCTCGATCGGGGGCGCGACGGCCGATGTGGTCGCGCGCCATCCGGGCCGAAAGCTTCTCGACTACCACAACATCACGCCGGCGCCGCTCGTCGAGCGCTGGCTGCCGCCGCTCGCTGAGGAGTCCCGTCTCGGTCGCCGGCAGCTGCAGATGCTCGCACCGCTCGTCTCCTGGGTGATGGCCGATTCGGCCTACAACGCCGCCGAACTGGTCGACACCGGCTTCACCAACGTGATGGTCGTGCCGGTCCTCACCGAGGGTGGGACCTTCGAGCAGGCGCCGGATCCCATCGCGCTCGCGCGCCTCGCCTCCGCCGGCGCGCGCGGGGGTGCGGATTGGCTGTTCGTCGGCCAGATCGCACCGCACAAGGCCGACCACGACGTGATGAAGGCCTTCGCCTGCTACCGGCGCGTCTACGACGCCGGCGCCCGGCTGCACCTCGTCGGGCGGGAGATGGGGAGCACATACATCGATGCGCTCCGCAGGTTCGCCGCCGCGCTCGACCTGGAAGACGCGATCAGCCTGCCGGGCTCGGTGGCGGTGGGCACACTTGTCGCCTACTACGAGATCGCCGACGTCTTCGTGTGCCTGTCCGAGCACGAGGGGTTTTGCGCCCCGATCATCGAGGCGATGTCACGGGGCGTTCCCGTCGTCGCCTACGCCGCGGCCGCCGTCCCCGAGACGGTCGGTGAGGCGGGGGTGCTGCTTTCGGACAAGTCGCCCGCCCTCGTCGCGTCGGCCGTGCGCCAGCTCCTCACCGACGCGCCGGCGCGGGCGGGCCTCGTCGCCGCCGGGCGGTCGCGTGCCGCGCACTTCACGCCGGAGGTGGCCGCCGTGGCGTTTCGCCGGACGATCGAGACGGCACTCGCCGCTTCCTAATGGCGCGCCGCGCCGCTGCCGGCGCTGGCGAACCTAACATCAGTACCAGTATGCACAGCAGCATCGTTCGTCACGGTATGGTGCCCCCCCGCCGGGGCGGGCGCGTCGTGGCGCTCGTCGCCCTCGCGTCGTCGGCGATCGTGGCCGTGCCGCTCGCGGCGGTCGTGTCCGGTGCCTCGACCGAGGTGCCGGTCGCCTCGGTGAGCTTCCTCGGCCACGGCTACGGCCCGGGTCTCGGCATGGGTCAGTGGGGGGACTTCGGCGACGCCGTGCGCTACCACGAGACCTACGGCGAGATCCTCGACCACTTCTACGGTGGAACGGTCAGCTCGAGCCTCGCCGGGTCGCGCCTCGGCAGCGACCCGACGATCTCGGTGGCGATCCTCGAGAACGTGAACGCGAGCGGCACCGTTGGCTACGACCCCGTCGTCACCTCCTCCTCGGCGTTCACCGTCACGGGTGCGGGGTCCACCCCGCCCCCCCCGACGACGTCGTCGACCACGACGACGCTGCCGCCGACCTCGTCGACCGAGCTGCCGACGACCTCGACCTCGACCACCACGACGACGTTACCGCCGACCTCGTCGACCGAGCTGCCGACGACCTCGACCTCGTCGACCACGACGACGTCGTCGACCACGACGACCTCGTCGACCACGACGACGCTCCCACCCGGGCAGCTGACGATCCCGGCCGGGAGGGCGATCGACCTCCGGCTGACCAAGGCCGGGACCTGGGACGTGTACGAGTCGACCTCGTGCTCAGCGGCCCGGGCGGCGGCGGGCAGGAAGGTACCGATCGCGAAAGGACTCGTCGATCCGACGGTCCACCCGGCGAGCACGAGCCTGGTCGCGGCGCCGGCGTCGCTGCTCACGCTGTGCCGGCACGATGGCCTCGACGAGGTCGTGCGCGGCGAGATCGAGGCGTACGACCGGTTGGGACACGAGCGGACGCTCAACGTGTTGCGGCTGCAGTCTTATCTCGACGGTGTCGTCCCCGTCGAGGAATCGCCGTCGTGGGGCGCCGCGGGGACCAGCGCTGGCGCCCCGCAGGGTCACGCCTGGGGGTTCCAGGCCCTCGAGGCCCAGGCCGTCGCCTCCCGCTCGTACGCCGTGGCGGAGATGCAGGCCGGGGGCTGGAACAGTTACGCGAGCATCTGCGACAACGTCTGCGAAGCCTACGTTGGTGAGAACTTCGAATCGCCGCTGACGGACGCCGCAGTCGCGGACACCTTGGGAGTCATTCGCGCCAGACGCTCTACGGACGGCGCCGCGCTCACCTCGTACTCCGCGTCGTCCGGCGGCTGGACCGCGCACGGCGCCTTCCCCGCGGTCCCCGACCCCGGTGACGCCTGTGTCGTCGCCGGGAACCCGCTCGAGTGCAACCCGAACCACACGTGGCGGATGACGGTCCCAGCTGCGCTCGTCAAGCGGCGGTTCCCTGCCATCGGCCAGCTCGTGGGTGTCACTGTCACGGTGCGCAACCGGCACGGATCGTTCGGTGGCCGGGTCGAGAGCGTCGTCGTGGCGGGCACCAAGTCGACGACGACGGTGACCGGGTGGAACTTCGCCGTCGCCGTCGGGCTCCTGTCCGACTGGTTCGCCGTCTCCTCCGCCGGTTAGGTGGCGGTCCCGGCGGGCTGGCCGCCGCGCCGCCGGCGCCGACAGCACGTGGCACCGGGAGGTGGCGGGCCGACCCGTGATCGGCGCCCGGTCGGCGCCGAGGGGCCACGAGGGGCCACGGTACGCTGCGGCGTGACGTGGAGGGAGCGGCTGCGTCGGGTCACCCGGACCCGTTCGTGGCGCGTCGTGCGCTTCGTTGTCGGGCTTGGGCTGGCCGCGCTCGCCCTGTGGGCCCTCAACGGTCGGAAAGGCGAGCTCCTCGGCGCCTCGGAGGAGCTCACCCACCTCGAGCTGGGTTGGCTCCTCCTCGCGATCGTCCTGGAGATCGCGTCGTACGTCTCGTTCGGGCTCCTGGAGCGGCGCCTGCTGTCGGTCGGCGGGGTGCGCACCGGCGTCGGGTTCATGACCACCCTGAGCGCCGCCTCGGCGGCGATCGCCAGCTCGCTGCCCGGCGGCCCGGCGTTTTCAAGCATCTACGTCTACCGTGTCTACCGACGCCGGGGAGCTGACGAGACCCTCGCGGTGTGGACCCTCCTCGCGACGTTTGTCTGTTCCGCCGCGACGCTGGGTCTCGTCGCCACCGTCGGCGTCGTCTTCGCCTTCAGGGTGAGCGCGGCCTACGACCTCGTCGGGGTCATCCTCGGTGTGTTCGCCATCTCGGTCGTCGCCGACGCCGTCGTGTTTCAGCGCCGCTGGCTGGCGCATCTCGTGGTCGGCGCCTTCGGGGTTTCGCGGCGCCTGGTCGGTCGGCCGCGGCGCGGCGGTGCCGTCGTCGTCGCCGCATGGGCCGCCCGGCTCGAGGGACTCCGGCTCACCTGGCGGGACCTCGCGGTCTCGCTGGCCGGTGCGCTCGGCAACTGGGTCCTCGACTGCGGCTGCCTCGCCTGCGCCTTCCTCGCGGTGGGCAGCACCGTGCCGTGGCGCGGTCTGTTCCTCGCCTACGGCGTCGCCCAGCTCGCGGCCAACCTGCCGATCACGCCCGGCGGGCTCGGAGTCGTCGAAGGGAGCATCACGTTCGCGCTCGGCGTCTTCGGGGGGCAGTATCTCTCGACGGTCGCCGCGGTTCTCCTCTACCGGATCGTCAGCTTCTGGGGCTTCCTCCCCGTCGGCTGGTCGGCCTGGGCCGGGCTTGGTCTCGCGCGCCGCTGGAGGCAGGGTCCTGCGGCGGCCGATCCGGTGGGATCGGCGGTGCGGTTGCCATCGCGACGGGGGCGCGCGACGGTGGACGAGTTGTCGGGCGCGACGGGAGAGGTGGGGACATGAGCAGCGACGGGCTCCGGCCAGCACCCCGGGGCCGGACGGCGAGAGCGGCGAGGCTCGTGGCGGCGTCGGCGGCGCTCCTCGCCGCGTCAGCCGGGCTTTCGGCGTGCACCGCGCCGCGCAACGTCCTCGGGTCGACCGAGAGCTCGTGCTTCCGGGTCCTCGCGGTGACGCACGCGGCCGTCAACGACACGGGGCGCTTCGCCGGCGTGCGCTATCTGAGCCCGCGCGACCTCACGACGGCCCTTCGGGGGTTCAGGAAGAGCGAGCACCGTTGGTTCGTCATCCCGGGCGCGGTGCTGCGCGAACGGAGCGCCGTGTGCGTTGTCGCGTACCGGGGGAGCTTCTCGACGAACGGCGTGGCGCTCGGCTGGCCGCCGGGCCGGAAGCATGACCCGCTCGCCATCGTCGTCGTGCGCCTCCGCGACCTGCACGTGCTCGTCACCTTCGTCCTCGACAAGCCGCCGCTGCGCTTCGGGCGCTTCCTGCCGCCGCTCGTCTGACCGGCGCCCGGGTGTGCCTGGTCGTTCAGCCGCTCGTGACGCGACGTTCCCGGCCGCGCCCGCGAGCCCGGTCATGCCGTGAGAGGACCGCCTTGCGCAGACGGACGACCGAGGGCGTGACCTCGACGCACTCGGTCTCGTCGGCGTGCTCGAGCGCCTGCTCGAGCGTGAGCCGCCGGATCGGCGGCAGCTTGACGAACTCGTCCGAGGTCGAGGATCGCATGTTCGTCAGCTTCTTCTCCTTGGTCACGTTGACGTCGATGTCGTCGGCCCGCGAGCTCTCACCGACGATCATCCCCTCGTAGACCTCCTCGCCCGGGCCGACGAACATCGACCCGCGTTCGGAAAGGTTCGTGATCGCGAAGGCGGTCGCCACGCCCGGGCGGTCGGCGATCAGGCTGCCGCTCGCCCGCATCCGGATCTCACCCTGCCAGGGCTCGTAGCGCTCGAGCGAGTGGTGGAGCTGAGCCGTGCCCCGTGTCTGGGTCATCAGCTCGCCGCGGATCCCGATCAACCCCCGGGAAGGGACGAGCCCGCCGAGGCGGACCCAGCCGGTCCCGTGGTGGACGATGCGGTCGATGCGGGCCCGTCGCCGGGCGATGAGCTGCGTGACGGTGCCGAGGTGCTCCTCGGGGACCTCGATGGAGAGGCGCTCCACCGGTTCGCACACGACGCCCTCGACCACCCGGGTGAGCACCTCGGGCTTGCCGACGGTCAGCTCGAATCCTTCGCGGCGCATCGTCTCAACGAGGACCGCCAGGGCGAGCTCCCCGCGACCCTGCACCTCGAAGGTGTCGGCGCGCTCGGTGGGCACGAGGCGGATCGCGACGTTGCCCAACACCTCGGCCTCGAGGCGTGACCGCAGGAGGCGCGCCGTCAGCTTGGTCCCATTCCGGCCGGCGAGCGGCGAGGAGTTGACCCCGACCGTCATCGACAGGCTGGGCTCGTCGACGATGAGGAGCGGCAGCGCGACCGGGTGCTCGGCGTCGGCGAGCGTCTCGCCGACGGTGATCTCGTCGATGCCGGCGACGGCGATGAGCTCGCCGGGTCCGGCGGAGTCGGCCGGGACCCGGCCGAGGTCGGCGGGCACGAGGAGCTCGGTGACGCGGACCCGCTCGACCGTCCCGTCGCGTCGGCACCAAGCGACGGTCTCGTTGTCGTGGATCGTCCCCTCGACGACGCGGCAGATCGCCAGCCGGCCGAGATACGGCGAGGCGTCGAGATTGGTGACGAGCGCCTGGAGGGGGGCGCCCTCGGTGTACGAGGGCGGCGGGAGGTGGTCGAAGAGCACCTCGACGAGGATCGCGAGGTCCCCGCCCTCGGGTGGCTCGGCGACCGGCCCCGGCGGCTGGTTGAGCGTCAGCCAGCCGTCACGGGCGCTGCCGAACAGGAACGGGATGTCGTACTGGCCCTCGGGCGCCTCGAGGTCCAGGAACAGCTCGATCGTCTCGTCGACGACCTCGGCGATCCGGGCGTCGGGCCTGTCGACCTTGTTCACGACGGGTACGACGGGCAGCCCCGACTCGAACGCCTTGCGGAGCACGAAGCGGGTCTGGGGCCCGGGACCGTCCGAGGCGTCGACGAGCAGCATCGCGCCGTCGACCATCGCGAGGGCGCGTTCGACCTCACCGCCGAAGTCGGCGTGGCCCGGGGTGTCGACGACGTTCAGGCGGCGGGTCCCGAACCGGAAGGCGGCCTGCTTGGCGAGGATCGTGATGCCCTTCTCGCGCTCGAGGTCGAGGGAGTCGAGGACCCGGTCGACGACGGTGGCGTGGGCGCCGAACGCACCGCCCTGGCGGAGCATCGCGTCGACGAGCGTCGTCTTGCCGTGGTCGACGTGGGCGATGATCGCCACGTTCCGCAGTTCGTCCTTCGTCCGCACCGTCATCATCCGGTCCTGTCGGCTGTCATCGGTTCATCCCGTCCCGGTGCGTCGCGCAAGGCGCCCAGCGGTATCTCGGCACCCGGGGCCCGGCCTAGATTGCTTGTGTGTCGACCAGGCTGAGCAGGCTCGAGCGAATCACGAACCTCGTCCTAGCCCTGCTGGACGCCTCCCGCCCGCTTTCGCTGCGGGAGATCGGCCTCGCCGTCGCCGGCTACCCGACCGCCCCCGGTGCACTCCGACAGGCGTTCGAACGCGACAAGCGCACGCTGCGCGACAACGGGATACCGATCTCCGTCGAGCGCGTCAATGGTGACGACCAGGTCGGCTACCGCATCCTACCCGAGCAGTACTACCTCCCCGACCTCGGGCTCACCCCGGACGAAGAGGCGGCGCTCGCCTTCGCGCTGCTCGCCGTGCGCCTGGAGGGCGGAGTCGGCCGCGAGGTCCTCCACAAGCTCGGCACGGCACGGGCGGCTGACGTCGCGCCCGTCGCGGTGCTCCCGTCGTTGCCGTTCCTCGGGCTGCTCCAGCAGGCGATCCGGGACCGGGCGTCGGTCGCGTTCGCCTATCACGGGCGGCAACGGCGCGTCGACGGCTACGGGCTGGTCTTCCGCGGCGGCAGCTGGTACTTCGTGGGGCGGGACGCCGGCGTCGGCGAATCCGGGGGCTTGCGCCGCTTCCGGGTCGACCGGTTCGAGAGCGAACCGGTCGCCGGCACGCCGGCGAGCTACGAGCGGCCGGACGGCTTCGACGCCGCGACGGAGCTGCGCTACGTGCCGTTCCAGCCGGAGCCCTCGGGGCCGGTCGAGCCCGAGGCGACCGAGGTCGAGGTCGCCGTCGACGCCCGCGAGGCCGCCAGCGTCATCGCGCTCGTCGGTGCGGGGGCCGTGCGCGGGCGCGACGCCGACGGGTCGGTGCGCCTGGCGTTTTCCGTCGGCGACGAGGAAGCCTTCTACTCGTGGGTGCTCGGGCTCGGCGACGCGGTCGAGGTGCTCGCCCCGGTGGCTCTCCGCCGCGGTGCCATCGACCGCCTCGAGACGGCCGCCCGGGCCGGGGGACCACGCTGAGCACCGGGCACACGCCCGAGGGCGTTGACGCGGGGGCCCGTCTGCGGCGGCTCCTCGCCGTCCTCACGTACCTCGCCGGCGTGGGCGAGTCGTCCATCGGCGATCTCGCGACGCGATTCGGCTTCGAGCCGGAATCCCTCGTCGGCGAGCTCGAGCTCGCCGCCTGCTGCGGGCTGCCGCCGTACACGCCGGACACGCTGCTCGAGCTGATCGTCGATGACGACCGCGTCGTCGCCTACGGGCTCGACGCGCTGCGCCGCCCGGCGCGTCTCACGCCGGACGAGGGCTTCACGCTCGCGGCCTCGGCCAGAGCGATGCTCGCCATCGAGGGCGTGGAGCCCACCGGTCCGCTCGCCACGGCGCTCGACAAGCTCGGCCACGCCCTCGGTCTCGAGCGGGTGAGCGTCGAGCTTGACGTGCCCCCGCACCTCGAGGAGCTGCGGGAGCTGGCCGCCGCGGGCGAGGCGGTCGAGATCGACTATCTCGGCGCGAAACGCGGCGACGAGACGACGCGGCGCGTCGAGCCCTACGCCGTCGTCGCCCGCGAGGGGACGTTCTACCTCGACGCCTTCTGCGGTCTCGCCGGGGACTGGCGGCGCTTCCAGGTCGCGCGCATCACCCGGGTTCGGCGTCTCGGCGAGCCGGTCACGGCCCGGTCGCTGCCCGCCGCGCTCGGCGGCGCACGGGCCTTCGTCGGGGGAGCGGGGGCGCGCACCGCCTACGTCGCTTTCGATCAGGCCTCCTACGTGCTCATCGATCGGCTGGTCTCGGCGCCGCCGTCCCGCTTGCCCGACGGCCGTGTTGTCGCGCCGATCGAGGTCGCCGACGAGTACTTCCTCGGCTGTCTCGTCCTCCGGCTCGGACCGGCGGCCGAGGTGGTCGACCCGCCCGAGCTCGCGGGTGCCGCCGCAGGGGTCGCAAGGCGGGCGCTCGCCCGGTACCGGGACGGTTCGTAGGGGACCGGTCGGCCGGTTTGGGCCCCGAGTGCCGGTGGCCCGGGAACGGCGGCGCGGCGGTAGGTCGCGGAACACGGTCCGTTCCTACCGTCCCCGCGGTGCTCAACGTGGCGAAGGTGCGCCGGGGCCGCGAGGTGTACTACCTCGAGGCGACCAGGGGATCTCCGGAGCAGCCGGGGCTCGTCGAGTCCGACGGCGCCTGGTGGGGAGGTCTGGCCGCCCACCTCGGCCTCGCCGGCCGGACGGTCGAGGCCGCGAGCCTGTCGACGCTGCTCGCCGGGGTGGACCCCGTGGCCGGTGTGGCGCTCGACCCCCGCCACGACCGCGTCACCGTCACCGCTTTCGACTGCACGTTCGCCGCGCCGAAGTCGGTGAGCCTGCTCCACGCCCTGGGCCCGGACGATGCCATCGGGGAGGTGCGCGCCGCGCATGAGCGTGCCGTCGCGGGCGCCCTCGGGTACCTCGAGCGGCACGCCGCGCACGTGCGCCGCGGGGGCTCGGTTCAACCGGCGCCGGGCCTCGCCGCGGCGTCGTTCCTCCACCGGACGAGCCGCGCGAACGACCCGCACCTCCACACACACCTTGTCGTGGCCAACCTCGCGCCGGACGCCGGTGGGAGATGGTCGGCGCTCGACGCCCGGGCGCTGTTCGCCAACGTCGGCGTGGCCGGGGCCCTGTACCGGGCGGAGCTGCGCTACGAGATCTCCCGACGGCTCGCGGTCTCGTGGCAGGCACGCGCTGAGGGATTCGCCGACCTCATCGGGATCCCGGCGGCTGCGGTGCGCGGCTTCTCGCGTCGCAGTGCGGAGATCACCGCCGAGCTCGCTCGCACGGGATGGTCAGGGCCGCACTCGGCACGGTTGGCCGCCGACCGCACCCGTCCGGACAAGGTCCTCACTCGGGACTACCCGGCGCTCGTCGCCGGTTGGCGTGAGCGGGCCTTCGCACTCGGGGTGTCCCGGGCGTCCGTGGGCAGGCTCGGTGCCGCCGCCCCCCGGACGGGGCGGCCCGGGACCGGGCGCGACCCCGGGCTGGCGGCGCGCGTCGCCGAGTCGGCCGAGTCCCTCGGCCACGCCTTCGACCGGCGTGAGCTGATCCGGGCGACGTGCGCCCGCCTGGACGACGGCGCCCCCGTCGAGCGGGTCGAGGTCGCCGTCGATCAACACCTCGGTTCGGGCGAGCTCGTGCGGTACGGCGCGCGCACCGTCCGGCTGCGCGCGGCCGGGGGCGGGCGCATCCCAGCGGGTCTCGTCGAAGCCCGGTTCGCGACGCGGGAAGTCGCGGCACTGGGCGACCGGCTGGAAGTAACGCTCGAGTCGGCACCGGTGCTCGCCGTGGCGAGGGATGACGCGGGGGCTCTCCGACCGGCGGGCACGATCGCCCCCGGGGTCGTCGTGGCCGGCCGGGCGAACCGCCCGCTGGAGGACTACGAGGAGTTGCGCGCGGCGGCGGTCGCGGCACATCGCGACGGCCGTCGGGTCGTCGGCCTCGCGCCGAACCGCCGTGCCGCCGCCCATTTCGAGGCGGCGACGGGGGTCACGACGACCGTGTTCGACCGCCGCGAGGTGTCCGGTGGCGGCTCCCTCGTCGTCATCGCCGACCCCGAGCGTTGTCCCGTGCGTGAGGTGCTGTCGCTCGTCGACGAGGCGCGCGCCCGGGGCACGACGCTCGTGCTCGTACGGGGGGGTTCTTCTGCCGGGCGGACGCCACCACCCGCCGGTCGGGAAGGGGCCCTCCTCGCCGGATGGTCCGCTCCGGATGGGGCGCTCACCCGGCACACGGTAGGTGACGTCGAGGTTCTTCTCGCCGGGGACCTCGCGGCCGCGCTCGGCGGGATCCGCCTGTTGGACGGGGAGCGGCGCGCGCGGGGACGCCGGTGCCTCGTCGTGGCCGCCGAGCCGCGCCTTCTCGCCCCCCTCGGCTGCGAGGCCGCCAGCCCGGGCGAAGCGCTGCGCCGGTTGGGCGGGGATCTCGATCTCATCGTGTTCGGGGGCGCGCGGATCCTCGGGTCCGGGATCGCGCGCCTTCCCGACGGCGTGCACTGCCATGTCGCCGTCGCCCCGGTGGACCGGGATCCCGCCGGCGAGCGGTCGTTCGCGCTGGAGCTCGCCGAACCAGCGGTGCTGCGCCGTGAGCTCGGAAGGTCCCCCGAGGGCCGGCGCGCCCGCGAGCTGTGGCGCGCGAGGGCGATCGAATCCGAACGCCGGGGGAGGGTGCGCGGGATGGAGCCGGTTCCCGACCGCGATGGTCCCGGTTGGAGCCGGAACGCGCGTCTCATCGGCGCTGCGCGCCGCAGGGAACCCTCGCTCAGCCGCTGAGGCCCCGGTGGCGCCCCCCGGCTCGCGACCACTGCCGGATGGTCCGCGGCGCGACGACCGGCTGCGCGATGGAACTCGCGGAGATCTCGCGCCAGGGCGACGAGGAGTGATGCGGCGTGAGCTGGACCCGCAACGGACGGGCGCCGACGAAGGCGATGGCCGTCCCCGGTGGGGGCTGGGCGATGGCGTCGACGGGAAGACGGGGCTCGCGTCGCGTGGTCACGGTCCGCGTCGTGTTCTGTCGCAGCCGGCCCGGGGCCCGCGACGTCGTCGTCGAGGTAACGATCTCGTCGCGGTGGCCCGCGAGCGCCGAGAGCGCCTCGAGAGTGCGGACGTCACTCATCCCGGCGAGCACGAGCTTCACACCGAAAAGCGTGAGGAAGCCGTCCGCCACGGTCCCGAAGCGCGCCCGCGCCTGGGAGAGGTCCTGGAGACTGGCGAGCGTCACGATGCCCTGGCTCGCTCCTTCGGCCACGAGCGCCGGGAGGTCGTGGAGCGGCGCGATGTTGGCCAGTTCATCGAGAACGAGCAGCACGGGAGCATCCGCGCGCCTCTCCGTCGTGGCGTGGAACCGGTAGGCGGCGGTGCGGACGTCCCGGATGATGCCGGCGACGAGCGGTGCGAGGTGTTGCTGGTACTCGGCCGGCGCGGCGACGAAGAGCGTGGAACGGGAGCGCACGAAGCGCTCGGGGTCGAACCGCGCGAGGGCTGCGCTCGCCAGGGCCGCGCTCGTGCGGTAGCCGGCGAGCACGCCCGAGGCGGTCGACCAGATGGCGCTCTGCTCACGCTCCTCGGTCTCGGTGATCCCGATCAGCAGGTCGAGGGCGAGGGTCGCGTCGTGGCGCGCGAGCGCCGCGACGAAGCGTTCCGGGGACCTCCGGTTCACGGCCGCGACGACATCGTCGAGCGGGGCGCCGTCGAGCGCGGCACCGTGGAAGATCGACGAGAGCAGGGCCGCCGCCCGTTCGGTCCAGTGCGAACCGTCGACCCGGTCCCTGCCCTCCCGGCTCGCGCCGACCATCGATTCGGCCATGAACACCGAGCCATCCCAGGTCGCGGCGGAGGCGAGTGGCGACCAACCGACCGCGTGCACGCCCGGCGGGACCTCCACAGTGCCGCTCGGGTCGAACAGCAGACACTCGCCGATCCGGCTGCGGACCATGCGCGTCTCGTCGAGGACGTCGCGCTTCGTGGACACCGCGACGACCGAGCCTGCCGCCGCGAAAACATTTGGCACAACAACGCTTGACGTTTTTCCGGAACGCGGCGGACCGAGCACCAGCGTTCCATGCTCGCGTGGTGCAAATACCGGTTCGCCGTGCGCGGCGCCGAGATAGATGCCGTGACTGTGAGTCACCGACGCGGCGAGCACGCGCGCCAACGCGTTCCCGCTCGATTCGTGCTGCAGAGCCTCCAACGACGCCGTGGAGGCATCGTCGCACGCGCGAGTTCACGAAACACCTACCGATCACCCGCGGGTGGGTTTCCAGTGTGTGGCATTCGGCGCGTTCGCAGAAGCCTTTAGTTATAGGGGATACGAGGCGGCTACTGGAGAACCGAGATCCGATGTGTTGAACTTCGTGTCGCGCAACTGCGTCGTGGCGTGTTGTGAGGCCGAGAGTGCTTGCAATTCGCGGCCAAATCGCCTTTTATTGCATTGGCTACACACTTACAGGAGGTGGCCGTGAATAGAACCGAACTGATCGGTGCAATCAGTGTTGACACTGGTCTGACCCGTCAGCAATCGGAATCCGCGCTCGATTCGCTCGTTTACGAAATCACCAGGGGCGTGCGCACGGGGGTTCCAATCCGTATCACCGGTTTTGGCACATTCAAGCTGCGGGAGCGCAAAGCGCGTCGCGGACGAAATCCGCAAACGGGTGCTCCGGTCCACATCAAGGCGTCGAAGGGTATTGGGTTCACCCCCGGTATCCAGTTGAAGACGGATCTGAACTCGAGCGCCGTTCTTCGGAAGCCGGCGCCCGCGCCGGTCGCGAAGAAGGCCGCCCCCGTACGCAAGGCTGCGCCGAAGAAGGCAGCGAAGAAGGTTGTTGCCAAGAAGGTTGTGAAGAAGGTCGCGGCGAAGAAGGTTGTGAAGAAGGCCGCGGCGAAGAAGGTTGTGAAGAAGGCTCCGGCCAAGAAGGCTCCAGCCAAGAAGGCTCCAGCCAAGAAGGCTCCGGCCAAGAAGGCTCCGGCCAAGAAGCGGCCAGCGCGCAAGGCTCCTGCCAAGCGGGCACCGGCACGCAAGCGGCCTGCGAAGCGTCCACCGGCCAAGAAGGCTCCGGCCCGGAAGGCTTCGGCTCGTTCAGTAGCAGCACGACACTGAAAGCGGTGTGTTTCGCGACCACTCTGGGTCCTGGCGAGAAAGCCGGGACTCAGAGTGGGTCGCTCATAGCTCGAGCAGTTTGAACCCTTCCCCCGCCGCAAACCCGTAGGGCGCTCCGACTCCGGCGGCCTCGCTCCTCACCCGCGCATGGAACGCGTCCAGCCTGGGACCGCCGTCCGTCTCCTCGTCCGGGATCGCCATTGTTGATCGCAGCTGACTGCGGTGCTGGAGCAGTGCCGCGATCTTCACCCCGATTGTGGCCGAGACGTCCTCGACGTGGTCGATCGTGCCGGCTTCGAACAGGAGAGCGGTTCGCGGTCGGTGCGGTGGGAGACCGAGGTCCGACAGGAACAGGGGATCGCGCGCCGCGACGACACCGTCCGTGACGAGGAAGCCGGCCGCGCGGTGGTCGGGGTGGAGCCGGTAATGCATCCACGGATCGTGGCCGAGGACGACGTCGGGGGCGATCGTCCGGATCCAGCGGGCGATCTCTCTTCGTTGCGCCAGGCCGGGCTCGAGCTCGCCGTCGGGCCAGCCGAGGAAGACGACCTCGGCCGACCCGCCGAGGGTGCGCGCCGCCGCGCGTTGTTCGGCCTGCCGCATGGCGACGAGCCGAGCCGGGTCCGTCGTGGGATCCCAGGAGCCCTTGGAACCGTCGGTGCAGATGAGATGGAAGATCTCGGACCCGTCGCGGGCCCACTTCGCGAACGTGCCGCCGCACCCGAACTCGATGTCGTCCGCGTGGGCGGCGATCGCGAGCGCGCGCTTCGGGGTCGCAAGGTTCGTGGTCATCTCGTGAGCTGCGTCCGTCCCGTGCGGCGTCGTTTCTGCCGCAAACGCCGCCTCACTGTTGTTCGTCCTTGGTGGGTTCCGCGGTGGTCGTGGCGGGTGGCTGCGCGACGAGGCGCGACATCAGCGCGAGGTCGACCGGTAGGTCGACGTCGGACGACAGCCGCGGGTCGTCGACGATTGTGCAGTGCAAGCCGAGTCGCGCGGCCTCGCCAAGGTGGCGGGCGAACGAACCCGGCCCGTATGAGAAACGGAAGCCGGCCTCGGTCGGCACCCCGGCGACGTTTGTGCCGTCGCGCCTGCGGTCCGGCGCGAGCGTCACCTCGGAGGGTGACCCGAATCCGGAGAGGTCGCTCACGAGCGGAAGGTCGGCGTGGGTGACCACGGCGAGAGAGAACCCCTCCCCCGCGAGGTGTCTGACACCCGCCTCGACGGCCGCCGACAGGCCGAGTCCCGGCGCGTAGAGGGCCGTCGCCCCCCGGTTGACCGCCCAGTCCGCGACCTCTCCGTCGTCGCAGACGACGTAGACGGGCGTGCCGTGCGCGGCGGACAGGACGATCTCGGCGAGCTCGCGCGCGAGCCGCCTCCTCGCCTGCCCGTTGAGCACCCCCGCGAGCCGGAGTTTGGCCAGTCGGAACGACTTCACCGGGACAAGCACTGCGCGCACCGCGGCAGTCTATGGTCGGTGCGGTCGTGGTTCGCCTGAGTTCGTGCGACCCTGGAGCGGGTCGTACGGGTGCGGGTGGATGAGGGTTCGTGACGGGACCGGGTATTAGCGTGTCTCAGATGGTCGGCATCGCGCACAGCCGCCGAACCTCTTGTCGGTGAGGTTTCGATGAGAGTTGCCGTGCTCGGCGCCGGTTCCTGGGGGACGACGATCGCATCGCTCGTCTCGGCTCGCACACCGACGACGCTCTGGGCGCGTTCGGAGGCCGTGGTCGCCGAGATACGCGATCGACGGAGGAACTCCTCGTATCTCGGGGACTTCCCCTTGTCGGACCGACTGCGTGCGACCTCGTCGGTCGCCGAGGCGCTCGGTGGTGCCGAGCTCGTCGTGATCGCGCTCCCGAGTCATGGCGTGCGCGCCGTCCTCGGCGCGGCGGCAGGGGATGTCCCGGCGGGTGTCCCGGTGCTCAGCCTCTCGAAGGGTCTCGAGGAGGGCACCATGGCCCGGATCTCGGAGATCGTCGACGCGTGCTGGCCCGGCCACCCCGTCGGGGTGCTCACGGGTCCGAACCTCTCAGCCGAGGTGTGCGAGGGTCAACCGACTGCGTCGGTCGTCGCCTTCGCCGACGAGAGCCTTGCCGGCGAGATCCGAGACCTCTTCGTAACCGAGACCCTGCGCGTCTACACGAACCCAGACGTGATCGGCTGCGAGATCGCTGGCGCGGTGAAGAACGTCCTGGCGATCGCGAGCGGCATGTCGGTCGGCCTCGGATTCGGTGACAACACGAGGGCCACCCTGATCACGCGCTCGCTCGCCGAACTCACCCGACTCGGTGTCGCGCTCGGCGGGGAGCCGGCGACGTTCGCGGGCCTCGCGGGCCTCGGCGACCTCGTCGCGACCTGCACGAGCCTGAAGAGTAGGAATTTCGCGGTCGGCGTCGCGCTCGGGCAGGGCCTGTCGCTCGAGCAGGTGATCGGCCGGACCCGCATGGTCGCCGAGGGGGTGAAGACCTGCCGACCGGTGGTCGACCTCGCGGGTCAACTCGACGTCGAGGTTCCCGTCGCCGAGCAGGTCGTCGCCGTGTGCTACGGGAACCGACCTCCCTCGGAGGCGATCCCGCTGCTCATGCGTCGTGCACCGCGGTCGGAGGTGGAGAACCTCCCCAACCGGAGCGACCGGGTCCGCGACGGCGGCCGCCGTGCCTGAGAGGCCCCCCGGCCCGTCCGTGCGCCACCGGACGAACCGCGACGCGGGGGTCGGGATGGAGACGCGGCTCGTCGCGGAAGGGTGCCGGACGGTCGCCGGGATCGACGAGGTTGGCCGCGGAGCCTGGGCGGGGCCGCTCACGGTCGGCGTCACGGTCGTGACGGGCGAGTGCCTCGCGGGCTTCCCGCCCGGAGTGCGCGACTCGAAGCTGCTGTCACCGTCGCAGCGCCTGCGGCTCTTCGCTCCCATCGCAGGCCACGTCCTGCGACACGCCATCGGACACGCCAGCGCCGCCGAATGTGACGCGTTCGGCATGGCCGAAGCACAGCGCCTTGCCGCGGCGCGGGCGCTCGAGGCGCTTGATGTCGTGCCGGACGCGATCATCGTCGACGGGTCGCGGGACTTCACGGGATCGCCGGGCGCGGTGTGCATCGTCGGGGCCGACCGTCTCTGCGTCGTCGTCGCCGCGGCCTCGATACTCGCCAAGGTGACCCGGGACCGGTTGATGATCGCGGCCGCCGGGACCCATCCGGGCTACGGGTTCGAGCGCAACAAGGGGTACGCGTCGCTCGAGCACCGCCTCGCCGTCGCCCGCCTCGGCACAACCCCGATCCACCGATTGACCTGGTCCGTTGCTCCGGTCGGGCGGGTCGTTGAGGCCGCCGCCGTCGCATCCGCGCCGTTCGGCGCCGACCGGCTATAACGGGCGAAATGGTCTTTCTGCTGGCTCTCCTTGCTGCGGGCGCGAACGCGTTCGCGACGGTTCTCCAGCGCCTGGGTGTCGAGGCCGCCCATCCGGTCAGCAAGCGGAGCCACCACCTGATGGCCAGCGTTCTGAAGCGGCCGATCTGGTACGCGGGCCTCGCACTGACGACGGGGGGCTTCATTCTTCAGGCCGTCGCCCTCAGCTTCGGGAACCTGTCAACCGTGCAGCCGATCATGGTCTCGGAGATCGTCTTCCTCGTCCTCATCCTGGGCATCTGGTTCCACCACCAGCTGCGATGGATCGACCTGGCCGCGGTGTGCGGAACCGCCATAGGGCTGGGCTTCTTCCTGTGGCTCAGCTACTCCAAGGAGGGCCACAGCTACCCGTCGAAGTACGACTGGATGCTGCTGCTGGTCGCGGCGGTGGGCGCCATCGCGCTCAGTGCCGTCGCCGCCCAGCGGGGTCCCCGCTCGTGGCGGGCCGCTTGGTACGGCGTCAGTGCTGGGATCTGCTTCGCGCTGACGGCGGCGTTCATCAAGACCGTCGCCAACGAATGGCCCCACGGGGTCGTCTACGTTTTCGAGCACCCCGCGGCATACTCGGTTGCCGTTGTCGGGCTCATCGGGCTCATCATCGCCCAGCACGCCCTCGATGCCGGTCCGGTCGCCGCGTCGCAGGCGGCGCTCCTCATCGTGAACCCGCTCTCCAGCATCGTCATGGGCATCTGGCTGTTCCGGGACCACGTCCACGCGACGGGGTCCCGGGCGATCGGCGAGGGGCTCTTCCTCGGCCTGATGTTCTACTCGCTGCTGCTGCTCAGCCAGTCGCCGCTTATCTCGTCGACCCGCGAGGCCGAACGGCTCTCAGATCGGAACTCAGTTCCCAAGATGCGCACGGATGGGTCCATCGCCTGACGGCCCGGCGGTACGCTCGCAGGAGTGGCTGTGGTGACGAGGTGATTGCATGACCGATGAGCGTGCTGATTCCTGGGACGCCATCAGCGCTCGGATCGAGGACGCCGCGAGCCTGCTCGGGCTCGAGGACGGGCTCACCCAGATCATCGTCAAGCCGGAACGAATCCTCGAGGTCGCGATCCCGATCCGCCGCGACGACGGGCACCTCGAGATCTTCACCGGCTGGCGGGTCCAGCACAGCACGGCCCGTGGGCCCGGCAAGGGCGGGATCCGGTTCCATCCCGACGTCGACGTGCACGAGGTGATGGCGCTCGCCGCCGACATGACGATCAAGTGCGCCGTCGTCGACATCCCGTTCGGCGGCGCCAAGGGGGGCGTGGTCGTCGATCCGGCGTCGCTCTCGGAGGCCGAGCTCGAGCGGCTCACGCGGCGCTACGCCTTCGACATCGCCTCGCTCCTCGGGCCGGACCGCGACGTCCCGGCGCCGGACGTGAACACCGACGCCCGGGTGATGTCCTGGATCATGGACACCGTCTCGATGATGCGGGGCAACGTGACCCCCGGGGTCGTCACCGGCAAGCCGATCGCCATCGGGGGGATCGCCGGCCACGTCGGCGCCACCTCGTCGGGCGTGGTGCTCTGCTCCCAGGCGACATTCCGGGAGCTCGGCATGCCGATCACCGGGTCGCGGGCGGTCATCCAGGGTTATGGCAAGGTCGGTGCGCCCCTGGTCTTCCTCCTCTCGTCGCTCGGCGTGCGCGTCGTCGCCGTCGCTGACGTGGGCGGCGCAATCCACAACCCGGGTGGGATCGACCCCGCCGCCCTCGGCGACCACTTCGCGCGCTCCGGCACGGTCGCTGGCTTCGCCAACGCCGAGGAGATCGATCCGGCGTCCCTCTTCTCGCTTGAGTGTGAGCTCGCCGTCCCGGCGGCACTCGCCGGGTCCGTCACCGCCGAGGTGGCCTCGTCGTTCGGGGGCAAGGTGCTCGTCGAGGCGGCGAACGGGCCGACGACACCCGAGGCCGACCCGATCCTCGAGGAGCGGGGGGTCACGGTCGTACCCGACGTGCTCGCCAACGCCGGTGGCGTGGTCGCGTCGTACTTCGAATGGGCCCAGGCCCGCCAGGGCTACGCCTGGGAGTCCAGTGTGTTCTCAACCCGGCACCGGGAGACGATGGAGCGGGCGTTCGACGCGACCTGGCAGAAATCGACCGCCTTGAAGGTGCCGTTGCGCCGGGCCGCCGTGGCGTTGGGTCTCGATCGTGTCGCCGAGGCGACACGGTTGCGCGGCCTCTTCCCGTAGAGGAGAAGGGGAGGCAATCGTGGGTCATCTGGCCGGCCGGCGCGCACTGCTGCTGGCCGTCGTGCTGGCAGGGGGTGCCGTTCTCGGTGCCTGTTCGTCCTCACCCAAGCCGGTGACCCACCACCACGCGCCGCCGACTTCGACGTCCACGTCGACGCCGACTTCCACCTCGACGAGTTCGACGAGCACTGTGCCGACGACGTCCGTCGAGACGACTTGTTCGACGGGCTTGCTCGGCATCACGGCCGCGCCGGGTGGTGTTGCCGCCGGCACGTCCTACATCGTGTTCACCCTCACCAACCGGGGTCCGACGCGCTGCACGCTCGAAGGCTTCCCCTCACTCGAGTTCTTTGGCCCATCCGGCGCTTCCGGGGCTGGCGCGGGGCCGAAGCTTTCGATCACGTCGATGGATGGGGGCGAAGCGCCGGGTCTCGTGACGCTGGCGAGTGACGGGACGGCTGAGTTCATAGTGGTCATCAACGACGTCCCGGTCGGGGGAGTGGGATGCTCGACGGTCGCCTCGGTCGACGTCGCGATCCCCGGGACAGGTGAGGCGCTGGCCGTCCCCGTCACGATGACGCCCTGTGGGGGATCGGTCACGGTTGACGCCTTCGATGCGCCGGGTTCGGAGAGCCCCTAGGGCGACGGACTCGATCCAGGTGCGACAATTGCCGGGCGCAACCAATCGGTCGCCGGTGAGAACTGCAGGCGGTGGGCGCGCCGAACGCGTAACGGGCGCTTAGCTCAGGTGGTCAGAGCAGCTCGCTTACAACGAGCAGGTCGGCGGTTCGAGTCCGTCAGCGCCCACTAAATCCTGTCGCGCCAGGTGGACAGATCGGGGTGAAGGGCTCCACAACCTATCGTGGGAGAATCTGGGGGATCTGTGCTGCTCCTCGTCCTCTCGACGTTGGGGCGATTCCGATGGTCTCTGTCAACGTCGACTGCCACTATCCACCGGGGGAGGCTCCAGGCTGACCCGGGGGTTGACGAACACCTGGCAGCGTCTCGATTCGCGATCTCTGCACCGAAGCGGTTCGTTGGCCCCAGCATCGGGGTTGGCAAGCAGCTCGCGAATGGACGCAGGCAGCTCGTTGATCTCCGATCGAGCAATGCTGGGTTCGTCCTCTTTGCTGGCTCTTCGGAAATCGGCGGGTGTGCTGCTCGCGACAGCAATCACTTGACGCTCCGGGGGGCCAGAAGTTGGCCCATCGACCCGGCGATAGAGGGCAGGCCAAGCCCCCGGGTCTCAGTCCCTAAGGCTGGGGATCTCTCAGCTCGTGGCCTAGGAGAGGGAGATCGTTGAGGCGACCGGCGGCGCGCTCACGGCGACGTGCTCGCCCCACTTCGAGAACTTTGTCGTACCAGAGGCGCTTGAGACGGTCGTGATTAGCTCTACTGGCAGGGTCGCTCCCACGGCTGAGATGGTCATCGTGTGCGACAGCTTCCGTGTGGAACTCGTGGCCGCGGTCGTCCACTTGAGGACGTACAGGTGAACACCATCGGTGATGGTTGTGGACAAGGTCGTACCCTTGGCCACCGGGAGAAAGCCCGCGACGTAAGAAACCGTGAGGCCGGCCTTCATTGCGGCGTACTCGCGCGTACCGGCCGGCACGGAGAGCCAGTCCTTGCCGACCTTCTTCGCCTGTGCCGCGGTCAGACCAGAGGCCGTTAGTCCGGAGGAGTTCCCGGCGACGTAAGCGCCGGTCGGGGTCAGCTTAATGGTGAGCCTCTCCTTGCCCTCTGACGCGGTCTCCTCACCGCTCTTCGTGCCGAGATCGAGGATGAAGAGCATCGAGGAAGAGCCGGATTTCGCGGAGACCACCACGTGAACGCCCGTCTGTCTCGATATTGCCGCTTTCGCGGCCTTCAGCACGGAGCTCGTCGGCGTGGGCGCAGACGCGGCCGCGCCGAGGGCGGTTGACATCACGAGTGCGGTCGCGCCGAGTGAGACGAAGAGAACCCGCCATCGGCGCACGCGAACCATCACCGGAAACCTAGCGGACCCTGCTGGGGATCGGCTGAGTGGTCAAGCGCAAGCGGGGAGGTTGTCCCGTTCGTCGTGGAATTTGAGGTGGCGGTCCCCCGCCTGACGCCTGCCTTCTGGTAGGTGTTCGGGCGACCACCAAGTCACTCGGACAGCAAGGGGACCACCACCATGGAGAAGAACTACCAGACACAGACAGCCGCCGCGATGATCGTGCCCGATTCGGTCGCGATCGCGATGACAGATCTCGCCGA
>PLPK01000041.1 GCA_003159795.1 Acidimicrobiaceae bacterium | reverse complement strand
CTCGCCGGCGCGGCCATCGAGGGGACCTACTTCTCGCTCCTGAACGGCCGCGGCAGCGGCCAAACGCCGGGGAACCACGCGCCGAAGATCGCGGTGCGCGACGTCGACACGGGCCGGACCATCGGGCTGGGGAGGGGCGTACTGCGTTGGTTCATCCGGACCATCCTCTACGCAGCGCTGATCCTCCCGGGATTGCTCAACGATCTGTTCCCCCTCTGGGACAGCCGGCGCCAGTCCATCGCCGACAAGGCGGCCCACTCCGTCGTCATCCGGCTGAACTGACCGTGGCTCGCAGGCGCCGCTGCCGGCGTTGCCGGACGGTTCTGCGTGCACAGAGCGCCTACTGCCCCAAGTGCGGGACCCGACAGGATTCCGTCCCGGTCTGGACACGCGGAACCCCCGCCTCCCCCGCGAGCGGCCAGCCCGCGGGGTGGTACCGCGACCCGTTCCGCCGGCAGGCCTACCGCTACTGGGACGGGGAGATCTGGACCGAGCGCGTCTTCTCCGGCACCTACGGCGAGGACGTCGTCGCTGTGGACCATTCGGCCGACGACCGCCTCCCCGAAGGGGCCTGGCGCGGGTCGTTCGGCTCGCTCACGCTGTCGATCGTCGGGCTGGCGGTCGCCTTCGGGCTCTCGTTCCTTTTCATCCTCCCGTTCCTGCTCGCCGGCCACCCCGGGGGGACGCTCGCCGGGCTCGTCATCTCCGAGGCGGGACTCTGGACGGGATTCCTGGGCACGTGCATTCTCACCAGCCGCCGCTACGGAACCGGTAAGGTGCGGGCCGACTTCCGCCTGCGGTTCCGCTGGGTCGACCTCGCGATCGCCTTTGGGGCAGCGCTCGCGGCGCGCTGCTTCGCGGCGATCGTTCTCGTCCCGTTCATCCACGCCCTCAAGTCGGCGGGCAACCCCGACAAGTCCCTCTACAAGATCACGAACGTCGGCGCGCTGGGCTGGACGGCGCTCGTGCTCATCACCTGCGTCGGCGCCCCGCTGTTCGAGGAGCTCTTCTTCCGGGGGCTCCTGCAGGGCCAGCTCGTCGAGCGGTTCGGGGTCTGGACCGGCATCGCCGTGACGGCGGTCGTCTTCGGCGCCGTGCACATCGCCAACGACCCCGGGACGGCGGGGCTGCTGCTCGCGCTCAGCGTCGGCGCGTCGGGGATCGTCCTCGGCGTCGTGCGACACCTCACCGGCCGGCTCGGCTCGTCGATGGCGACGCATTCGTTCTTCAACGCCCTCGCGGTGATCGCCTTCGCCGCGGCGTCGACCCTCCGCTAAGCAGCACGAAGAACCCCTCAGACGACGAGGACGGCGGCCCCCTCGACCCGGTCGGCCGCGAGGTCCCGCAGCGCCTCGTCGGCCCGGCCGAGCGGATACGGCGTCACCACGACCCGGATCGAGGCCGCCAAGGCGATGCGCAGGAACTCCTCGCCGTCGGCCCGTGTGTTCGCCGTCACGCTGCGCAGGTTCTTCTCGTAGAAGAGCTCGGGTTCGTAGACGATGGCGGGGATGTCGGTGAGGTAGATCCCCGCCACGGCGAGGGTCCCCCCCCGCTCGAGGGCCCGGAGCGCGACGGGAACGAGCTCGCCGACGGGGGCGAACAGGATCGCCGCGTCGAGCGGCTCGGGGGGCTCCTCCGCCGTCCCCTGGGCGGAGGCCGCGCCGAGCTCAAGGGCGAGCCGGCGGGCCTCGGCCGAGCGGGTCATCACATGGACCGTCGCCCCCTCGTACATCGCCACCTGGGCCGCCAGGTGCGCCGAGGCGCCGAAGCCGTAAATGCCGAGCCGGCCGCCTGGCGGGAGCGCGGCCCGGCGCAGCGCCCGGAAGCCGATGATCCCGGCGCACAGAAGCGGCGCCGCCTCGGCATCTCCGAGGCCGGCAGGGATGGCGTAGGCGAAGCGCTCGTCGACCGTCGCGTATTCGGCGTAGCCGCCGTCGGCGTCCCACCCGGTGAACAGCGGTGCCCGACAGAGGTTCTCGGCGCCGCGCCGGCAGAAGTCGCAGGTCCCATCCGTGCCGCGCAGCCAGGCGATCCCGACCCGGTCGGCGAGCGCGAACCGGGTAGCACCGACTCCCAGGGCCGTGACCGTGCCGACCACCTCGTGGCCCGGTGTCACCCCGTGCCGGCGGGGCGGGAGCTCGCCGACGGCGAGGTGGAGGTCGGTGCGGCAGACCCCGCAGGCCGCGACGGCGACGAGGATCTCGCCCGGGCCCGGCTCGGGGACGGGGCGGCCGACGAGGCGCAGCGGACCCGTTCCGAGGGGACCCGGGCGATCGACGATCCAGGCGCGCACCACACCAGTCTCGCGTCCCGCACGGCACCCCGCCCTTTCAGCCTGCGACCGCCGGGGCGGGGTGCAACACTCCTTGTTGTGAATCGCCTCCGCGGGCGCCTGGCCGCCCACCCGCACCACGCCGCACCCGAGGCCCCGTGACGGCGGAGCGGCCCCGCGCGGCGAGCACGGGCGCGGAACGACGCGAGACCGGCATGGCGGTCGGCGAGCCGCGCCTCCACAACGGGTTGATGTCCGCCGCCTACGGGACCTTCGTCGTCGCGGCCCTCGTCGTCGGCTCGATCTTCGGCAGGATCCACACCGACAGGGTCGAGCCGCGCGTCGTCATCTGGACGGCGACCGCCGTTTTCGCCGTCGCCGGGATCGCCGCGACGAGCCGCCTCGCCCGCTGGCTCGGCCACGCCGTCGGCTCGCGCACCCTCCCCGCCACCGGGCGGGTCTTCCGGCTCATCGCCTCGGTCGCCGGCTACGTCATCGTGCTCTCCGGGACTCTCGGCCTCGTCTCGGTGCCGATCGACCACCTCCTCGCAGGCGGCGTGCTGACCGGTGTCGTGCTCGGCATCGCGGCCCAGCAGGTGCTCGGCAACGTCTTCGCCGGCGCCGTGCTGCTGCTCGCCCACCCGTTCGGCATTGGCGACCACATCCGGGTGCGCTCCGGCGCGCTCGGCGGACAGTTCGACGGCGTCGTGCGGGGGATGAACCTCACCTACGTGACCCTGCGGACCGACGAGGGCCCCCTCAACGTGCCGAACTCGGGAATGCTCGCCGCGGCCGTCGGCCCGTGGAAGAAGGCCGTCGTCACCCCGGCCGCCGGCGCCGCCGCCCCCGACGACGGGGCCCGGGACGTGGCGGCCCCGAGTAAGACGAGGCGCGGTTAGCCGCCCGCGGGGCGCCCGCGGCTACCTCGAGTGGACCGACGAGCCATGTTCGGCTTCAACGTCGACGAGCCGGCACGGGATCACGGCGTCTTCGTAGAGGTGGTAGCTCGCGCAGATCCGGTGGTAGCCGTCGGCGATCGTGAGCGGCGTGTCGGTCGCGAGATTGCCGACGACGAGCAGCACCGGCGACAGACGCCTCCCCTTGTCGACCTTCTTGAGGTCCCTTTGCACGTGGAAGTTGTCGATGGGCAGCACCTCGAGCCGGCTCGCGCGCAGCAGGTCCTTCGCCATCCGCCCGACGATCGGGGCCGTTTTCAGCGCCGCGACCAGAGTTTCGGCCCGGTCCTCGGTCGTGACGAGGCTCAGGTACCTGAGCGCCGCCGGGTAGTCCTGATCCTCTGGCTCGTCCTTCCAGTGCTCCTTGTGCACCATCGTCGCCTCCCCACGGCTCGCCGCGCCGGCACGCGGTTTCCCCGCCAGTCTGACGCCGTTGCGCCCTTCGCGCCGAGGGCCCTCGGCAAGCCGACGCCGGCCGGCGTGCCAACGTAGTCTCGTCGCGGCGGGACGCACACCGTGCCGCCACAGCCCGAGGAGGTGCGTTGGCCGAGCCACTGCGGATCATCCACGGCGGGAAGGACGACGCGGAGAGCAAGGTCACGGTGGCGCGCCCCGTCATCGGCATCACGGCGTCCGAGGACGACGCCCCCGCCGACAGGTCGCCCCGGCGCGTCGTCACCGTCGCGTCCGCCTACGTCGCCGCAGTCGAGCGGTCCGGGGGCGCGGCGCTCCTCCTGCCCGCGCAATCGGCGGGCCGTGAGGAGCTGTTCGCGGTACTCGACGGGCTCGTCCTCTCGGGCGGGCCCGATGTCGCGCCGGACCACTACGGCGAGCTGTCCCACCCCCGCAGCCAACGCCCACACGTTGAGCGGGACGCCTTCGAGATCGCGCTCGTGAGGCTCGCCTCCGACGCCGACGTGCCGATCCTGGCGATCTGCCGCGGCATCCAGGTGCTAAACGTCGCGCGGGGCGGCACGTTGCACCAGCACCTGCCAGACGTCGTTGGCCACGAGGGGCACGCGCCCCGGGCCGGCGAGTACACGCCGCACCGCGTCGAGATCAGCCGGGGAAGCCACCTCGGGGCGATCCACGCGGGCCCCCTCGAGGCTCCGAGCCACCACCACCAGGCGATCGCCCGAGTGGGGCGCGGCCTCGACGTCGTCGCCCTCGCCGGGGACGGCACGATCGAGGCAGTCGAGGACTCCACCCGCGGCTTTTTCATCGGCGTGCAGTGGCACCCTGAGGTGAGCGGCGACGACGCGCTCTTCCTGAGCCTCGTCGAAGCCGCCCGGGCGCGGGCGCGCGACAACTCCTGACCGACTCGCCGGCTGCGGCATCGCCGGAGCCGGGGGCCGTTTTGTCGCCGCCCCAGGTCCGACGGTGCGGCCGGGACGGGCGATCGGCCCGGGGCCGGCAGAACCGGCGAGCCCCAGCGTGACGGGCCGTCCGGCCTAGGGGTCCGTCGGCCCGGCTTCCGGTGGGCGATCGCGCCCGCCCTTGGGCGGGCGGGCCGGCAACGCGATGAGCGCCACCAGGGCTCCCACCACGGTGACACTCGCCCCGACAACGAGGGCCGTCTGGCTCCCCAGCGCGAAGGCGGCACGGGCCGCCCCGGCGACCTTGGCGCCGAGGTGCGCGCCGTAGATCTGGGCGACGATCCGGGCGACCTTCAGTGCCCCACCGATCGAACCGAGGATGGCGTGCGCCGCGGCGGGGGTCACGTGCACGGGAGAATGGGCGATTGCCATCCGCATCGAGTGCCGGTAGCGGGTGGAGAGCACGCTGCCGACCACCGCCACGCCAATAGCGCCGCCCACCTGCATGGCGGTCGAGTTCGTGGCCGACCCGACCCCGGCGTCGGCCTGGGTGACGGCGCCCAGTACCGAGTCGATCGCCGCCGGCACGAGCAGTCCCGCGCCGAGACCGATGAGCAGCATCCCCGGCAGCTCTACGGCGTAAGTCGCCGTCACCGTCGAGACAGCGGCGATCTGCGCCAGCCCGCCGACGATGGACAACAGCCCCGCGACCGTCGTGAGCTTGGTCCCGATCACCTCGACGACGCGGGTCGAGGCCAGCGCACCGACGGCGAGGATCCCGGCGATCGGCAGGATCCTCAGGCCCGCGGCGAGCGGCGAGTAGCCGAGGAAGAACTGGAGGAACTGGGTCATGATGAAAAGCCCCCCGAACAGGGCGAACAGCCCGAGGCCCACCGAGATGACGGCGATGCTGAACCGCCTCGACCGGAAGAACCCGAGTGGCAGCATCGGGTGGTCGATCCGGCGTTCCCAGACGACGAAGCCGACGATCACCGCCAGCCCGGCCGCCCCGGTGGCCAGGATCTCCACCGAGAGCCAGCCGACGTTCGGCCCCTCGATGGTCGCCCAGAGGATCAGCCCCAGGCCCAGGATCGAGAGCACCGACCCGAGCGGGTCCGGTCGGTCCGGATCGGCACTGCGCGACTCGGGGACGAGAAGAACGGTGCCGACGAGTCCCGCGATGACCACCGGCACGTTGACGAGGAACACCGACCCCCACCAGAACCGGCTGAGCAGCAGCCCGCCGGCCACCGGGCCGATCGCGATCCCGAGCCCGATCGTGCCGGACCAGAGGGCGACCGCCCGGGCCCGCTCGGCCGCCTCGCGGAACATGTCGTTCACGATGGAGAGCCCCGACGGGATAGTCATCGCCGCGCCGGCGCCCATGACGGCCCGCCAGGCGATGAGTGGCCCGACGCTGCCGGAGAAGGCGGCGCCGAGCGAACCACCGCCGAAGACGGCGAGCCCGACCAGGAACAACCGCCTGCGCCCGAAGCGGTCGGCGAGGCTTCCGCCGAGGAGCAACAGCCCCCCGAACGACATGGCGTAGGCGTCGACGATCCACTGCAGCTCGTCCGTCGTCGCCCGCAACCGCGTGACGAGCGTCGGCAGAGCGACGTTGAGGATCGTGTTGTCGAGATTCACCACCAGCACGGCGACGCACAGAACCGTGAGCGCCCACCAGCGTGGTCGTGAATCGAGGTAGGACGCGGGCGCGCCGGCAACCCCCGTAGTCGCCATGTCCACTATTTAGCGGATCTCCGTGCCGATCGGGGTGATATCCCTGCCCGTCGGGCCGGGCGTGCGACCGTGCCACCGCCCGCCGGGGACGGGCGCGCGACGGGCCCCGGGCGCCGCGGGCGACGAGCGAGCAGATCGCCGACGGCGTCGTGCATCAGCTCCTCGAGCTCGGCGGTGGGGACGTCGCGCAACAGGTCCCCGTAGACGACGAGGGTCGTGAAGACGCCCCCGACCGCGCACGCCATCCGGACCCGGTCGGTCGGCGGCAACGACGGGTCGCCGATCGCGTGTCGGATCTCGTCGTCGATCTCCTCGTGCACGCCATCGTGCTCCCGGCGGTGGAGCTGCTCGAAGGCCGACCGGTTCCGGTCGTGCATGACGAAGATCTTGCGGTGGGCGAGCATCTCGGCGACGAGCTCGTCGAGCAGCGCCGCCCAGGAGTCCGCCCCCGCCGGCATCTGACCGAGCTTTTCGACCGCGCGCCTTCCGATCTCGTGCAGGCGCATGTGCAGCGCCATCAGGATGTCGTCCTTGCTGGCGAAGTGGTAGTAGATCGCCGCCTTCGAAAAGCCCAGCTTCTCGGCGATCTCCCGCAGCGAGGACTTGTCGAAACCCTTCTCGATGAAAAGATCGAGCGCGATGTCGAGGATCCGCTCCCGGGTGCTCGGCGCCGGCTCCGCGTGCTCCGTCGGCCCGGCGAACCGGCCACTTCCCCGCTTGGTCCTCTCGTTCACGATTGCCTCCGAAAACGAGCCCGCCCGCGCAGCATAGCGAAGTTACTTGACGCCCGGTAAGCATCTGCTTACCATGCGGTCAGTAAGTCTTGAGTGGGCGGTCGCCGGTGAACAACGAGTTGATGATCGAAGTCGAGGGCCTTACGAAGCACTTCGGTGCGACCGTCGCCCTCGCCGGCGTCGACTTCGAGGTCCCCCGTGGGGCGATCCTCGGCCTGCTCGGCCCCAACGGCGCCGGCAAAACGACGGCGTTGCGGATCATCACGACGCTCACGATGCCCGACGGGGGAAGGGCGCGCGTCGCCGGGTTCGACGTCGTGCGCGACGCCGCCGCCGTGCGCCGGAACATCGGGGTCGCGGCCCAGGACGCCACGCTCGACGAGACCCTCACCGGGCGCCAGAACCTCGTAATGGTGGCGCGCCTTTCCGGGCTCACCCAAGCCGCCGCCCGCCGGCGCGCCACCGAGCTCCTCGAGCAGTTCGAGCTTGTCGACGCCACCGACCGTATCCTCAAGCAGTATTCAGGCGGCATGCGTCGGCGCCTCGACGTGGCCGCGAGTCTCGTCGCGCGACCACCGGTGCTCTTCTTCGACGAACCGACGACAGGGCTCGACCCCACCAGCCGCGCCCGCGTCTGGGAGATCATCCGCGGCCTCGTCGGCGAGGGAGCGACGGTGCTTCTGACCACCCAGTACCTCGACGAGGCCGACGAGCTCGCCGACCGGATCGTCGTCGTGAACCACGGCCTCGTGATCGCCGACGGGTCCTCGGCCGAGCTGAAGGCCCGAACGGGCGAGGCCCGCCTCGAGGTGACGCTCAGCGAGCCCCGTCCCGAGGCGACCGTCGCCCTCGCCCCCTTCGTACTCGGCGACGTGCACGTCAGCCACGACGGGCGCCGTCTGCGCGGTCGAGTGCGCAGCGAGGACGGCCTGGCGACGACGGTCGTGCGGGCGCTCGACAGCGCCCGCGTCACCGTCGACGACGTCATCGTTCACCGGGCGTCCCTCGACGACGTGTTCTTCGCCCTCACCGGGCAACTGAAGAGCGGCACCGATGAGACGACCGGCGACCCGACCGCCGGAGACGAGCTCCCGTGACGGTCACGACGCGACCGGCCGGGCCACCGCGCATCCGCCGGCCACGCCCGCACCGCTGGCGGGCGAAGGTACGCGACGTGGGGGTCATGACGCGGCGCAACATCGTCCACATCCGGCGCGAGCCGCTCCAGCTCTCGGACGTGACCATCCAGCCGGCGCTTTTCACCCTGCTCTTCGTCTACATCCTCGGTGCCGGTGTCGTGCTCCCGAGCGGCGGCACCTACGTCGACTTCGCGATCGCAGGGATGCTCGCGATGAACCTCGTCACCTCGTCGATGGGGACCGCCGTCGGGCTTTCCACCGACCTCAACACCGGCGTGATCGACCGCTTCCGGACGCTGCCGATGTGGCGGCCGGCGGTCCTCGTCGGTCGTTCGGTCACTGACTTGTTCACCTCACTTGTGTGCGCCACGATCGTCGCCGTAACAGCGCTCGCTATCGGCTGGCGCCCCGATGCCGGAATCGGCCAGGTGCTGGGGGGCTTCGCACTGATGCTGCTCTTCAGCTACGCGCTCTCCTGGGGGTGCGGCTGCCTCGGGCTCGTGAGCAAAGGCCCCGAATCAGCCCAGGGAGTCGGTCTCGTGATCCTGTTCCCGGCCGCTATCGTTTCGAACGCCTTCGTGCCGACCCAGCACATGCCGACCGTGATGCGGGTCTTCGCGAACTGGAACCCGATCAGCGCCGTCACCACCGCCTGTCGCCAGCTCTGGGGCAGCCCGAACCCGTCGGCGGCCGTCCAGACCTGGCCGATGCAGCACGCGCTGGCGTCCTCGCTGCTCTGGTCGATCGCGCTGCTCGCGGTCTTCGCGCCCCTCGCGGTCCACCTCTTCCGGCGCCGGACAGAGAACTGAACTGGCCCGGCCGGTCGACTTCTCCCGAGAAACCCCCGGGGAACACCCACCCGCTAGCCGATGAAGGACCTGATCTGGGCGATGATCTTGTCCTCGACCTCGAAGTTCCAAGCCGTCTCGGCGAGGTCGACGACGAGGAAGAGGTCGGAGATGAGCAGCGTCTCGATCGCCGCGATCCCGAGGTGCTGCAGCCACTTGCCGATGCCGACCTTGACGGTGAAGTCGTTCGGCTGGCCGGTGATCGAGATCGAAAGGGCGCGGTCGGCGTCGACGACGTCGCGCAGGAACCCACCCTTCTTCGCCTGGATCACGACACCCTGCGAGCTCGGCGCGGAGGACTGGGTCGTGAAGCCCTCGGTCTTGAAATAGTCCTCGATCTTCCCCTGCAGCGCGGACAGGTCGGTGCCCTTGTTCTGGAACTGCTCAGTCTTCTCGCCGATCATGAGTTTCTCCTAGCTACCGAGGGGATCCGGGACCAGCTGTCCCGCGAGCACCCTAGCGAGCACGGCCGCCGGTTACCCCGCGGCCGGGCCACGGGAGGGTCGCGGAAGTCTCAGCCGAAGGCCTTCGTGAGCGTCTCGCCGGCGAGGCGCACGGCGTCGAGATCACCCGCGTCGTCCAGGTTGAAGACCATCCCGTCCAGCCCGGCATCGAGGTACTTGGCGACCTGTTCGCACACGGCGTCGGGGCCGCCCGCCACGGCGTAGGAGCGGAAGCGCTCCTCGTCCATGCCGCGCGCTTCGGCCATGCGGCGACCCCTGCGGGCAGCCTCGGCGTCGGTCCCCGCGATCACCAGCCCGCCAAGCCGGGTCTTCGTGATCTCGGCCGGGTCTCTCCCCACCGCCTCGCAGTGCCGGGCGAGCACGCCGAGCTTGCGCCGCGTCGTCGAGATGTCGCCGAAGATATTGCAGGCGTCGGCGTACCTGGCAACGAGGGCGAGCGTGCGGTGCTCCCCCGAGCCGCCGATGAGGATCGGGATCCCCGAGGGCCGGACCGGCCGGGGGTAGTTGAGGGCGTGGTCGATCGTGTAGTAGCGGCCGGCGAAGCTCGGCGCGGTCTCGGTGAACATCGCCCGGCAGATCTGCACGGCCTCCTCGAGGCGCGCCATGCGCTCGCCAACCGGCGGGAAACCGAAGCCGTAGCCGGCGTGCTCGTCGTCGTTCCAGGCGGCACCGATCCCGAGGATCGCCCGGCCACCCGAGATGACGTCGAGGGTCGTGACGGTCTTGGCGAGGAGCGCCGGATTGCGGTAGGTGACGCCGGTGACCATCGTGCCGAGGCTCGCGCGGGTGGTGCGCGCCGCGATCCCACCTAACAAGGTATAGGCCTCGAGCATCGGGTCGGTGCGGGGCCCGACGCCCGGGATCTGGTAGTAGTGGTCCATCACCCACACCGAGTCGAAACCCGACTCCTCTGCGGCGACGGCGATCGCCGCGATCTCGTCGAACAAGTCGCGGTCGGCCACCTCCGGGAACGTGAAGTTCGGAATCTGCAGTCCGAAACGGATCATCGCCATCGCGCTCTCCTCCGGTCCACGATCGCTCACCACGGCTCCGCGTCAGGCGCCACCTCGAAACTAACAGGGGGAAGTGACGCGGATCACAAGTCACGGCGCTGTCGGGCTGGTCGCCCCCCGGCATGCCCGCCCCCTCCTCCGCTACCGTCGATCCGGGAAGCGACGACGGGGGTGTCACGATGAGCCTGCTCGCCCTGATCGGACTGGCGGTACTCGCGGGTCTGCTCGGCGCCGGCGTCGCGGGCGTGACGCTCACGGTGTTCCTCCACCGGGGGATCACCCACGGCTCGCACCGGATGAAGCCCTCCGTCTACGCCGCCGGGCGGTGGTTCACCTACCTCACCATCTACATGCGCCACTGGGAGTGGCGGCGGGTCCACCGCAAGCACCACCTCTACACCGACACGTGGATCGACGAAATCCGCCACGACCCGCACTCGCCGATCGTCATTTCCGAGCGCGAGGGGATCAACGGCTACCGGCGCGTGTCCTGGCACATGGCGGCGATCTTCCACGCCGAGGCGAAGCTGCCTGACATCCGGGACAGCACCTATGACATCCCCCAGCTCGACCGGCCTCTCGACGCCCTCGACCGCCGGATCTTCGACCACCCCGTCCGGGGGGCCGTCGTCGCGGGCCTCGCCTACGCGGCGCTCTTCGCCGGCGTCGCGCCCCTCGTCCTCGGCGTGGCGCGCACGCCCTCGTGGGAGCTCGCCTGTGCCGTCGCCGGCATCGCCGCCCTCGGCGTGCACATCTGGGTGCTGCTGCGCTTCGGCGGCGTGATCAACTCCGACTGCCACCGCGGCAAGGTCTGGGTCGACGGGGCGGGGTACGCGATAAACGTGAAACTGCTGTCTTTCCTCATCTTCGGAGAGGGCGAGCACCAAACCCACCACCTCTACCCGCAGTTCGCCCGGATCAGCACCCGCTGGGACCTCGGCTGGCGCGTCATCGCCGTGCTGCGGTGGCTCGGCCTCACCGAGGTGGTCGTCGACCGCGAGACCGTGCTCGCGGCGCGCCGGCAACTCAGCCAGTCCCGCGCCGGGCAGACCCCGTGAGCGTGCGCCCGGCCGGCGGGGGCGTCACCGGGGAGCTCCGCGCCGCCGGCTTCGCCGGCGAGGTGCGGGAATTCGACACCTCGACGCGCACGGCCGCCCACGCCGCCGCGGCGCTCGGCTGCCCGCTCGGCGCCATCGCGAACAGCCTCGTCTTCATGGCCGACGGCGCGCCGGTGCTGATCTTCGCGAGCGGAGCCCACCGAGTCGACACCGCGCTCGTCGCCGCCAAACTGGGCTGGGCGGAGCTGTGCCGGGCGAGCCCGGACGAGGTGCGCGCCGCGACCGGTCAGCCGATCGGGGGCGTCGCGCCCGTCGGCCACCCCACCAAGCTCGCCGCCTTCATCGACACCGCCCTCGCAGGCTACGAGACGATCTGGGCCTCGGCGGGCACGCCGAACTCGGTCTTCGCGACGACGTTCGCCGAGCTCGCCCGCCTCGCCGGCGCCTCCGAGATCGTGGTGACGACGGAGCCCGAGCCACCGGAACTGGCTCAGTCGGCCCCAACGACGCACTGAGGACCACCCCATGGCCTGATCCGGCCGAAGGGAGGGCACGGGGGAAACAGGCGTCCAGACGCGACCGAACGCCCCAAAGGGGCGTTCGGTCCTGAAGCGCCCGTGAAAGGCGTCTCTGACTGCTTTCAGCATATGCGACGCGAATCCTGCTTGTCGAGAGCTGCTCAAGGAGAAATCGACCCCTCGCGAACGTCCCGGGCCCCGCGGGCGCGGTCGGGAGCGCCGGAACAGGGCCCGCGCCCCGTCGGGGGCCCGGCACGGCCATAATCCCAGTAACAGATCTTTCCGCCAATCAAAGGGGCGCCGAATGCACCTGCCCAGGCTTTCCTCCCGCATGCTGATCGGCGCCGCCGTCCTGGCGTGCGCCGCGGCGTTCGTACCGGTGGCGACGCTCGTCGCCGCCAGCACGCCCGCCGGGGCCGTCGCGCCCCAGTGCACGACCGCCGGGCTCGTCGTCTGGCTCGACACCGAGGGCAACGGCACCGCGGGCAGCGTTTACTTCGACCTCGAGTTCACGAACCTGTCCGGGAAGACCTGCACCGTCTACGCCTACGCGGGAGTCTCGGCGGTGAACCTCGCCGGCCACCAGCTCGGCAGCGCGGCCTCCCGCAGCGGCGGTCCCAAGCCGGTGATCACCCTCGCCAACGGCGACACCGCGACGGCGCATCTGCAGATCGTCGACACCGGGGTGTACTCGAACTCCCAGTGCAACCAGGTGCACGCGGCGGGGCTGCGCGTCTACCCGCCGAACCAGACGGCTTCGAAGGTGATCCCGTACCCGTTTCTCGCCTGCTCAAAGGCCGGGCCGAAGTACCTGAGCATCCATCCGATGCAGAAGGCCCAGTTCGGCTGGGCCTAAACGTCCCGGCGCCCCGGCCGGACCCGGCGGCCCGGTGAACGCGCCCGTGCCCTGGGAAACACCACACGCGAGCTGCAGCCGAGAGGCGGCTCGTCTGGCGCGCCCCGGCGGGCGAGGCCCCGCCGGCCCGGATCCCGGATCAGCCAGGGGCCGTAATCAAACACAGGATTCCGCGATCAACGAAAAGGGCGCGCCTTACATCTGTCAAGGTCCTTCCCCAGGAGGCTGATCGGCGTCGCCGTGTTGGCGTGCGCCGCCGTGTTCGCGCCGGCGGCCGCGCTCGTCGCGCTCCCCGACGGCGAGTCCGCCTCGGACCAGGTGCAGATCGTCAACGCTGGCCTCCTCCCGGCGTCGAGGTACGCCAAGGCGTTCGCCGCGGGTCTGCGGGTCTACCCGCCGGACCAGACGACCTCGAAGGTGGCCCCATACCCGATCCTCGCCTGCTCGCGTCCGGGCCCGATCTGCTTCAAGGTCCAGCCGCTGGTGAAGGCCCCGATCGCCTGAGGCCCGCGCCGGCGGGGCGGCTGCCCGGGCCGGGCGAGGGTCGGGTATCGCCGCCCGCGGTCGCGCGTCACCGTACCGCCGGTGCCACGGGGCCGACGGCACCGTTACCCCGGTGGCTACGCCTTGCAGTGCCAGCTACCGGTGATCGAGATCGTCTTGCCGCTCATCGTCGCCATCGACGCCGAGATCGAGCCCGACTCGGCACCGAGCGTCACCTTCCCGCTCTTGGAGAAGAAGGTGTCCGCCGGGACGATCTTCGCGTACCCGGAGAAGCTCGTCGGGTTCGGCTGGAGGATGACGTGCGGCTCAACGAGCGGCGAGCCGGGGATCTTGAACTTGCCGATCTTTTTCTCGGAGACGTCCAGGCTCCAGCTCGCCACGCCCTTGGAGAAACCCGTGATCTTCCCCACGAGGCCGCTCACGTCCGTAAGCCCGTTCTTTTTCACGAGGTTGTTCAAACAGAAGGCATGGGGCCCGGGGTTCAAGGCGCCCTTTCCTGCCCCGGTGACCTTGAAGCTCGTCCCCGAGGAGCTGTGGCGCACCGCCGCAGCGCCCGAGGCGCCGACGGCGAGATAGCCGACCGTCGCGAGACACAGGGCCACCGCCGCGAGCCGGACGATCATCTGCTGGTGCCCACCCATCCGCTTCGTCATCCTGGCCTCCCCGGTCAGTTCCTGCGCACCACAATCCGGGCGGCGGACGCAGTACCGCCGTCGCGCCGCCACGCTACCGGCTCGTGCTGGTCGGTTTCAGGATGTAGAACGACACCAGAGCGACCAGGCGCACCACTCGCGCGAGGGGGTGATCGAATTGGTGCTGCGTCCACGATTCGATCGGGCCGGCCGTGACTGACCGCGTCGTCCTGGTCGGGCTCGGCAACATCTCCTCGCCGCACCTGCGGGCGCTCGAGGGGATCACCTCGGTCCGGGACGTGGTCGGCGTCGATACGAGCCCGCACGCCACTGCCACGTTCCGTGGCGCGCACCTGCGGATCCACACAGATCTGCCCGACGCGCTGTGCAGCGGCGCCGACCTCGTTGTCATCGCCACGCCCACCGCCTCCCACGCCGCCGTCGTCGACGCCGTGCGGACGTTGGACCACGCCGTGCCCATCCTGCTTGAGAAGCCCGCGGCCGACCGCCCCGAGGACGCCGAGCGGGTGCTTGTGGCCAGTCCCGGAGTCGAGATGATCTTCCACTCGGGGTTCGCGCCCGAGGTCGTCTGGGCGACGGCCTTCTACGCCGCGGCGCGGCAACGCCTCGGGGACACCGTTGCCTTCGAGGCCTGGTTCGGCAACCCATATGCGCAGGATCTCGCCAGCCGCACGGCAAGTCTCGCCAACAGCTGGCTCGACTCGGGCATCAACGCGCTGAGCATCATCAGCCGGTTCACGATCCCGACTGCGGTGACTTCGTTCCGGCAGCTCGAGGGCCACGCGAGCACGTTCGAGGCCCGCTTCGCCCTGGGCTCCTCCGACCCTCGGCAGATGGGCACGATCGTCACGACCTGGCAAGCGGCCGAGTACAGCCAGTGGACTCGGTTGCGCTTCTCAGGCGGTGCCGAGCTCGTTCTCGACCACATCGCCGGGGCCGCGACGCTTCTCGAGGACGGCGCGGTCACGGCGATGTACACGCGGCCCGATGTGGGAGCGCGTCTCGACCGCCACTACGCCAACTTCTACGGCGACTACTTCGGGGACCGGCGGCTGCGGTACCCGGCGGAGGCCGGGCGGGAACTGCACGCCCTGCTCTTCTCGGTGATGGGGCGGCTCACCTAGCCCGCGGGCCCGCTTCCCCGCGACCGCACGCTGGCACACGGTGCCGGACGCACCGCTCGCGACCGGAGAGGGCGCCGATCAGCTCGGGGTGGGGACCTTGTCCACGGCGACACCCTCGCCGGCGCTGGCTGGCGGTGCAGAACGCCCGAACCGAGACGTCCCCTAGCCATGGGGCTAGGCGCCCACGATCAACGCGATACCGTGGGGGTGCCCGCGCACGTTCGGGAGAATGAAACGATCATTGCCGATGGTATTAAATGTCAATAGCACAGATCTTCAACATGTGGCCGCCCGCGCAGACGGAGTGGTGCCGCGATGGCGGCGTCGGGTGGTCGCGGCGTCACAGCCGCCGGGTCGCCCGACCCGGCGGGGGACGCGCTATCCCGTCGTGGGAACAACCCAGGGGCATTAGCGGAGGCCGGTACCGCGCGAGGGGGTAGTCGGGTGAGAACAGCCAGACATTGCGCCGTGGTCCTGGCTGTCCTCCTGGCAAGCCTGGTTGTCGCCGGGCCCGACGCGCTGGCCGGGGCACGCGCCGCGGGATCGCTCCACCTGATCATCGAGCCACGGGCCGGCATGGGAGGGATCGACCGGCTCCTCAGCACGGCCCATCACAGCGTCGATCTCGAGATGTACGAGCTCGACGATCCCGTCGTCGAGTCGATCCTGGCGGCCGACGCCGCCCGCGGTGTCCGGGTCCGGGTGATCCTCGACAAGGCATACATCGGGTACAAGAACGCGGCGGCGTTCGCCTACTTGGGCGCGCGCCACGTTGCCGTGCGGTGGGCACCGGCGCGATTCGACCTCGACCACGAGAAGGCGGCCGTCATCGACGACACGACCGCGCTCGTGATGACGATGAACTTCACCGCTCGCTACTACGCGACCACCCGCGACGTCGTCGTCGTGGACATCCAGCCCACAGATGTCGCCGCGATCGAAACCACCTTCGACGGCGACTGGGGAACCGGCGGCGCGGCTCCGGCGCCGACCGGCAAGGACCTGCTGTGGAGCCCAGGGTCCGAGCGGGCGTTGGTCGACCTCATCGACTCGGCGCGGGTCTCTGTCTACGTCGAGAACGAGGAGATGGGCGACCCCTACATCACCGATGCTCTCGCCGGCGCGGCGCGGCGGCACGTGAAGGTGATCGTCGTGATGACCGAGGATTCGAGTTGGAGGGGTGCCCTGGACAGCCTGGCCGCGGCCGGAGTCGAGGTCCGGACCTACCCGGACACCGAGTCGGCGCTCTACATCCACGCCAAGCTCGTCGTCGTCGACCCACGGAGAACCGACGGGCGGGTCTTCGTCGGTTCGGAGAATTTCTCGGTGGCGTCGCTTCTCTACAACCGCGAGCTCGGGATCGTCACCGCCCGCCCGGCGTTCGTCGAGGTGCTCGCGCGCCTCGTCGCTTCTGACGCTGCCGGCGGGACGGCCTGGCACCAGCGCTGACAACGGCGTGACGACCCGGCCGACGGGTCCTCGCCAGCCAAAGACGTACGCTCGCGCGCCTCTCAGTTGAGGCTCTTGTCCCTGAGGGAGGCGCGATGGTGAGCTCCCGAACCCCGGAACCAACTCGGCGGCGCCACGCGGTCTTGCTGGGTGCGTTCTGCGTCGTCCTGGCGGGAATGGGGTTGAGTTCCACCCCGCTAGCCGGCGGCGCCGGCGGGTCGGCCCTGGCTGGAGCGGTCCCCATCCGGGACGCGCGCTCGCCCTTGGCCGGCAGTTCCGGTAGCAACAGCGAGCTCAACGGCGTGTCCTGTGTCTCACCTACCATGTGGCGTCGCCGTCGGCAACTACTGGCGCACCGCGGGCATCGACCACACGCTCATCGAGTCGTGGAACGGAGCCGCCTGGTCGGTCGTGCCGAGCCGGAGTGCCGGGACAGGGACCACCGAGAACCTCCTGAGAAGCGTGTCCTGCGTCCGGCGCCATCCGTCCTCCACGGCCATCTCGTGCATGGCGGTCGGCCACTTCACCGCCAGCTCCGGTGCCTTCGACACGCTCATCGAGTCCTGGAACGGCAAGACCTGGTCGATCGTGCGGAGTCCCAGCGTGGGCTTCAACAACAGCGAGCTCAACAGCGTGTCCTGTGTCTCACCTGCCACGTGCGTCGCCGTCGGCAGCTACTGGGGCGCCGCGGGCATCGACCACACGCTCATCGAGTCGTGGAACGGGGTCGCCTGGTCGGTCGTGCCGAGCCCGAGCCCGGCCGCCGAACGCACCTTCTACGGCGTCTCCTGTCTCTCGGCGAACTGGTGCGTCGCCGTGGGTACGCACCGGACCGATATCAGCATGAGCAGCCGGACGCTCGTCGAGTCCTGGAACGGGAGCCACTGGTCAATCGGGCCTAGCCCCGACAACAGGATCGCCGACAGCGTCTTCGACGGCGTGTCCTGCGTCTCGGCGCACTCCTGTCAGGCCGTCGGGAGCCCGGATGCCTCCTGGAACGGAAGCGCCTGGACGATCGTGCGCAGTCCCAGCAAGGGGACGGACAGGATCTACATGAACGGTGTGTCGTGTGCCCCGGCCGGGTTCTGCGCGGCCGTCGCGAGCTACGACGTGCCACCGGCCACCGCAGGCGGTGCCGTGATCGGCCGGACGCTCGCCGAGTCGTGGAACAGCACGCGGTGGTCGATCGTGCCGAGCCCGAACCGGGGCGCGCTCTACAACGTCCTCAACTCGGTCTCCTGTGCGTCAAAGACCGCGTGTGTCGCCGTGGGCCAGTTCACGGATCGCACCACCGCCCGCGCCACCGCGCCGGGGTTCCGCACGCTTGTCGAATCCTGGAACGGCTCCACCTGGGCGATCCTGCCGAGCCCGAACGGCTGAACCCGACCGGGACCCCGTCCCGGCAGTCCCGGGCGCCGCGCGCGTGCCCGCCTCGGGACCGCCCGAGATCCTGCTGCGGTCCTCCGCCTCGACGGCGGCGTGAGCCGGGGAGGCGGTGATTCGGCACGACTACTCTGACGGCGTGCGAAAAGTCTCCGAACAGCGGGGACATCGGCGGCGCCTCGCGATGGCGCTGGCTGGACCGGTGATAGTTGAGTTCTGGGACAGCCAGGAACCACTAGCGATGTCTAACCCCCTTATGCGCTGGCGGCGCGTGACAGTGCGAACATCAGAGCCGGGGAGAACCACGGTCACGTTGTGTGGAGTGGGAGCGCCGTAGGTGGTGCGATCATGACTCGCCCGCTGACGCTCACCGGAGCTGGTGGCCGTCTCTCCTATCAATACGGTGAGGACGGGACCGTCCGCGACATTTACTGGCCCTTCGTCGGTCAGGCAAACCAGATCACTCGCCTTCCGCAACGGCTTGCGGTGAGAGTCGACGACACCACGTCTTGGCTCGACGAGCCGGATTGGACTCGACAGCTCGATTACGACGACGACACCATAGTGGGAAGGTCGGTGTACGAGAACTCAGCTCTCTGTCTCCGCGTGACAGTCCGAGATGCAGTGGATCCAAGGGATCCCGTCTATGTGCGCCGCATCGACATCGAGGATCTGAGCCGAAAGAGCCGACCGGTTGACATCTTCGCCAGTCATCACTTCGAGATGCCGGGGAACGAGACCGGCGATACCAGTCTCTACGACCCCGATGCCAAGGCCATCCTGAGCTTCAAGAACGACATCTATGTTTTCACCGGCACGGAACCGAGCTTTGGCGAGGCGTACGATGCCCTGCCCTCTGACGTCCATTGGCGCTACCCGCCCCCTGACATCTTCGCCAACGTTGACCGGGGCGCGCTGTCTCGTTCCGCAGTCGCGCACAACAAGGTCAATTCGGTTGTGGGGCTCGCGGTGCTGCCTCCCGCCAACGGTCTGGCCACCGTCTACACCTGGGATGCCTGGGGACGATCCGAAGAGGAGGCACGCGCTGTTCACGACCGCGTTGGGCCCACGGGACCCCAGGCCTTCTCGATCAGGCCTCCGATTATTGGTGTCGGTGGCTACGGTCGGGTGAAGAGTGGGTCAAGCTCGAGCTCAAGCTCGATTTGGAGGTGCTGCTGCCACCGGACTTGCGGTCGAGGTACAGGCGATCGTTGTTGCAAGTCGTGGCCCAACAGGTGGCCAGCGGAGCGATCCTCGCCGGCACCGACAGCGACGTCCGGCTAACCCACCCTTCCGGAGACCTCTACAACTACTGTTGGCCGCGAGACGGCGCCCTCAGCGCTGACACCCTTTCCAGCGCCGGCCATTTCGATGAGGCAGCGGCTTTCTTCCGCTTCTGCCTGGGAATGCCGCGGGTTCGCGGGTTGCTGCCCCACAAAGTCAACGCCGATGGAACGCTGGCGTCGACGTGGCTGTCGCGTATTCCGCGTCACCCGTACGACCTTGCCGGCGTTCAAGAGGACGAGAGCGCGCTCGTGGCGTGGGCTCTGGGCCGGCATATCGAGCGCAGTGACGACCGGCCACTCCTCCGTGATCTGTACAAGCCGCTGGTGGTGGGATTGACTGATGCGCTGGTCAAGTACATCGACCCGAACTCTGGCCTGCCGTTCGAGTCGTGGGATCTCTGGGAGGAGAGACAAGGAGTTCACGCCTTCACGGTTGCCAGCATCTATGGCGCGATGATGAGCGCCGCCTACTGTGCAGACACCATGGGCGACACGCCTAACGCCGACAAGTACAGGTTCGAGGCCGCCAAGCTCAAGCGTAAGGGCTCACGCCGGGATTGATTGAGCGTTGATGGTGTAGTTCCACTCGCCGTGAAAGTCGTGAGGCTGGAGTGGAACCGCAGCCAGCTCCTTGTTGGTGACCTTGACTCCGGT
>PLPK01000063.1 GCA_003159795.1 Acidimicrobiaceae bacterium | reverse complement strand
TTGTTGCCGTTGGTCTAGCTGGCAAAACTGCCTCTGAACTGGTGGGCCGTACAAGACTTGAACGTGTGACCTCTTGCGTGTCATGCAAGCGCGCTACCGGACTGCGCCAACGGCCCAGGGATTGCGCAGGTTACCACCCAGTCGTCACTGGACGGGGCGCAGCGCGTCAAAGCGCCCGCCGGCTCTCTCGGTAGGATCTCGCCCGTGCAGACCCCGCCAGGAGAGGGTCGCGAGGGAACCGGCATGGCGGCGCCTCCCCCCGGGGGTACGGGCATCGCCCGGCTGCGACGGCTCCTCGATCCCGCCGCGCTCGCGACCTTCATCGTCGTCGCGGGCGTCACGGCCTTCGTCATCGCGCAGCTGCAGCCTGGATTGATCCTTGGACCGAACATGGATGTCGGCGGGGATACCGCCGCCCACGTGGTCGCCGTCAGCTACTTCATCCACCACCTGCTCGCCCACGGCCTGCTGGCGGGCTGGGACCCCGGATGGTTCGGCGGCTTCCCCGCCTACGTCTTCTACTTCCCGCTCCCGGCGGTGCTCATCGCCTCGGTCTCGCTGGTCACCTCCTACGCTGTCGCCTTCAAGATCGTCACCGTCCTCGGCACCGTCTTCCTGCCGCTCGCGGCGTGGGCCTTCGGCCGCCTCGCAGGCTTTGCCCAGCCGGTTCCCGCCCTCATGTCCGCCGCGACAGTGCCGTTCCTTTTCAACTTCGCGCCCTCGAACACGGCCGTCTACTTCCCGTGGAACATCGACGGCGGCACGATCGCCTCGACCCTCGCCGGGGAGTTCTCGTTCAGCCTCGCCCTCACATTCGCGGTGCTTTTCCTCGGCGTCTTCGTCTACTCCCTCCGGACCGGCCGCTACCGCTGGCTCGCCGCCCTACTCTTCGCCCTGACGCTGCTCTGCCATGTCATCCCCGGCCTCTTCGCCGGCGGGGCCGCCGCGATCATCGCCGTCGCCCGCTGGGAGCGGCGCGGCGTGCGGAACCTCGTCATTGTCGGCGTGCTCGGTGCCCTGGTCGCGGCGTTCTGGCTGCTGCCGTTCGCCGCCTACCTCGACTACTCCTCGTCGATGAACTTCGGTCGGGTCGGCGATGTGTACGCCCAACTGTTCCCAGCCAACGGCGAGCAGGCCGTGCAGTGGCTCGCCGCGATCGGGCTCGCGGTCGCTGTCTGGCGGCGCCAACGGATCGCGCTCGCCCTCGCCGCGATGGCCGGGGCGAGCGTCGCCGCGTTCTGCTGGCTCCCGTCGGGGCTCGTGTACAACGGAAGGTGGCTGCCCTTCTGGTACCTCACGACGGCGCTGCTCGCCGCCTACGCCGTCGGCGAGCTCGGGCGCACCGCCTTCTCGGCCCTCGGCCAGAGCTGGCTCCACCCGGTGTTCACCGGATTGTTCGGCGCAGCCGTTTCTGTCGCGCTCATCGCCGGCTGGCTCGGAGTGCTCCCCTTCTACCCGGCGACCGGCTCGGTCAACCCCGTCGACAGCTGGGCGCAGTGGAACTACTCCGGCTACCAGGCGAAACCCGGCTGGCCAGAGTTCAGCCGTGTCATCGCGATGCTCGAGAAGGCCGCGGCGACACACGGCTGCGGGCGGCTCGACTACGAGTACTCGCCGAACACCACGGACGCCTTCGGGTCGACTCTCGTGCCGATGTCCTTTCCGATGTGGACGAACGGCTGCATCGACAGCGCCGAGGGCCTCTACTACGAGTCGTCGACGTCGAACCATTTCCACTTCCTCGACCAGGCCGAGCTCTCCCTCCAGGCCTCGAACCCCGTCGTCGGGCTCCCGTACCGCTCCCTCGACGTCGCCGATGGGATCCGGCACCTGCAGCTCACCGGGGTGAGGTACTTCCTCGCCGACTCGCCGACGGTGGAGACGGACGCCGCCCGCGACCCCGCCCTGGTGGAGGTCGCCTCGACACCCGAGTCGGCCGCCGTCGTCGACGGTTCCGGGACGACGGGCGAGTCGCAGCCACGTTGGGTCCTCTACCTCATCCGGGACTCCGCGCTCGTCGTGCCGCTTCGTTACGAACCGGTCGTCGAGGTCGGCCTCACGAAGACACAGTGGCAGGCGACGACGGCGATCACCTGGTACCAGAACCCGCGCTACTGGCCCGTGCCGATCGTCTCGGGCGGCCCGGCGTCCTGGCCGCACGCCAAGCCCGGCACGCTCCTTCTCCCCGCGGCGTCAAGGCGGGTGCCAACGACGACCGTGTCGCACATCGTCTACACGGATTCCACGGTCTCGTTCCGGGTCGGCCGCCTCGGTGTGCCGGTCCTCGTGAAAGTCCCCTACTTCCCGAACTGGACCGCCGCCGGCGCGACCGGTCCCTACGAGGCGACGCCGAACCTCATGGTCGTTGTGCCGCACTCCCACCACGTCGTCCTCCACTACGGGACGACGTTCGTCGACTGGCTAGGGGGAATCGCCTCGGGTCTCGGCATCGTCGGGCTCGCGGCGGTGGCGCGCTTCGGTACGGGGGCCCGGCCGGCGGCACCGGGATCCGGATCCCCGCCCGCGGACCCGCCTGGCAGTGCCGACCCGGCATCCGGGGAACCGGCCTTCGACACCGCAGACGCGGACGGGGCATCCTTAGGGTCGTGCTACGACGGGGAAGATCACCGTGAGCGAGGAAGCGGACGCCACGCCTGAGCCGCGCGACCCGGAGCCACCTCCCGAGCTCTCGGTCATCCTGCCGACCCACAACGAGGTCATGCTCCTCGGGTCGACGATCACGACCCTCGTCTCGGGGCTCGAGCGTCGCGGGCGCTCCTTCGAGATCGTCGTCGTCGAGAACGGCTCGACCGACGGCACGCTCCGTCTGGCCCGGTTGCTCGCCGCCCAGTTTGCGCACGTGCGCGTGCTCTCACTCGCGACCGGCGACTACGGCGCGGCACTCGCCGCCGGCTTCCGGGACGCACGCGGCGCCGTCATCGTCAGCTTCGACGTCGACTACTACGACCTCGCCTTCCTCGACGCAGCGCTCCACCTCCTCGACACCGGGGACGCGGACCTGGTGCTCGCCTCGAAACGCGCCCCCGGGGCGCAGGACCGGCGGCCTCGAGCCCGCCGGATCCTCACCGCCGGCTTCACCGCCGCCACCCACCGGGTTCTCGGCCTCGACGTCACCGACGCGCACGGGATCAAGGCGATGGACGCGGCCGTCGTCGTGCCGCTCATCGAGCAGACCGTTCTGCGTGGCAGCCTCTTCGACGTCGAGCTCGTGCTGCGGGCGAGCCGGGCCGGCTTCGCGGTGCGCGAGCTCCCGGCAACCGTGCGCGAGAGGCGGCCACCCCGCACGTCGGTCGCGCGCCGCACGATCGAGTCGGCCGTCGGACTGGTCCGCCTGCGCCTGCTCGTCGGCGCACGTCAGGCGCCCTAGGAACCCCCGAGGTCCTTGAGGATGCGGTGCACGTCGGCGCGGGCCGTGCCGAGTTGCGAAGCCGCCGCGGTCAGCGTCGTCGCCGATGAGACGAAGGTCGCCGGGGCGGACGCGTCCCCCTGCGGCGTGAGCGCGAGCAACGCCGTCGAGGAGCCTGCCAGCGAAGTTTCCAGTGTGCCGAGCAGCGCGACGAGCCTCTGGTAGAGCTTCTCGAGGACCCCGGGCCGGTGGCCGGCCTGCTTTTCGGTCGTGATGGCGGTCTGGATCGACGGCTCGAGTGCGACGAGCGCCGCCGCCTTGGCGAGCTCACGGTCGGTGGCAACGACGGCCCGCAGCTGCGGGGCGAGGAGCGAGAACACCCGATAGTCAAGGACCATCGTGTCCGCGGCCGCCTGCAGCTGCGGAAGCGTCCTGTCACTGGGGAGCGCTGTCGCGAGCCCCGAGATACCGGCCTGGTCGGCCGAGATGATCGCGCCGAGCGCGGCGCGATCCTGGGCTGTGAGCGTGCGTGCCGCCGCGACGCTCGCCGCGTCCGCCGTCAGCGCGTTGCGGCGAACCGAGAGGGCCTTCCCGAGCCAGGTGTGGACGCGCGCGACTGGCACGCCCGCGGGGATGACGGGGGCGGCACCGTCCGCCTTCGGGCTCGGGAGGGTCCCCGGCGACGCCGCGCCGGCGGCACCAGCGAAAACGACGAGCGCGAGAACCACGCCGCCCAGTACCCGACCGGTCCGCCTCACGCCGTCACCTCTCCCGCTTCCCGCCGCTCCGTTTCCACCGCAGTCGCGGTGGCCGCCCAACCATCTGGCTACATCCTGGCCCCATTGTGTTCGACATCGGCGCGCGAATTGTGAGCGAATTGTGATCACAAGCCCCCAGCCCGACCGACGGATCCTGCCACCCCGGTCCGCCAAACAGGCTCGCTGAGCTACCCCGACGGGCGCATCCCGCGCTCCGGTGGCGGAGGGGGCCGCGGTCGCGAACATCGCCCACCTACACTCGCGCCGTGACGATCGCGGCGAAACGGCCGCTCTCCGCCGCCCGAAGTGACGGACCGCACCCCGACCGACAGACGTCACCCGATGCCCACGCTGTCCGGTACGCGGTCGTCGACGTGGAGACGACCGGACTCGACCCCGCCACGACGCGAGTCCTCGAGTGCGCGATCGTCGTGCTCGAACCCGACGGAGTCGCGCTCGGCGAGTGGACCAGTCTCATCGCCGTGCCCGGTGAGGGTGAGCTCGGCGCCAGCTGGCTGCATGGGATCACCCGTTCGATGCTCGCCGGTGCGCCGTCGTTCGCCGACCTCGCCGGGGAGATCTCCCGCCAACTCGCCGGGCGTGTCGTGGTCGGCCACGTCCTCGAATTCGACCTCGCCCATCTCGCCGCCGAGTACACCCGCTGCGGGCTCGAGTTGCCCGACCTTCGGCGGGCCGGCATCTGCACCCGCGACCTCGCGCGGAGCTCCCTGCCGCCCGGATCCCGCTCGCTCGCCGCCTGCTGCCGGGCGCTCGGCGTCGACTTCCCCGCCGCGCACACCGCGCTCGGCGACGCGCGCGCCACCGCCGCGATCTTCCGGGCGTTCCTCCAACGCGGCGTCGTGGGCGGCGCGCCCGGCCTCGGCGCGCGTGCCGCGGCCCTCGCCTGGCCCCAATCACTCTGGGAGCCGGGCGAGCCGAGCCGCGCCGTGCCGCGACCGACCCGCCAACGGCGCGCATGAGACGCCCCGGATGCCGGGTGTGATCATGCCGTTGCTCGCCGCCGAGCTGAACACGGGCACCCTGCCTGTGCCACTCGTAGCCGTCATCGCCGTGTGGCGCTGACCCACGCACGTGACGGTGCGGCCCGGTACCGACCGGCCGGACCGCCGGGTTCTAGATCTCCTTGGGCTCCGAA